>CALUQD010000034.1 GCA_944322825.1 Candidatus Avelusimicrobium pullicaecorum
GAACCGCTGAGCGTACTGAAAACCCTGCGGGATGCGCAGGAAATCTATTATATGGCCAATGGGGAATATGCGACGGATTTATCGTTATTGGATGTAGAAGTGCCGGAGAGCAAAAATTTTACTTACAGGTGGGAAACTATTTCGGTTTCGGCTCAGTCCAAAACGAAGCCGTATTTATTGGCCTATCGTCCTGCCGGAAATGGGGGCCAGTTGGTTTGCGGTTCGCACGCCAGCAGTTCTTCGTCGGATTTTGCGTATGTGCGCACACTATGCGCGGCATTAGGGGCCGATATGAAAAATATGGCAGAAGGAGACGGCGGTGTGCGTTGGCCGCTCAATTAAATAAAAACCGGTTCTGCGTATAAGGAAAATAGAATAAAAAACCCCGGGAGTGTGGCTCCCGGGGTTTTGGGTGTTACGGTATTAATACTTTTTTAGGACGGCTTCTTTGGCGGCGCTGGAATAGACGTTATAATCCATTTGCTGGAAGATAGAGTCTTTCTGTTCCAAGTCGTACACGAAGCCTTCGTCAATGCGGTTGCCCTGGATTTGTTCGTAGAGCTCGTTGAAGCGTTTGACGTGGTCCTTGGTGCGTTTGGTGGAGTATTCCTTGGCGGTTCCGGTGGTCATCAAAAACGCCCAGTCGGAAGACTGCATCAGCACCAGTTCGCGCGCCAGCTGGTTGAGTGCCCGGCGCAAGAGTCCGTCTGCGTGGGGGAACTTGTTGGCCAGTTCCATCATCCGTTCGGCCGCTTTGATGAGGTGGCGGTAAATCCAGTCGTTTCCGCTGTTAAGCCACACATCGTGGTAGCCTTTGTCGCCCCACGAGGACATAGAAGGCTGCACCATTTGGTTTTCGGGGTACATTTCCAGGTATTCGCTCGGGGTGACGAGTTTGATGTCCTTCTGGTCGTAATAGATTTTTTTGAACAGGTATTCCAAGAAATCAATCCCTTCGTACCACCAGTGGCCGTAGAGTTCCGCGTCGTACATCGAAACGACCAGCGGCTTGCGGTCCAACAGCGTGCTCAAGTATTCAATCTGTTTTTGGCGGTTGAACATAAAGTTGCCGGCGTGCATAGCGGCTACTTCGCGCGCTTCGTACGGGTTGTAGGCCTGCTTTTGGTTCAGGGCTACTTTGCCGGTAATTTTATGGTATTTCATGCCGATATTGCGGCGGACGCCGTCGGAATGGAGGTAGGGCTTGATATAGTCGTAGTTCAAATCGTACCCCAAGTCGCGGTAGAATTCGCGGTAGCGCGGGTCGCCGGGGTAGCCGGATTCGGCACTCCACACTTGCTGGGCCGATTCCATATCGCGCGCAAAGGCGGCTACGCCGGTCTGCGGGCAATACACGGGCGCGTAGATGCCGTATTTCGGGCGGGGCGTGCCGTGCAGAATGCCGTGCGATTCGGTAAAGAAGAAGCGGATGCCTTCGTCGCGCAGGAATTTATCGTCGCCGGGGTTGTAGGCGCATTCGGCCAGCCAAATGCCGCGCGGGCTGCGGCCGAAGCGGCTGCGGTAATCGTTGGCGGCGATTTTGATTTGCGCGTTAACGCTTTCTTTATGCACCATCAGCGGCAAATAACCGTGCGTGGCACAGCAGGTGATGATTTCCAGCTTGCCCATATCTTGGAATTTTTTAAATCCTTCCAGCACATGGCCGTGGTAGCGGTTTTCGAACAAATCTTTGTAGCGGCGGAATTTGTTGAAATACATCCGCGCCACGCCTTCAAATTCGGTGCCCTGGGTGCGGTTGAGTTCTTTTTCCGACAGTTCCACCCGCTGGTTTAAGTAATGGCGGAAGCGGTCGATTAAAAGCGGGTCCGACATCATATTGCACAGCGGCGGCGTCAGCGACATCGTCAAACGGAAGTCGGTTCCTTCTTCGGTCAGGTTCTCAAATACGTTAAGCAGGGGAATGTAGGTTTCCACCATGGCTTCGTAAAACCAATCTTCTTCCAAGAAGTCCGGGTATTCCGGGTGTTTGATAAACGGCAAATGTGCGTGTAATACAAGCGCTAAATAACCTTTTTCTTCACCCATATTATTTTCCTTGCTCGCGCAGAGCTTTGATGTTTACCTGGCGCGTCTTGTCGCCTTTGGCGTTGCGCGCTTTGATGGGCAAATCCACCACGCTGCCCGCGGGCAGGTGCTGGCGGATGGAAAATTTGCCTTCTTTGAGCTCAATGTCTTGGCCGTTGATGGACACGATGGCGTTTTTGGAGGCGGAACCGTAGATGATGATTTCGCAATCCGCCTGGAGCCAGATGTCTTCGTCTTCCTGCGGCTGTACTTTTTCCAGCTGCAAGGTAAAAGACGACCACGAAGTCGGCGCGCCGGAAGAAGTCAGTTCCGTCAATTTCCAGCGTTGGCCCAGCACGTGCATCAGTTCGCTGGCGCCCAGGCCGATGTAATCGGCACCGGCCAGTTTTAAGAGTTTTTGGAAGTCGCCTTCCACCACCATCCATTTATCGTCCACAATGTCGGACACTTTGCCGGGCGGCAAAAGCGTGGAGTTGCTGCGCGATACCAAAATAAATTTCCCGTCTGCGGTTAAATAGCCCAAGTCGGCCAGATAGGTGCGGCCGGACTGCGGCGCGTTGATGTACCAGCTGCGGGCTTCAAAGATAACGGGCATATCGTAGTGGTTTACGGAGTTGTTCCCGTCGAAAAATTCCACATCCGTTACATCGTGCAGGCGGATAATGGTGCGGGCGTTCTTCAGCACGTCTTCGCTGTATTGGCTTTTGATGCAGTCCAAGGTATTTTGGGTGATTTCCCAAAACAAGAACAGCCAAGCCGGGTCTTTGGGCAGCAAATAGCTTTCCGTTTTGCCGTATCCGGACGGAATGTCCGCTTCGGCGTGTATGTCTTTAGCCAAGGGTTTAACCAAGGCGGACGAAGATAAATTTTGCGTCATATGATTTTTTACCTCACCCTGTTTTAATATATTCTTTATTTTCGTTTAGAGATTTTTCTCCCCCATTTTATTTTAGCATTTTACATAGGGAAAAAGGGGTTTTTTGCGCAAAAATCTTTTTGGCGCGGACCGCCGGTTGTGATAGAATAAACAGGGGGAGAATAATATGAAAAACAACCAAGGAATGGGCCTTATCGGAATGTTGCTTGCGGTGGTGATTGTTTGCCTGCTGCTGATGGCCGTTTTAAAGCAGTATACGGCGCAGACGCGCCGGGTGTTTAATCTGCCCGGCTTGTCCGGCCAGCAGACGCCGGCCCCCAAAACGCCGGCTAAACAAACGATGCCGCGCGCTACAACGGGTAAAGCCGCCCCGGCGCCTAAATGCAACGGACGGCTGGTGGGCAATATCTGCGTGCCGACCGAGGTGCGCAGTTCCAGCCTGGATGCCTTTGAACAAATGAACCGCTAGCGCCGCGTGCGGCTTTGTTTGACAAAATAAAATACCCCCGGCTGAACCGGGGGTATTTTGGCTGGAAAAAGTTATTTGATAAACCCTTTCTCTTTTAGTTCCGCTTCCACCGCGGCCATCGTGGGGGGAATGACGCACACTTTGGGCAGTACGTGCATAGCGGAATCAATATCCTTTAATCCGTTCCCGCCCACCACAAGCACTACGGTTTCATCCCGTTCAATTTTGCCTTCGGCCACTAATTTTTTCAAGGCGGCATAGGTGGCCGCTCCAGCCGGTTCGGCAAAAATGTTGGCTTTGCGCGCCAGTTCCGGGATGGCTTGCAAAATTTCTTCGTCCGTTACGGTTAAGGCCATTCCGTTGGATTCCTGCAAGGCTTGTATGGCCAGCGCCGCATCGCGCGGATAGTTGACGACAATGCTGTCCGCTACCGTGTGCGCGGCGACGGATTTGACTTCCGTCTGTTGGTTGAAGGCCTGCGCGATGGCGGCGCTGCCTTCGGCCTGGACGGCAA
Organism: Candidatus Avelusimicrobium pullicaecorum; assembly: GCA_944322825.1. Classification (GTDB taxonomy): domain Bacteria; phylum Elusimicrobiota; class Elusimicrobia; order Elusimicrobiales; family Elusimicrobiaceae; genus Avelusimicrobium; species Avelusimicrobium pullicaecorum. Next base: position 3,907 of record CALUQD010000034.1, read on the forward strand.
TCATCTGCGGCATCCGTTCGATGATGCCCAGTTTGTTAAAGTCGGTAAATCCTTTCCACAAACCGGCCAAAATGGTGCCGTCTCCGGCCGCCACAACGACTTTATCCGGCGCTTCCCAGTCCAACTGTTCGCAAATTTCAAACGCGCACGTTTTTTTGCCTTCGCGCGTGAACGGGTTGAACCCCGCCGCACGGGAATACCAGCCGTATTTTTGCACCGACTGCTTGCACAGTTCAAAGGCTTCGTCGTACGAGCCGTCCACGCCAATCACTTCCGCCCCGTACACCAGCAGCTGCACGAGTTTCGGGTCCGGCACCGACTTGGGGGCGAAGATGACGGTTTTCATCGGCATACTGGCCGTTAAGCAGGCCAGCGAGTCGCTGGCGTTGCCGGTGGAAGCGTCCGCGATGACCTCCTGTTCCAGCTCCAGCGCGCGCGCCACGGCCACGGCGCTGCCGCGGTCTTTGATGGAGCCGGTCGGGTTGCGGCCTTCGTCCTTGATAAACAGGTTGGAAATGTGCAGTTCTTTGGCTAATTCTTTGCAGGGGTAGAGCGGCGTCCAGCCCACGTGCACGTGCGGCACTTTATCGTGGTCGTTGATGGGCAGTAAGTCCATGTAGCGCCACATATCAAATTCGCGGTTGTCTTTGAGTTTGCCGATGCTGAAGCGTTTGGAAATGAGTTTGTAGTCGTAATTGACTTCCAAATTGCCGCCGCAGGCCGTGCAAACGAAGTTGGCCTCGCTGGTTTTATGTTCTTTGCCGCAGTTAATGCACTGAAGATTGAGAATTTTTTTCATACGTTATTTGGTTTCGGGTTCCACTTTCTTTTGAATCATCACCAAGCTGGCAAAAATCAGCAAAAGTCCGCCGATTTCGGCCATTGTGGGAATGCGGCCAAAGGCAATCATATCGCTGGCCATCGCTACCACCGGGGTGAAATACGTCACCGACGCCATACGCGTGGCACCCCAGCGTTTGATTAAGGCCACCATCAATAAGAACGCCACCGCGGAAGAAAATACGCCCGCGCTGATGATGGAAAGAATTACTTTAGCAGTGAAAGCCGAAGCCGGCGGCACCGGTTCCACGATAAAGGACACAATCAATAATACCACAGCGGAAAACAAATACTGGTGGAAGGTGTTGGCTTCGTGCGACACGGCGTTGCTGTCCACCATAATTTTTTTGGTGAACACGTTGCCCAAGCTGTACGACCACGCCATAATCAAAAACGCAAAACAACCATATAGCGCCATGGGGCTGGCGTCCAGTTTGGCGGCGGTAATCATCGGGTGCATAATAATCAGCAAGCCGACCATCCCCACCGTCACACCGGCGGCGCGGCGCCAGGTAAAGCGGTCCTCTCCTTTTAACAAAACGGCCCCGGCGATGAAAGACCATATCGGGACGGTCCCGTTAAAAATGCCGCCGATGGTGGGCGCCACAAAACGCTGCCCCCAGGAAATGGCGGCAAACGGCAGCAAAATAAGCAGAAAGCCAATCGTCCACGGGCGCCAAAGTTGTTTGACGGGGCATTTTAAATTCTTGCGCTGGACAGCGTACAGCCCGATAAAGAAACACAACCCGGCCAAAACACGGTAAAACGTGCCCCAGTACGGCGGCAGACTTTCCACAATGTTTTTGGATGCTAAAAATGCGGTTCCCCAACACAAAGCCAAACAAAATGCCAATAAGTAACTCATAATTTCTCCTTTTGTATATTATAGTAAATTCCCCAAAGCGCCTTTCAGCCCGGCGGCGGGAATTCGTATAATATATAAAAGGAAACCCGTATGAAAAAACATTTGCCCGCCGTTTTATTTTTTATCATTGCCGCCCTGTTGTGGTGGCTCTCCTTGGCGCCGCGCCGTCATTTGGCGCCGGTGGCCGAAGGCCAAAAACCGCAGGTGGTTACGTCCGGCTATGTGCCGTATACGCTGGCCAAACAGCTGGCCGGCGAATATGCCGATGTTTCGATGCTGCTGCCGGCCAATGCCGAGCCGCATTCGTTTGAGCCCACGCCCGGTGTGTTGGTGAACGTGAAAAACGCCGATATCTTTATTTACGTATCCGACCGCATTGAACCATGGGCCAAAGACGTGCTTTCCGCCGCCGGCCCGCAGACGCAAGTGGTGCAGGCCGCCCAGTATGCGGACGCGTCAGACGACCCGCATATTTGGATGGATTTTAAAAATACCCGCAAAATCGCCCGTGCGATTGCCTCGGCCCTGGTGCAAAAAGACCCGTCCCACCGCGAAATATACGGCGCTAATTTGCAGGCGTTTGAGCAGGAACTGCAAGCCTTGGACGAAGCCTACCAACAGGGTCTGGCCTCCTGCCAAAGCCGCGAAGTGGTGCATATCGGCCATTTGGCGTTTGGCAATCTGACGAAAAATTACGATTTGTCGCTTTCGGCGCTGGCGGGGTCTTCCCACGATGGGGAAAATTCCGTCCGTCAATTGGCGGAACTTGTTAAGTTTATCCGCCAAAACAACATCCGCACCATTTTTACCGAGGAAACCCTTTCCCCGCGCTTAAGCGCCGCCGTGGCCGAAGAAACCGGCGCACAGGTGCTGCCGCTTTACACGGTGGAACACGTCAGCAAGCAGGATTTTGACAACGGCGTGACCTATGGGGAGCTCATGCGGCGCAATTTGGACAGTTTGCAACGGGGGCTTGGATGCCAGGCATAATAGAAGCGCAGGAACTCAATTTTGCTTATGTGCGCGTGCCGGTGCTGGAACACATTTCGTTTACGGTAAACGCGGGCGATTATGTGGGCATTATCGGCCCCAACGGCGGCGGAAAAACCACGCTGTTAAAACTGCTTTTAGGGCTGGAAAAAGGCAAGGGGCAGATTAAACTTTTCGGCCGGCCGTTGAACGAATTTAAAGACTGGCGCAAAATCGGTTATTTGGCGCAAAAGAGCCCGGTTTCCCAAAGCCGGTTCCCGGTATCGGCCGAAGAAGTGGTGCTGATGGGCCTTTCGGATCGGCACGGAAGCGGGGTATCGGTTTCCGAGCTCAAGCAAGTGCACGAGGCAATGCAAAAAACCCGCACGCGTGAATATGCGGGGCGGATTTTCCACGATTTATCCATCGGCCAGCAACAGCGCGTTTTGTTGGCGCGCGCGCTGGTGAGCCGGCCGGAACTGCTTATTTTGGACGAACCTTCCACCGCGCTGGACCCGGAATCGCGCGAAATGTTTTTTAATTTATTGGGCGATTTAAACGCCAAACAGGGCGTGACGATTTTGCTCATCACGCACGACACGGGCGAAGTGGGCAAATATATTTCCAAATTTATGTACATCGATAAGACGCTGGTGTTTTATGGTACGAAAGAGGAATTTTGCCATTCAGCCGCCGTGGCCGAAAAACTGGGCGCGTTTGCCCAGCATACCATAGACCATTTGCACAACCACGGGCACTGCCCGCTGGGCTGTTCGTGTGGAGGGGAACACAAATGATTGCGGAATTTTTAAGCTACGGGTTTGTGCAGCGCGGGCTGGCGGCGGGGTCGCTGGTGGCGGCGGCGTGTGCGTTGCTTGGCGTATTTTTGGTGCTTAAACGCTTGTCACTCATCGGCGATGGAATGAGCCACGTGTGTTTGACGGGCGTGGCGGCGGCGCTTTTGCTGTCGGCCAACCCGGTGTATGTGTCGGTGCCGGTGGTGGCGGCGGCTTCGTTGGGGATTATGAAAATTACCCAAAAATTTAAAATTTACGGCGACGCCGCCATCGGTATTGTCAGCGCGGCGGGGCTGTCTATCGGGCTTCTTATTACCGCACTGGCCGGCGGATTTAATACGGATTTACTGGGCTATTTGTTTGGCAGTATTTTGACCGTTTCCAAAGACGAAGCTGTGTTGTGCGGAATGTTGCTGGCCGCGGTGTTGGCCGGATTGTTCTTTTTCTATCGGGATTTGACTTCTGCCTGTTTCGACGAACCTTTCGCCCGCACGCGCGGCATTGCCGTGCAGACGGTAAATACCGTATTGGTGATTATTACTTCCGTAGCGGTGGTATTGGCGTTTAAAGTGGTGGGGATTTTCCTTATTTCCTCCCTGCTGATTATCCCGCCTGTGGCGGCGTTGCTTATTTCCCGCACGTTTAAACAGGTGCTTTGGCTGGCGGCGGCGTTTGGCGTAGCCAGCGTGTGGGCCGGAGTGTATTTGTCGTTTGTGTTTAATATCCCGTCCGGCGCGACGATTATTTTGGTCAATTTGTGTGTGCTGGCGTTATCGTATGGGTGGAGCAAAATGGGGGGGCTTAGAAATGGCCGTTAAAAAACCCGATGTAACTGCTCTGTTAAAAGCGCTTCAAAAATTGTATCCCAAACATATTATTCCCCTGCACCATAAAAACGCGTGGGAACTGTTGTGCGCGGTGATTTTGTCGGCCCAATGCACCGACGAGCGCGTCAACCAAATTACGCCCGCCTTGTTTGCGGCGTATCCTTCCCCCGAGGCGCTGGCCAAGGCCGATATCAAAGACGTGGAAAAACTTATTCATTCCGCCGGTTTCTACCACAGCAAGGCGTTATCTTTAATTGAAAGTTCCAAACGCATCAGCGAAGTGTACGGCGGCCAAGTGCCGCAAAATATGAAAGATTTGCTCACCCTGCGCGGCGTGGCGCGCAAAACCGCCAACGTGATGCTGGGCGATTACTTTAAAAAGCCGGAAGGCATTGTGGTGGATACGCACATCAAGCGGCTGTCGTTTCGGCTGGGGCTTACGAAGCAAACCGACCCCGTGAAAGTGGAGCAAGATTTAATGCAAATCATTCCTTATAAATACTGGGGCTGGTTTGGTATTGCGGTTATTTTGCACGGCAGGCAGGTGTGCAACGCCCGCAAACCCGCGTGCAGCCGCTGCAGTTTGGCGGGCCTCTGTCCCCGAAACGGTGTGAAAATTTCCGATTAACAAAAATCCCGCTTGTAACAAGCGGGATTTTTAATGGTTAGTAACGCAAACGCAAACACGCGCGAAACAAATAGGTGAGGAACTTAATCGGATGACAAGCCGGGTCCGGCGCCACTTGAAACAGCGGATATTTTAGTAACCCCAGCCGTTTGAAAAACGGAAAGTTGTTTTGGCACGCCAGGCCCGTTTCGGTTACCCATTCCTTATACGTTTGGAACCATTCATCAAAATAATAGTATTTCCAAAATTTGCGGTGCCCCACGGCGTGGACAATGGCGGCTTTGCGCAGGGCGAAAGCGCAACGGCGGGCTTCGCAGTTGTATTGTTCGTCCAATGGGTCGATGGTCAGCTGAAAGTGCTGGCACATTAACAGCAAAATACCCTGGTCCGGGTAATACAAAGAGGGGCTGATTTCGCTTGTTTTTTGATAGCACCAGTCGGACAATTCATCCATATCTCCGGGCAGTTGGCGGCTGGCGGCCATAATGCCGGCGTTGTAGTGCGGGGCGTTCATTTGGAAGTTGGGAATGTCCTGTGTAAAATTAACCCGCACGCGTTCATCGTAGTATTCGCGGCGAAAGCCGATTCCGTGCGGAATTTGCGCCAGCATACCCGATATATCGCCTTGCACCAAAATATCGGCATCCAGCCATAACACATATTGATATTGCTTTAGAAAATGGAAACATTCATAACGCACAAAAGTCATTTCGCCATAGTCACGCAAGATGTGTGGGCGCATTTCTGCCATATGGGGAAAGTGATATTCTACAAACCGGCACGGAATAATTTGATTTAAAGCCTGGCGGCAGGATTCGTTCATTTGTTGGTAATAAACAATGACATCTGCTTGTTCCAGCAGCTTGGCATTGTGGCGTTTTAAGCCTTTTAACACGACGCCCAAGGCAAAGGTTAAGTTGCCTGTCGCGCCCAGTACAACGGCTGTGTTCTTTTGGGGGGAAGATGGATAAAAGTGGGAATTCATATACGTCATTGTAGCACAAAAACGCCCCGCGTTGTAGCGGGGCGTTTTTACAGACGGTGCAATTTATTTTCCCAGCAAGGACAACAACACCCCTGCCGCCACCGCACTGCCGATGACGCCCGCCACATTGGGGCCCATCGCGTGCATCAAGAGGTAGTTGTGTTTGTCGTACTCCAAACCCACTTTGTTGGAAACGCGCGCGGCCATCGGCACGGCCGATACGCCCGCGGAACCGATAAGCGGGTTGATTTTGGTTTTGCTGAAGCAGTTCATTAATTTAGCCAGCAGTACGCCCGAAGCCGTGGCGATGGAGAAGGCGATAATGCCCAGCACCAAGATGCCCAGCGTTTCGGTTTTGAGGAACTGGCTGGCCTGCAATTTGGAACCGACCGACAGCCCCAGCAAAATGGTGGTAATGTTGCAGAAATCATTTTGCAGGGTTTTGGACAACCGTTCCGCCACGCCCGATTCTTTAATCAGGTTGCCAAACGTCAGCGCGCCGATTAAGGGCGCGGCGTCTGGCAAGAGAAACGCGCAGAGCAGCAACAGCACGAGCGGGAATAAGATTTTCTCGCGTTTGGAAACGGGGCGCAGCTGCGTCATTTTGATTTTGCGTTCCGCGTCGGTGGTCAAGAGCTTCATAATGGGCGGTTGGATAATCGGCACCAACGCCATATACGAATAAGCCGCCACGGCAATCGCACCCAAAAGCTGGGGGGCCAAACGGGACGTTAAGAAAATAGCCGTTGGGCCGTCCGCCCCGCCGATAATGCCGATAGAGGCCGCTTCTTTAAGGCCAAACGCAAAGGGCTGTGCGTCGCCAAAGTGTACGTACGAAAGCCCAATCGCGCCAATGAGCGTGGCAAAAATGCCGAACTGTGCCGCCCCGCCCAAAAGGGCCATTTTCGGGTTGGCAATCAGCGGGCCGAAGTCCGTCATCGCGCCGACGGACATAAAGATAAACAGCGGGAACAAGCCCGTCTGAATACCGGCGTCGTACACGATGCGCAAGAAACCGCCCGTTTCGGCAATGCCTGCCAGCGGGATGTTGGAAAGCAGCCCGCCAAAGGCAATGGGAATGAGCAACAGCGGTTCGAACTGTTTTTTAATCCCCAGCCACAAGAGGAAACAGCAAACCACTATCATCACCAGCTGCTGCCAGGTGAGCGCATAGAGCGAAGTAGCGTGTGCAATTTTAGTTAGAGAAGTTAAAATATCCATACAGTGCCTCTCTTATTTGATATCAGCCAGCGTATCGCCGGTTTGCACTTGGTCGCCCTGTTTTACCGCAAAGTGAACGGTACCGGAAGCCGTAGCGGAAACGGCGGTTTCCATTTTCATTGCTTCCAGGACCATAATTTCCTGCCCTTCGCTGACGCGGTCCCCTTCTTTTACGCTCAAGCGCAATACCGCGCCCGGCAGGGGGGATTTTACCGTGCCGCCCGCACCGGTGTTGGCGGCGGGTTTGGCTTCGGCCTTGGCGCCCGAAGCGGCGGTGGACACTTGGTAGCGTTTGCCGTTTACGGAGGCGCTGTCGCCGTCAAACACGACTTCGTAGGCTTTGCCGTCTACCGTCACTTTTACAGCGTCGGCGGTCTTGGCTGCGGCTTTCTTTACATCGGCCGCCCAGCGGATGCCGTTTACTTTGGCTTCGCCTTTCAAATACAAGAGCCCTTTGTCGGCGCAGGTGGCTACAATGAACACGTTTTCGTCCGTCACCGGCAGGCCCGCTTCTTTCAGTTTGGCTTCGGCCACTTTAAGGCCTTTCTTCGGGTCGGCGTCGTTGATTTCAAGCGGCGTTTTGGTGGTAGGCGGCAAGCCCAGCTGTTCGCTGGCTTCTTTCACCACGGCCGGGTCGGGTTCCACGGGCGTTTTGCCAAAGTAGCCCAGCACCATTTTGCCGTAGCCGGGAGTAATTTTTTTCCAGGGGCCGTTCATCACGTTGCTGTACGCCTGCTGGAAATAAAATTGAGAAACGGGGGTGACGGAGGTGCCGAACCCGCCGAGCTTGACGCATTCGCCCATCGCTTTTACAACTTCGGGGAATTTGTCGAAGGTGCCGTTGTCGCGCATCATTTGGGTATTGGCCGTTAAAGCGCCGCCGGGCAGCGGAGAGAACGGAATAATTGGGTTGACGGCGGTAGCTTCGGGCGGCAGGAAGTATTTGCTCATACATTCTTGGAATACGTTTTCGGCTTCCTGGATTTTTTTGGTGTCGATGTCCAGGGTGTATTCCGTTCCGCGCAAGGCGTGCCACATCGTTAAAATATCGGGCTGGCAGGTGCCGCCGGAAGTAGGCTGCATCGAAAGGTCCAGCTGGTCGGCGCCGGCGTGGATGGCTTCCAAACAGCAGGCAATGGAGTTGCCGGCCGTTTCGTGCGTGTGGAACACGATTTTGGTGCCTTCGGGCAACAGGCGGCGGGCGGCGGCAATCGTCTTGCCGACGGTGGCCGGGGTGGACGTGCCGGACGCGTCTTTAAAGCAGACGGAATCAAACGGAACGCCCGAATCCAAAATCTGGCGCAGGATTTTTTCGTAGAACACTTCGGTATGGATTTTGCCGGTAGGGTCCCAGCCCGGCGCCAAGGACATCATACTCACGCAGACTTCGTGTTTGAGGCCCGCATCGTGGATGCACTGGCCGGAATAGATCAAATTGTTGACGTCGTTTAACGCATCAAAGTTGCGGATGGTGGTGGTGCCGTGTTTTTTAAACAGCTGGGCGTGGGCTTTGATGACGTCGGACGGCTGGCTGTCCAAACCGACGACGTTTACCCCGCGCGCCAAGGTTTGCAAATTAGCGTCCGGCCCGGCCGTTTTGCGGAAGGTGTCCATCATATCAAAGGCGTTTTCGTTGCAATAAAAGAACAACGCCTGAAAGCGCGCCCCGCCGCCAAATTCCATATGGCTGATGCCGGCGTGCCGGGCGGCTTCCACCGCGGGCATAAAGTCTTTGGTTAGTACGCGCGCACCGTAGACGGATTGAAAGCCGTCGCGGAACGCAGTAAGCATAAAATTAATTTTTTTCATAGTGGTTCCCCTCTTTTATTTTCCTTGAAATCTTTTGGCGGCGGCAATGGCCACGGCGATTAGTGCGTTGTCCTCTGCGGCGGGTACGGTTTGCGGAAAGTATTTTTCCATCGTCTGCACCAGCTTGCCCAACACTTTCATAATTCCGATCATAATGGTCAAAAATACGAAAACGACCAACATCCCTATAATGGTAATGTTGACGGATTGCATCATCAGATTATCTGCACTCATACAATCAGGTCTCCTATATAGATTTCTTCCTGGCCGCTGGCGGTGGCGAGCAGGAGCGTCCCGCGCTCCGATACGTCCCGCACCGTGCCGAAAAGGGGTTTTTCCCCGTTTTTGACGGATATTTCCTTGCCAATAAACGGGAAGCGTTTGTGATACGGTTCATAAATGGCGGCAAAGCCGCGCTGTTCCACGGCAGGATAGTCCTGCCAAAAGTAGTTCATAATATCTTGGAGTAAAAGGTTTTTATCGGTTTGTACGCCCAGCATATAGAGCGAGGTGGCCGGCTGGCCGACGTCCGGCAAGTTTTTTTGGCCTACATTTACACCCGTGCCGATAATCATTCCTTCCAATTTGCCGCCGGAAAGGACGCCTTCGCTTAAAATGCCGCAGAGTTTTTTTCCGTCGGCCAACACATCGTTGGGCCATTTGAGGTAGGTGTGTGGAAATAATTTTTCGATGGCGCGGCACAGTGATAAACCCATCAACTGCGTGAAATTGGGCCAGAAATTCGTATGCTGCGGCTTGATTAGGACGGAAAAATAAAGTCCGCCGTCTTGGGACTGCCATTTGCGATTAAAGCGCCCGCGCCCGGCCGTTTGGCGGTTTGCGGTAACAAGGGTGCCGTGCGCCAGGGAGGAACAATGCTCTTTTAGGTAGTTGTTGGTGGAATCTATTTCATCAAAATGTATAATGGCGTCCATACTCCCATTGTAACAAATAAAACAGGGGGCGGGGGGATTTTTCCGACGCAGAAAAGCAACAAAGAAAATCGACCGGGCACAGGTGTGATAAGAGCGTGTTTTGGGCGGGCGTGCGGGGAAAAATCGTGTGGCCCGGCTAGTCATACTAGCGGGCAAAGGAAGGGGAGG
>CALUQD010000035.1 GCA_944322825.1 Candidatus Avelusimicrobium pullicaecorum
AGCCGCATCGGCAGCGTACTGCGCGTTAAAATCAAAAATAAAAAAGTGGATGATGACGCCGCAAATGCCATTATGAAGACTTTTTTGGCGGACTTTTTTAATGTGCACGAAGAAAGCATCATCATCGTAAAAGGCGCCAAGGGAAAGGAAAAAACCGTAGAAGTGCGCGACAAAAGCGAAGAAGAACTGCGCAAAATTATGGATTCCATTCCGTAGGATTTAGCTTGTTCTAAAAAACCCCGGTTTTCCAAACGAAAACCGGGGTTTTTGTTGCCAAATTACCGCTATTGAACAATCGGCCAGCGGGTAGATTGCCCAGTCGAAGCAGAGGTCACTTTCGCCCCCAACGACGCACAAATTTTGCGGGCGTATTCAAAATCGGATGAACCGCTTTGGGTATTGGTACCGCACACAATACTGGCACCTCCCTTAGCCATATTTTCGACACTGCGGTAAGCCAGTAAATAGGGTTTCTTTTTGGAATACGCCGCCACGGAGATACCGGACCAGGCATAATTAAAATACTTGCTTTCGGGCACAGTAATGTCCAGCTCGGCCAAATCCGTTGCATACGTGCCGTTGGCCATATAATACAGTTCCTGCGCTTCGCGCAAGTTCTTCAGCACGGCCAGCGGTTCGGCGGCGCGGGATTTTTCCACCGCCAGCTCGTACTTCGGCAACGCCACCGCCGCCAAAATACCGATGATTAAAACAACAACAAGTAATTCTATCAAAGTAAAACCCTTTTCCATCAAACACTCCTTAGCAAGTTGATTTTAGTGCTTAACTACAGTCTAATAATTAACAGCCCAAAAATCAACGCTAGGCCCAGTGTATCAAAAAAAAAAAACGAGTCAAGGGGCGAGCCGCCCCTCCCCACTCTATACCCGTCAGAGCGACTAGTGGAGCCACACTGTTTCCGCAATACCGCACTATTCAAAAAGAGAGTCGTTTCCGCTTAAGTCGTAGTCGTGGCTGTGGTCGTGGCTGTGGTCGTGGCTGTGGTCGTGGCTGTGGTCGTGGCTGTGGTCGTGGCCGTGGCCGTTTGCTGTTGCCGTTTAACCGGCCCTTTAGCCCCGTCTATAAAAAGCCTTCCAAGCGGATTAGAAATTTTATTGTTTGAGCGCGGGAACCGCGCGAGTTATAAAATTTCCCGCTTGGAAGTGATTTTTATGGGGCCCTGGGCCGGGCATTTTTTGGTACTTTTTTGTGCCCAAAAAAGTACAGGGCCCAGAGCCTGGGCTCCCCACTCTATGCCCGTTAGCACGGCTACTGGGGCCACCTGCTTTAGAATTGCCGCGCCATTACGTACTCCCAGCATAAATAAAACGGTCTCCCGTTAACAGGGGAGACCGTTTTCAGTAATTTCTTTTATCAATTAAGGCATAGTGTAGGTGCGCAACCCGCCATAAGTCCTTTCCAATGTGGCGTGAAATAATTTTTGGCAATAATCTCCGGCGTTTTTTTCAAATACTACACCGCTACTTATCCTTTCTGCACAGACAATTCTATCCGCTTCCGCATCCCCAGTTCGCTTACCGAAAAAGGCAAACCCGCCGCCTCTATATTCACCGGTTAAACGCCCTATGTACAGAGCACAGCTGTCCGAATTCCCGTTATAAATTTGTAATGACCAATCCCCATTGGAACGCGTATCATAGTTCCCGGAAATCCATTTTTCATTTCCCGTCCAGCCTTTCATATCTAAATCCAGCTGGTCAAATGTGTCCGGGAATGTGCCATTGGCCATATAATACGCCTGATACGCCTGCCCAAATGATTTTAACAGGGATAATGCTTGAGTAGCGCGAGATTTTTCCACTGCTTTGGTATATTGCGGCAACGCTACCGCCGCCAAAATACCAATGATTAGAACGACAACCAGCAGTTCGATTAAAGTAAAACCCTTTTCCATAAAAAACTCCTCAGCAAGTTGATTTTAATGCTTAATTACAGTCTAATAATTAACAGCCTCAAAATCAACGCTAGGCCCAGTTTATCAAAAAAAAAAAACAAATCAAGGCCTTCCAGGCCGCGGAGCTCTGCCTCGGACAGGGTTTCGCAAAATACGGTACTTACACAATAAGGGAACAAAAACTCGTGTACGTTTCCGTATCAGAGCCCAGAGCCTGGGCCCCCAACTCTATGCCCGTTAACACGACTAGTGGAGCCACACCGTGCCCGATATGCCGCGCCCCAACACAACGGCCCAGTTGGCCGGGCTCTCTCCTCTGTTCTCCAGCGCGGCACACGGCACCGCCCCGCACGCAAAAACGCCCCGAACCGTTGGATCGGGGCGTTTTTAAAATTCCGATTGGGTCAATCGGGCGTCAGTTAGTTAAGCGCAATCGGCAATTTCCCTTTGGCGGGCGCGTCGCCCAGCAGGATTTTGGCCGCCGTTTCGGCCGCGTACTGCGTTGGGCCGTACAGCGCCAACACCGTTTGTGCCTGCGGATAGAGCGCGATTTCGTACGGGTTAAGCAAAGACACTAACGCCACCGGCTGATTGTTTTCCTGCGCGGTTTGCAGGAGTTTTTGCACCAGGGCAAATTGCTTTTCGTCCATCACGCTCGTGCGGGACGTACCCAACACCACCGCATCGGCCCCCGCCATACACGCCCGCACGGCCGTTTCGGTGTTTTCCTGCGGGGTGCGCGGCGCAAACACGGAGCGGACCGTTTTGCCGCGGGATTGCATATAATCGGTGAACGTTTTCAGCTGGCCGCTGAAAATACCGTCTGCAAAGAAGGCCGCGCAAACGGTCTGCTTGTCCGCGCCCAGCGGTACGAGTTTTTGCTCGTCGCGCACCAGCGTCACGCCTGCTTCGGCCGCGCGGCGGGAAGCCGCGTCAAAGCCGGTATCTTCGGCGGGTTTGGGGCGGTTTTCGTCAAACAAGCCCAGGCGGGCTTTCAAGTCCAGCACTTGTTGGGCAGACGCGCGGATGTGTTCGGCCGACACTTCCGGCTGATCCGACGCTACCGTGCCCACCACATAATCGGCCGCGCGTTTGGGGTATGTGCGGGCGGTTTTAACGTCTTTCGCGTCGCCGCTTAGCAAGAGAATGTTGTTGCCCGCGTGATAGGTGCGGCGTACAATTTCTTCTACGCTTACGCCTTTGACAGCCCCCATATCCAGGCCGTCCGTAGCGATAATGCCTTTAAAACCCATTTTTTGGCGCAATAAATCCTGCAAAATTTTGGTGGAGAACATCGCCGAATTTTCCGCATCCACCTGCGGATAAACCACGTGCGCGCTCATCACGCCCGTCACGCCCGCGTCCACCGGCACCTGAAAGGCGGAAATATGCGTCTGCCACAGTTCATCAGCGGGCATATTGGTAACGGGCTGTTCGTAGTGGGAGTCCACCGAAGTATCCCCGTGGCCCGGAAAGTGCTTTACAAAGGACGGCACCCCGTTAGCCTCCAGCGCGCGCACCGCGGCGGCGGAAAACTGGCCCACTTGGGCGGCGTTGTCGCCAAACGAGCGCGTTTGGATAATGGGGTTCTGCGGGTTGGAGTTGACGTCCGTCACCGGGCCGAAAGCCACATTGGCGCCGGCAAGCAGAATTTCGCGCGCCTGGGCGGCGTACATATCGGACACGATTTGTTCGTCGCCGCTGGCGGCCAAAAGCATATTGGACGGCATTTGTTTAAAACCCATATACATCGGCGAAGTTACCGTGCCGCCTTCGTAGTCAATCGCCAGCAAAAGCGGGATTTTGTGCGGGCTTTTGGCGGCCCATTTGTTTAAATCGCGGATGGTTTTAAGCAGTTTTTTGCGTTGTTTGACAAAAAAGCGCTTCTGGTTTTTGGCCGTGATATTGGGCTGGGTGAGCAAGCCCTCTTTGGCTTTAATAAAAAAGCCCGTTACTTCGCCGTTCATCACGGCTTTTTTGAACGGTTTTTGCTGACCAATCAGCACACGGGGCATAATCGTCTGCCCGACTTGCTCGCGCAAGGATAAATCCTCCGCTTTGGGCACGTCGGCCGCCCACAGGGGCGCCGCGCCTAAGAGCAACAGCGAAAGAAAAAACAGTTTTTTCATTTGATAACCCTCTGTTAAATTTACAACTTACTCCTTTATTGTATACAAAAAAAGCCCCGCTGGAAAGCGGGGCTTTTTAAATACGTCAATTTATTTGAGCAAGTTCGTCAAACTAAAGGAGGCAACTTCTTCCTTCATCTTGGCGATGACTTCCTCCACCGGCAAGGCGGGCGTATTTTCGCCGCCTTTTAGGCGGATGGTCAGCTTGCCTTCGGCCGCTTCCTTCGCGCCGATGATGGCCGTGTACGGAATGCGCTGCATATGCGCTTCGCGGATTTTTAAGCCCAGCTTTTCGGGCCGCACGTCCAGTTCGGGGCGCAGGCCGGCTTCGCGCATTTTGGCAAACACTTCTTTGGCAAACGGAATCTGGTCGTCCGTCAGCGTCAAAAGTTTGATTTGCACCGGGGCCAGCCACAGCGGGAACCACCCGGCAAAGTGCTCGATAATCACACCCGTAAAGCGTTCGATGGAGCCGAACATCGCCCGGTGCACCATAATCGGGCGTTGGCGGCCTTCGGGCGCGACGTATTCCAAGTTAAAGCGCTGGGGCAGGTTGAAGTCGAACTGGATGGTGGACAGCTGCCACAAACGGCCGATGGCGTCCATCACTTTGATATCAATCTTCGGCCCGTAGAAAGCCGCTTCGCCCGCGTGCGTGGTGTAGGGAATGTTATTGGCTTCCAGCACGTGCTTTAAGGCGTTTTCGGCGCGGTCCCAGTCTTTTACGTCGCCGGTGAAATGTTCCGGGTGTTCCGGGTCGCGCGTGGAAAGTTCCACGGCGTATTTTTCAAAGCCGAACGTTTTGAAAATATGCATCGCAAATTCAAAGCACTGTTTGACTTCGTCCTCCACCTGGTCGGGCGTGCAGAAAATGTGCGCATCGTCCTGCGTAAACCCGCGCACGCGCAAGAGCCCGTGCAGCGCGCCGGAGCGTTCGTAGCGGTACACCGTGCCCAGTTCAGACAAGCGAAGGGGCAAGTCGCGGTAGCTTCTTAGATGGGTTTTGTAAATTTCCACGTGGAAGGGGCAGTTCATCGGCTTGATTTGGTATTTTTCGCCGTCCACTTCCATCGGGTGGAACATACTTTCCGAATAAAAGCCCGCGTGCCCGCTGACTTCGAACAAGTGCAGCCGCGCAATGTGCGGGCTGACTACCAAGTCGTAGCCGCGTTTTAAGTTTTGGTCCTTAATCCAATCTTCCAAAATTTTGCGCAGCATTCCGCCTTTGGGGTGCATTAAAATCAAGCCGGGGCCCACGTTGTCGTTAATGCTAAACAGGTCCAATTCCGGGCCGAGTTTGCGGTGGTCGCGCTTGGCGGCTTCTTCCTGCTGTTTGATATAGGCGTTCAGTTCGTCTTTGGTATCAAAGCACAGGCCGTAAATGCGTTGGAGCATCGGGCGTTTTTCGTCCCCGCGCCAGTAGGCGCCGGCAATGGTAGTAAGTTTAAAGCTGTTTACTTTGCCCGTGTGTTCCACGTGCGGGCCGCGGCACAAGTCGGCATAGTCGCCGTTTTCGTAGACGGTGATGGTGCCTTCTTCCAATTCTTCCAACAGTTCCAGTTTGTACGTTTCGCCGCGTTTGGTGAAAAATTCTTTTGCCTCGGCTTTGCTCATCTCTTTGCGTTCAAAAGGCTGGCGCGCCTTGATGATTTCTTTCATCTTGGTTTCAATAGCCTTCAAATCTTCAGGGGTGAACTGATGGGGGCAATCAAAATCGTAGTAAAAGCCGTTTTCAATGGCTGGGCCGATACCGAGTTTCGTACCGGGGAATAACTGCTGCACCGCTTGCGCCATTACATGCGCGCACGAGTGGCGCTTGGTTTCTAGTTGCGTGTTTTCCATATAGTTTGCGCTATGACCCTGCCGGCCACCACGACCGGGCCAGGAATCAAAGGTCCTTATATTAAGATATAATAATTATATCAAATTGATACGCATTGGAACGACTATGAACCTCTTTAAAAAGTACCTCTTTTCCCCTTTTAAAAACGATTGGAAACTGCTTTTAATCCTTTCCGTGCCCGCCCTGTTATTGTGTTTATTTGGGCTGAACCAACTGGGCCGGCTGACGGCTGGGAATTTTTTAGCGGCTGAAAGCGTCAAACTGCTGTGCGAGTTTTTATTTTTGGGGGCGGCGCTGTCGCTGCTGAACCTGTTGGGCATTAAAAACAAATGGCTTACCGCTTTGCTGGCCTTTATCTACTATTTAACCTTAACGGCCGATTTGGTGCTTTTGTGGTATTTTAAGGAACGCTTCGGCGCAAAATACCTGGACACAATGGAAGGCGGCGACTACGCCTTTTTGACCGACTGGCGAGTGCTTTCGTATTTTGCCGTATTAGCGGCTTTTTGTATTTTTGCCGTGCGGCGTTATTTTGCGCCGGCCCCCCGCAAAACGGCCCTGCACCGCTTGGCCGTATGCGCGGCGGGACTGTTGTTGCTGTATGCGTGCAACCCGCTTAAACGGCTGCCCGCGCCAAACGATTTTTATACTTCGTATTTAATTCCGCCGTCCCCCGTGTACACGCTAAACGCCCTTTTGGCCAAACACCCCACCGCGCAGTTGGATAAAACATTATCCCCCGAATTGGAAACCCTCGCCCGGCAATATAATGTGTTTTCCGCCCAAAACACCGGCGTGGGCAAAAAATATACACGCGTGATTTTGATAGCGTCCGAATCGCTCTCCAACAAATACCTGCACCGCTTTAACCCCAACATCCCCCCGCAGGCCAGCCGCCCGCTGGACGAACTGATGGAAAAATATCCCTCGGCTTCGCTCCAACACGTGACGCTTTCCACCCTCTACGGGCTGACGGTAATTTTTACGTCGCACCCGTATGCGGAACTGTCGTTTGAAAACGGCTACCCCGTTTCGCTGGTAAAAGAACTTAAAAAGAACGGTTTTCACACCGCTTTTCTGCGCGGCGCGGACGAAACATATATGGATGAACACCTGCTTTTTAAACAAGCAGGGTTTGACGAAGTGATCGGCGCCACCTATTTTGAAACCCGCCCCGAATACAAAGATTATATCGATTGGTGGGGCTTAACCGACCGCAAATTGTTCGAATACGCCGCCGAATACCTGCAAGCGCACCAACAGCAGCCGGTGTTTTTGACGCTTTTGACGGTAGACTCGCACGTACCGCTGGGCCGCCTGGATTATTTGGGGCAGGAATACGAAGAAATCGATGCTGAATTTTACGACGTCCCCACCCTGCCGCGCGCGTTTGCACGCTTCGGGCAGGACGTAAAACATTTCTTGGACCGGCTGGAAGAACAAGGCTTGTTCGACGACAATACCCTGGTGCTGATTATGCCGGATCACCCGTCCTATTCCAACACGCCTACCAACAAGCTCTTTAAACCCTACCGGCCCGAGTTTGACAACCTGCCCTTTATCATCATCACCCGTACGCCGGTGGAAAAACCGCTGGCGCAAAATACGCTGGTTTCCCAGCTGGACATTGCCCCCACCGTGCTGGATTTGCTGAATATACAGCCGCCCAAAGCGTTCTTTGGCCACAGCCTGTTTGACACACAAGCCCGGCGCAGCGTGTTCGACATTAAGGAAGATTACGCCGTTGTAACCACGGACGAGGAAACCCGCGTATTAAAGCTCAATTCCGCCCACCCGCAGGACCGGGCGCTTATCGGGCTGATGACGTCCTTCCCCCGTTAAAACGTTAGCCGCCATTTCGCGCAAACCCGCCTCTTAGGCGGGTTTGCGCGCTTTCCGCTCCGCCTATACAGTTTTAACCGTCCGCTTTAACCGTCCGCCCGCCGGCAGGCATCAGACTTTCCGCCCGCCAGCGGACGGTTTGCCAACCTTCTTGCACGCCGCCCGCCCGAAACGACGGGAAATATGCTAGAATAACTAATGTGTATTTCTATTCTTAACCGGAGGATGTAACCTATGGAAACGACTGCCCAAGGCGGCGGAATGTTCTTCTGGCTGCTGTTGATGGTATTTGCCTTTATAGTCATTTTCCTGCCGGCGCGCTCCCAAAAGAAACGCGAACAGGAATTAATGGCCAAAGTAAATGCCCTGCAAAAAGGCGACCAAGTGATTATTCCCGGCGGAATTATCGGCACCGTGGCCGGTTTTAAAGACAACGCGATTGAAATCAAAATCGCCGAGAACGTAAAACTGACCGTGCTGAAAACTGCCATCGTAGGACTCGCAAAAGATATGCTACCTGCTGCGCAAGAAGGAGGCGCCAAATAATGTCTAATAAGTTAGCCGTAAAATGGGGACTCATTATCGCCATTTTGCTGGGGTCTTTGTATTTAATTTACCCCAACTACAAGTGGTACTCCAAACCGCTGGCCGAGCGTGAAAAATTGGACACGCTGGGCGAACGCCCCAAAAGAATGCTCAACTTGGGGCTGGACTTAAGAGGCGGCTCCAGCCTGCTCTTGGAGCTGGATGTTTCCAAATTAAGCGCCAAAGAACCGCTTAACGAAGCGATGGCCCGCGCGGTGGAAATTATCCGCAACCGCATTGACCAATACGGTCTGGCCGAAACGCAAATCACCCGCCAGGGCGATAAATGGATTATGGTGCAGCTGCCGGGCGTATCCAACCCGCAGCGCGCGGAAGAACTCATCGGCAAAACCGCCATGTTGGAGTTCCGCATCGTTAAAAACGACACCACCGCGGCCCAAAAAGCGCTGGAAAAAATCGAAAACACCGAAAAACCGTTTGACGATAACGGCATTTTAATCCCCGAAATCGCCAAATTGGTGCCGGAAGGCTACCAAATTATGCGCAACAAGGACGGCGGATACAGCGTGGTAACCGCCGAAGCGTCCGTCACCGGCGCCGACCTGGAAAACGCCCGCGTGGTAATGATGGGCGAAAACGGCTACCCCGAAGTTTCCTTCAGCTTTAACGCCGAAGGCAGCCGCAAGTTCGGCCAACTCACGGGTGCCAACATCGGCAAGCAGCTGGCTATCGTGTTGGATAACACGGTTCAGTCCGCCCCGGTGGTACAATCCCGCATCACCAAAGACGGCCGCATCTCCGGCACGTTCACGCCGGAAGAAGCCCGCTCGCTTTCCATTGTGCTCAAAGCCGGCGCGTTGCCTGCCCCCGTCAAAGTGATCGAAAAGAAAACCATCGGCCCGACCTTGGGCGAAGACTCCATTAAATCCGGCCTGTCGGCTTCGTTCTATGCGTTAGTGGTGATTTTGCTGTTTATGCTCATCTACTACAAAGCCGCCGGTTTTATCGCCGACTGCGCCCTGCTGCTGAACTTCTTGTTTACGGTTGCCATTATGAGCTATTTCTCCGCCACGCTTACGCTGCCCGGCATCGCGGGTATGATTTTGTCGTTGGCAATGGCTATCGACGCCAACGTGCTCATCATTGAACGTATGCGCGAAGAAAAACTCCTGGGCAAACCCGTCTACGAAATCATCAACTTGGGTTACGATAAAGCCTGGTCCGCCATTTTTGACTCCAACATCACCACCATCATCGTGGGTGCGTGCTTGCTGCAATTTGGCACCGGCCCGGTCAAAGGGTTCGCCGTTACGTTAATCATCGGCTTGACGGTCAGCTTGTTCACCGCGGTGTTTGTCACGCGCGCCATTTACGAGCTGATCCTTACCTCTAACACCAAGGAGATCAGTTTATGATGTTAAAGTTACTTCCTAAAACAAACATTGATTTCCTTAAATACAGAAAAGTCTACTACACGCTGTTTGCGCTAGTGCTCATCGGCGGCGTGATTTGCTTCTTTACGAAAGGATTCAATATGGGTATCGATTTTACCGGCGGCACTATGGTGCAGGTAAAATTCGACGCCCCCGTAGAAATGAGCGTCATTCGCGAAGCGCTTTCCGCCACGGGTGCGGAATCCGAACTGCAATCGTTCGGCGATCATTCCTTCGCCATCAGCGAAAAAAGCACCTCCAGCGAAGTAGGCGTCGTACAGGCCCGTATCGAAAAAGCCTTGGATACGCTTAACGTGCCTTATACGGTATTGATGACCAACTCCGTGGGCCCGGCCGTCGGCGAAAATATGACCGAACGCGCTTTGTGGTCTATTTTGCTCTCGCTGGTGTTCATCATCATCTACGTAGCGTTCCGCTTCAGCAACATTTTGTGGGGCGTTTCGGGCGTAATCGCCTTGTTCCACGACTTGTTTGTAATGCTGCTTGCGTTCTCGCTCACCCAGCGCGAAATCGACCTGGTTGTCGTAGCGGCCTTCCTGACGGTGGCCGGGTTCTCTATTAACGACACCATCGTCATTTTCGACCGTATGCGCGAAAACATCCACCTGCACCCGAAAATGAAATTCGGCGAGCTCATCAACCTCTCCATCAACGAAACCCTCTCCCGCACGATTATTACCACCCTTACGGTAATTTTTGCGGTAGTGATTTTGTACGCTTTCGGCGGGGAAGTGATTAACTCGTTCGCGTTTGCGATGTTGGTGGGTTGTATTTCCGGCGTGTACAGCACCATCGCGCTCACCACGCCTTTGGTGTACACCTGGACGCACGGCGAACTGAACGACGGCAGCCAAGCCGCGTACAACAAAACGGCTGTTAAACAAACGGCCGCCGTAAAACGCGAAGAAGCCGCTGCCGAAGGTTATGCTCCTAAAAAAGCTGTAACCAAAATTAAACGCACGCGCCGCAACAGAAAATAAGTTTTACCCGGCGGGGCCTTCGAACGAAGGTCCCGCCGGGCGTTTTACACAGCCGCCCGGCCCACATTTGCCGGAAGTAAAAGATATTAGAACACGCGTAAGACTGGTCTGCGCCAGCGCTATGCGGCAGCTTATCAGTCGGGCTGTTATGTAAACCGTTTAAGGAAAGCCTATGCGGAAAATAAAACGCTTTAAAATTCCTTCCCGCCAACGTGAAATTTTGCGCAAACTCTTGCGCGAATTACCCCTTTTGCGCCGCGCCGGATTTACGAGCGAGGCGGAAGTAACAGCGTTTATTTTGTCTATTTTTAAACTGCTCGATCCGGGCGTAGTATACGAATTTAACCAGGACGCCCATTGGGAATTAGACGCGCAAAGTATCATTCACAAAGAAATGTTCAGCGCCTGCGCCGTTACGCTGGGCGCGCAGCTGGACCCGTTTTTGGCCGCTATCACCAACGAGGACCGCAAAACCGTGGCGATGATTGTGGTTTTGGAATTTTTAAGAAGCGCCGTCACTTTTGTAGCGGACTTGGTGAAAGAGCAGGCCGAAAAGGAAGAATGCGAAACGCTGGACTTGCAGTTTGTCTACATTCCCCCTTTTGGGGCGGCGGCCGCGCCTAAATTATTGCGCGAAGCCGTCAAACTCGACGCTCCTTTGGCCCAAAAAGCGCTGCCCGTTATTTTGCAAAAACTCAACGCGGATAAAATTGAACTTTCCGCCGATGCAGAAGGGAATTTATCGCCCCGTATCAGCACGGTATTTTTAGTACCGTGGCAGAAAACCCGCAAGAAAGGAAGAAAATAATGTTTAGACCGACTTCGCTGGAGAAGAAAAAGATTTCCTGGAAACACGTCATAGGCTCCACCCTGGCCTATTGGTACACGGTATTTTTGGGCTGGACCACCCGTATTTATTGGTTCAAATCCGAAGAAGCACTCCGCTTCGAAAAAGAAGGCCAAAACTATATTTTTGCCGTTTGGCACAACCAACAGCTTTTCTTATTGTATCCTTACCGCGGGCAGAAAATCTGCGCGCTGATTAGCTTGAGCGACGACGGGGAATACATCGCCCGCTGTCTGCCCAAATTTGGGATGAAAGCCGTACGCGGCAGCACCACCCGCGGCGGCGTGCGCGCGCTGATTAAACTAAAAAACATTGCCGAAGCCGGCTACCACCCGATGCTCACGCCGGACGGCCCGCGCGGCCCGATTTACAAAGTACAGCACGGCATTTTGTTTTTAGCTCTCAAAACCGGTTTGCCGATTGTGCCCGTGGGAACGGCTTTAAGCCACAAAATTAAGGTTGGTTCGTGGGATAAAATGCGCGTGCCGCTGCCGTTTGGCAAAACCGCGCTGACGTACGGCAAAGCCATTTATGTCAAATCGGACGCGGATATGGATACTGCCGCCTTGGAACTGGAAAAGCAGCTCAACTGGGCGACGGACCAATCGGAACGATTTATCAACAAACGCCCGTTCGACAACACAAAAGCGTAAATTTCCACATATCAAAATGCCCCGCGCAAAAACGCGGGGCATTTTTCATCTTCTTCATTAAAAACTATACGCCTTTCTCGTTCCGTTGGACGCTTCCGCTTCCGTTTTTCCGCTAATGCTTTTACAGAGTCTTAAGCTGGCATCGGAGTTCCCCCAACACCAAAAAGTTTCACGCGAAAAATACTTCTCCAATTCCGGCATTTCCGAAAACCTACTGTTGCAAAAGGCGGAGGCTTCGCTGTCATCTTTTCCCCTTCTTAAATAGCAATAAAAATTATCATACTCCACCCGATAGTCGCTCGTTTGTTTGGCCCCGGCCGGCATACTGATGTCCAGTTCGCTGAAATCCAATGTATAGGTACCGTTGGCCATATAATAGATATTCTCGGCGTCCGATATGGAACGCAGCAACGGCAGCAAGCTCATCACCCGCGCTTTGGCAACCGCCTGCTGATATTTGGGCAACGCCACCGCCGCCAAAATACCGATGATTAAAACGACTACTAACAGTTCTATTAGCGTAAATCCGGCGTTTCTCCCCGTCGGGTAGGTTTTTTGATAAATTTTGCTCATATGCAAAATTTATCAAAAAAAAAAACGCGTCAAGGGGCCAGAGCCTGGCCTCCCTTCCCTGGGCTCGTTAGCACGACTGGCTGGGCCACACTATTCCCGCAATGTCGCGCCCTCGCGCAACGGCCCTTCCAGGCCCGGGAGCTCTGCCTCGGACAGGGTTCCGCTGGGTACGCTGCTCACGCAACAGGGAACAACAAGTTGTGGATGTTTTTGCAAGGGGCCAGAGCCTGGCCTCCCTTCCCTGGGCTCGTTAGCACGACTGGCTGGGCCACACTATTCCCGCAATGTCGCGCCCTCGCGCAACGGCCCTTCCAGGCCCGGGAGCTCTGCCTCGGACAGGGTTCCGCTGGGTACGGTGCTCACGCAATAGGGAACAACCATTTTACGCGCAACGCGGCCCCCTCGCCGGGG
>CALUQD010000036.1 GCA_944322825.1 Candidatus Avelusimicrobium pullicaecorum
GCCTCTGGCCCTTGGCAGGAACATCCTCAACTAGTTGTTCCCTAATTGCGTAAGCACCGTACCTGACGCAACCCTGTTCGAGGCAGAGCTCCGCGGCCTGGAAGGCCGTTGCGTAAGAGCGCGACATTCCGAAAGCAGTGTGGCCCCAGGAATCGTGTTAGCGGGCCTAGAGAGGGGAGCCCAGGCTCTGGGCCTTGATTTGTTTTTTTTTTTTGATACACTGGGCCTAGCGTTGATTTTTAGGCTGTTAATTATTGGGCTGTAGTTAAGCACTAAAATCAACTTGCTAAGGAGTTTTTCATGGAAAAGGGTTTTACTTTAATAGAACTGCTGGTTGTCGTCTTAATTATCGGCATTTTGGCGGCGGTGGCGTTGCCGCAATACCAAAAAGCGGTCTTAAAATCCCGCTATGTACAACTGATGACGGCGGGGGATACGATTCAGCGTGCCGAAGAAATCTATTATATGGCTAACGGCACATATTCTGATGATTTAGACGAGTTGGATATCGAAGTGCCGCACGATGATTTTTGGCTGGCGCTTAGCGTAAATGGTACCGGCCACGCCGCGGTGACGGCTCAGTCATTCACTTGGGGGCTTGCCCATACGGTATATTTTGATAATCACTACCAGCCCAGTTTGGTGGGCCGGCAGTGCCGCGTGTATCGGGACGAAGCCAACCTGCATCAGCTGTGCAAAAGTATGACGGGTGCGCAAACCGGCGGCAGCTGTACTGCATCGGGAAGTTCTGATTATTGTTATTACTATAAATTTCAGAAATAAATAGTTCGTTGATTGCCAAACGGCCCGCTTGAAAGCGGGCCGTTTTGTTTATAAGACTATTTCCAAAAGTAAAAAGCGATAATCGCTAATCCTAACAGCAGGCGGTAGTATACAAAAATATCAAAGCTGTGGGTTTTGATGTATTTCATCAGCCATCCGATGACGACCAACGCCCCCAAAAACGCGCTGATAAATCCCCACATCAGCGGGGCATTGAAATCCGCCGGGGATAAGTTTCCTATTTCCAACACGGCCGCTCCGGCGATAATCGGCGTGGAAAGCAAAAAGGAATACCGCGCGCTCGTACTGCGCGAAAGGCCCAAAAGCAAGGCCGCCGTGATGGTAATACCACTCCGGGATACGCCCGGCATAATGGCCAAGGCCTGCGCACAGCCGATAATCATTAAAGTCTTAAAAGTAATTTCCTGGCATTCGTTTTTGCCGCCTTTGCGGTCCGCCCACCACAACAGGCACGCAAATACCATCAAGCAAATGGCAATCATCAGCGGGTTGCGGAAGGTATGTTCCGCCCAGTCGTTTAGCAAAAGCCCCGCCACGCCGGCCGGCACGGTGGCCGCCGCCAGATACCACAGGGTGCGCCCTTCTTTAGAGGTGGGTTTGGTCAGGCCGTCTTTAATCAGGTGATACCAGTCTTTGGCAAAGTACAGCAGTACCGCCAGCAGTGTGGCGGCGTGGAGCATTACGTCAAACGCGAGCCCTTGGTATTCCATCCCGCGGAAATACGGCAAAAGCACCAAATGGGCGGAGCTGGAAATGGGCAGAAATTCGCCCAAGGCTTGCAAGAGTCCTAATAAAACAGCGTCAAAAATGGTCATTGGTTATTCTCCAAACGAAATAATTTGCGGATGTGTTTCATCCTGCATATTTACGACGGCAAACGAACCCGGCGAAAAATGGTACACTTGCCCGCCCAATAAATGCGTTATATACGAAATGTTCGGGTTGTGTCCTACGGCTAAAACCGTGTCGTATTTTTCTAGTTGTTCGGTTAAAAAATCCCGCACGGCTGGTTCGTCGTACATCCCGTTTAAAATCGTTTCCGCCGATACGGGCGCTCCCAACGTTTGGGCCAGTATCTCGGATGTTTGCACCGCGCGCAGCAGCGGACTGGTGAAAATAATCTGCGGGCGGATGCTTTGCGATGCCAGTTCCCGGGCCGTTTGGGCGGCTTTTTGGCGCCCCTCGTCGGAAAGGGGGCGGGCTGAATCGGTTTGTACGCCCGCTTCGTAGGCGGTCATCGCGTGGGCGTGGCGGACCAAAATAATCGTTTTCATTGGTTGGTTTCTGTGCGTAAAAATGCAATAATAAAATAAGTACTTTTATTCTACTATTTTATGAAACTCTTTTACGCCCCTTATTCTTCGTTGGAAGGCGCCTTCATCCGCTACGCGCGCGAAGCGCGGCGTTCGCCGCTTTCGCGCTGGTTGGTGGTGTGCGCGTCTAGCTTAATTGCCCAGCGCTTAAAAGAACGTTTGACACGCGAGTGGGGGGCGGCTGCAAATGTTTATTTTATGACGGCGGGCGCCTTGCTTGGCGAGTTGGACCGCGAAGCCCCCGGCGCGGCGGAACCGCTTTTCCCGCAGGATAATCTGCGCGATTTTTTAATCAAAAATTTACTTTCCGAGCCGGGATTAAACCGCTACCCGGCCTCCCGCGGGTTTGTACAAGCGGTCAAAAGTTCGCTACGGGATTTGTCCGACGCTATGGCCGACCCGGACGTGTTGGATGAACACTTGCGCACTGCGTCCGACGCTGTGCTGGAGCTGGACGGCGAACGCTTGGCGTGGTTTAATAAATTGTACCGGCGGTATTTGGAGGCGGAAGCGTCCGTGCCGGGGTTTCGCCCGTATCAGGCGGCCTTCGAGCGCGCCTTAAAACAGGCGGAAAATTCTCCTTTTTTGCGCGGGTTTGAACAAATCGTTTTTTATGGATTTTATGATATGACCGGCCGCCAGCTGGAATTGTTCCGCGCGGTGCGCGGGGCTTATCCCGTGACGGTTTTTGCCCCTTACCAAAAACATCCGGCTTATCAATTTGCCCAGAAATTTTTTGAAACCAACTGGCTCGGTTCCGCCGGAGGCGAAAATGCAGGCGACGGCCATTTGGGCGCTTTGGGGCCCGTGGGGGCGTGTTTGTTTTCGTCCGAAAAAAGCGCGCCCGCGCCACAGGGTGTACAAATCATCAGCGCGTCGGACGCGCGCGGCGAAGTGTTTTTTGCCGCCAAAGAAATTTTGCGCTTGGTGGAAAAAGAGGGCTATTCGTTTGCGGATATTGCGGTGATTGCGCGCACCGCCGCGCCGTATCAAGACGAGCTGCGCCGTGTATGCAAAGCCAACTGTATTCCACTGGATGCGTCGTTTGTTTATCCGCTTTCCAAGTTCTCTTTAGGGACATTTTGTTTGAACTTATTTTCGTTGGCGGCCAACGGATTTGACCGCGATACCGTGCTGGCAGTGTTGGCTTCGCCTTATTTTAAAAATCCGCGCAAATATGCGTGGCGCACGTTGGCCGGCAAGTCGCTCGTCAGCCGGGATTTTGCCCAATGGTGCGATTTACTCCCGCAGGCCCCCCAGTATGACCCAGAATTTTTGTCCTGGCTGGAAACCGTCAAAAACCGCCTGGGCGCGTTGGACGGCGTTTCCTCGTGGGCGGAAGGAGCCGCCTTGGCATTGGAATTTTTGCAGCAAAATACGGACGAAGCCGCCTTTGCCGGGAAAGATGGCGAAATCTACCGCGCCGTGTGTGACAAAATAAACAGCCTTTCCCATTATGCCGCTATCCGTGCGCGTGTGGAACCCGGCGAATGGACCCGCGAATTGACCGACGCGCTGGCCGCCCTTGCTTTCAACGAGGCCGAAGCCGTGCAAGGCGGCGTGACGTTTACGGACGCTTCCCGCGCGCGCGGCTTGCAGTTTAAAGCGGTATTTTTGCTGGGGCTCAACGATAAATCGTTCCCGCTTATCACGCCGGAGGACCCGGTCCTGCGCGACTCATACCGCTATGTCTTGCGCGATGTGCTGGGCTATTGGATTAACCAAAGTTTGGACCGCAGCTCCGAAGAGCGGCTGTTCTTTTTTGCGGCGGCTTCGGCGGCGCAGGAAAAATTATACGCGCTCTACGCCCGCCTGGGGACGGACGGAAAGGAAACGGTGCCGTCGGTGTTTTTAAACGAACTGGCGCGGGCGGGGGAACTCGATTTGCAGGCGGATGATGCGCCGCGCGTAAGCGGGCGCCTGTCGGAACAATTAGCCGGCGTGGAAAATGAATTTTTAACGCCCAAAGAAATTTCGCTTTCCTTTGCGTTGCACCCGCAAACAGCGCTCGCTAATTACACGGCGGCGGGGCTTAACACGCCGCAGGTGCAAGCGTCGCTTTTGGCGGCGGAACAGCTGGCGCGCAGCGGCGCGCTCAACGGGTTTGACGGCCAAATTGCAAGCGGTCAGCAGGTCTTTGCACGGGAAAACGAAAAAGGCTTTTCGCCTTCTTCCTTGCAGGAATTGGCGCAGTGTCCGCTCAAGTATTTTTTTGACAAAGGCCTACACCTGGGCGACCCGGACGAGCCGCTCAGCCGCCGTGAACTCTCACCAGACCGCCGCGGCGATACCTACCATAAAATTCTGCGGGACTTTTACGAAGAGCTGTACCAAAAGCAGCTGACGCACGAACTGTTTGATTCCGCCGCGCTGGAATATCTGGCCCGCGTAATGGACAAGCACCTGCCGCCGGACGGATACCGCGTTTATGGCATTTATGCGGTGGTGTGGGAGCTGATTGCGCAAGAAATCCGCGAAAATTTATCCGCCTTTGTGTTGGAGGATTTGCACCAGCTGGGGCCGTTTACGCCGGCTCGTTTTGAACAGGAAGTCGCTTCTTCTCCAACGGAAGAAATTCCCTTTCGGCTGCGCGGCGTGATTGACCGCATAGATGTGGATGAAACGGCTAAAACCTTCCGCGTGGCGGATTATAAATCTTCGCGAAAAGGCACCCAAAACCTGGCGGCGGATTTTTTTAAACAGCTTACATTTCAGCCGTTTGTATACGTATGGATTGCCTTGCAGCTAAGCGAATGGAAAAATTATACGTCCGCCGGTTCGTGTTTGCTGTCCATCAACAAAGGCTATTGCCGGCGCGACCTGCCGCAAAGCGCGTTTGAAGAAATGCGCCCGCGTGCGACGGCATTTTTAAAAATGCTGACGGATTTTGTCCGGGGCGGCGTCTTCTTTTTGTCCCCGTCCGACTTGTGCACCTACTGCCCGTATGCCGCTATTTGCCGGCGGGACAGCTTTAAATCTTTGCTGCGCGCGCGTAAAAGTGCGGCCAATCAAGCGCTGGAGGAGGCCCGCCAATGATTTTGGAAAAACGCGAAGAGTTGCAAACTTTACTGGGGGTGAATATCGTCGTGGAAGCCGGCGCCGGAACCGGCAAAACCACCTTGCTGATTGAGCGGCTTTGCCTGGCGGTTTTGGCCCAGGGAACACCGGTGGAAAAATTGGTGGCGCTGACGTTTACCGATAAAGCCGCCGCCGGTATTAAAACCCGGTTGGTGGCAAAACTTCAATCCCTCGTGCGCGCCGTCAAAGAAAAAACAAAAGACGATTCCTTGAAGCGTTTGCGCGAAACGTTTGGCGTAAAAGACGCAGAGCTGATTTCCCGCGCCGAGAACGCCCTGGCGCGTATGGACCGCGCTTCCGTGGGGACGATACACGGCTTCTGCGCCGAAATTTTAAAAGCCTATCCGCTGGAAGCGGGCCTGGCGCCCAACGCACAGATTGATTCCGGCCAGCGCGCCGCACGGCTGTTTGACGCGCGTTGGAGTGCTTTTTTGGATGAGCAGCTGGGGCCCGCCGCGCCGCACGCGGCGGCGTGGAAAAAGGTGCTTAAGGAAATTTCCCTGCCGGATTTAAAAAAATTTGCACAGGAACTGTGCAGCGGGAAAATTGAGTCGTACGATTATTACGCCCACCGCGATATGTTGGCGGGTATTTGCTTGGAACGCGCCCACCGCGCCGAAGAACTGGCCGAGCCGTATGTCCAGCCGGGCAAAAAATTGCGCAACGCCGAGCAATCCCTGCAGCTATCGGCCGCTTCGCTTGGCCGCACGGCCGCATTTTTAAAAGGGGCTCCTGTACCGCCTGCTCCGGAGCAGGAAATCCCCTCTTTTCCAAAAAATTGCTACAAGGATTGGGATGAAAACTTGTTTGAAGAAGCCCGTTCCATCGTATCGTTTGCCGCTAAAACCACGCCCGAAAAACAGCAGCTGTTTTTGGACGCGTACCGCTTGGTCAAGGACGTGACCGATACCATCCGCGCCGAATACGCGCGCGAGGGAATTTTAAGTTTTGACGATTTAATCGTCAAAACCCGTGATTTGCTGCAAAACAACTTGCAGGTGCGGCGGCTGCTTAAAGAAAAATTTGATGTGTTGTTTATTGACGAATTCCAGGATACGGACCCCGTGCAGGGAGAACTGTTGCTCTTTTTGGCGGAAGAAAAAATATCTTCGGCCGCGCGTTGGCAAGACGTACGGTTGGAGCCTGGAAAACTCTTTGTAGTGGGCGACCCCAAACAGTCCATTTACCGCTTCCGCGGGGCGGACATTACGGCGTACGAGTTGTTTATCCGCTTAATTTTAAAACAAGGGGGCGTAAAACATTTTCTGCAAAAGAATTTCCGCAGCGCGCCCGAAATTATTGAAACCGCCAATGCGGTTTGTTCCCGCGCGATGATTGAGCAAACCGCTTTCCAGCCCGCCTATGTGCCCATTTTTACACAAAACGCTTCCCGCCCCGGCGCCACTTCGTGGCTGTTTATTACCGCTCAGGAAGGCGAAAAAGCCTCCGCCGATGATTTCCGCGCCAACCAGGCCGAACGCCTGGCGGATTGGATTGAACAAAATGTTGGAAAGTTGACGCTTTCCGATGGGCGCAAGCTGGCCTACCGCGATATTGCCCTGCTTACGCGCGCCGCCACCACGGCGGGCCCCTTTACGGACGCTCTGCGCCGCCGCGGCATTGCGTTTAATGTGGAAAAGGACAAGAACTTCTACCGCAAACAAGAAATAAACGATTTTTTAAATTTCCTGCGTGCCGCCTCGGACCCGCAGGACCGCACCGCGCTGGCCGGCGTGTTAAGAAGCCCGCTGGGAGCAATGACGGACGAAGAAATCTACCAGTTGGCCCGGAGGGGGGAATTAAATCTGTTTGCCAAAACGTCCGATGAAAAAGCTGCCCGCTGTTATACCCTTTTGAAAGATTTTGGCGCGCGCGCCGGACGCCGCGTATTAAAAGATTTGCTTGAGGATGTTTTGGAAGACACCTTCCTGCCCGAAGCGTGCGCCGCTTCGTATGAAGGAGGGCAGACCCTGGCCAATTTGCGGCGTTTGGTGGCGATGGGGCAAGATTATGCGGAAGGAGGCGGCACGCTGGCTCAGTTTTTGGGTGAAATCCAAACGCTTTTGGAAGAACACCCCGATCAACTGTCTGCTCCTGCTCCTAACGACACGCTGGACGCCGTTTCCGTAATGACGGTACACAAATCCAAGGGGTTGGAATTTCCTGTTGTTTTGCTGGCCGATTTATCCAAAAAGGATACGGCTTCTTCTTCCAAACCGCCCACCCATATTTTTTCCTGGCAGTACAATATGCACGGCCTGCGGGTGGGAAATCTGTGTGATGTGAATTTGGCTTTTTTGGAAGAAGAACAGAAAAAACACGATAAGTGCGAAGAAGTCCGCGTGCTGTATGTCGCGCTGACCCGTGCCAAAGACAGATTGATTTTATCCGCTGATGCGCGCACCGGTGCGGATAAGGCTTCCGCCCCCTTTCTGGCGGCGGGGCTGTTCCCGGACGGGGAAGCAAAACCCGCCGTACTTCAGGATGGTGAACTGAAAGTGCCTGCTTTTTACGCGGCGTACCAGAACCCCGATACCTTCCGCTACCAGCACGCGGCGGCCGGTCCGTCGGCTGAAACCGCGCGCGAAGCGGCTGCTTGGCGCGAAGCCTACGCCCGCCGCAAAGCCCGCTACGAAGAGTTGTTGGCCCGCGGCCAAAAACGTGCCCCCAGCGAGCTGGAGCAAACCCCCGATACGCTTACCGACGCTCAGCGCGCCGGCGCGGAATTGGGCACCGTCTGCCACCGCGCATTGGAACGGCTGCTGGGCCGCCGGGAAACCGATGTAAAACAAGCCGTCCGCGCCGCGGCCGAAGCGGCCGGCGCCTCCCAGCGGGCGGCCGAAGCCGAAACCTTGGTGGAAGCCTTTGTGCAGAGCCCGTTGTTTGCCGAATTGGCGGCGTGCAAAACGCTGGCGTGTGAAATGCCTTTTTCGTTCTTAACCGATAAGGGAACGGTGGAGTCCGGCGTGATGGACGCGGTGCTGGAGCGGGCGGACGGAAGCATATGGGTGGCCGATTATAAAACCGATAACATAAAACCCGGCCGCGAAGCGGCGGCGCTGGATGAAAAATACCGTGCCCAGCTAAGCGTATACGAGCAGGCGGCCAAACGGCTGTTCCCGGATAAAAAAGTGCGGTGTTCGGCGGTGTTTGTGCGGACGTTTGCGGCGGCGGACTTATAAAAGATAAAATATAAAAAATTTCTTATACAGAGGTACATATGTTTGATAAACTCGGACAATTAAAAGATTTATGGAAACTCAAAAGCCAGATGGAAGAAATCAAAAAACGGCTGGACAATATGGTTATTAAAGTGGACAGCCCGCGCCATTTGTTTGAAGTCACCATCTCCGGCTCGCAGGAAGTGAAAGAAGTGCGCGTGGACGCATTGGTAAAAAACTTTACCGAAGCGGAAATCGCCGAAGATTTAAAAGCCGTCATCAATAAAGCCGTGCGCGACAGCCAGGGTATGGCCGCGCAGGCGATGGGCTCTTTTGCCGCGCCGCAGGCATAATAATGTACGAACATAAAACACTCGTCGTGTTTGGCGTGTCGCAGGATCCGTCCAAATACGGGAATAAAATTTTTAAAACGCTTGTATCCAAAGGGTTCCGCGTGTTTGGCGTAAACCCCAAAGGCGGCACCGCCGCGGGCGAAAAATTATGGCCCGATTTGGCGTCCGTTCCCGCACGGACCGACGTGGGCATTATGGTGATTCCGCCGGCCGCGCTGGAAAACGCCGTGCAGCAGTGCATCGCGGGCGGCGTAAAGGAAATTTGGTTCCAGCCGGGGGCGCAGTCGCCCCGGGCATACGAGTTGGCTGCCTCTGCCGGGATAGAAGCGGTGGACGCTTGTTTTATGGCCGAAAACGGCCTTTGGTAGTTATGCAATACCGCCGCTTGGGAAGGACGGACCTGCAAATTTCCGCCGTTGGATTGGGCGGATGGGCGTTAGGCGGGGGAACCGATTGGGGGCCCGCTGATGAACGCGCCGCGCAGGAAACGGTTGCCGCCGCGCTGGACGCGGGTATTACCCTCATAGACACTGCACCGATTTACGCCCGAAGCGAGGAATTTATCGGCCGGGCCTTGAAAGGGCGCCGTTCCCAGGCGGTGCTGGCCAGCAAGTGCGGCCTGGTGAAAAACGGCTCCTGGACCGACCACGATTTGCATCCGCAAACGATTATCCGCCAGTTAGAACAATCCCTTACTCTTTTGCAAACCGATTATGTGGATTTGTACCAAATCCACTACCCGGACCCGAAAATTCCGCTGGAAGCGGCGCTGGAAACCTTGGCCCGGCTGCAAGAACAAGGCAAAATCCGCTATATCGGTTTATGCAACGTAACGGAAGCAGAACTGCGCCGCGCCGCGGCGGTTTGTGCCATCGCGTCGGTGCAGAACGAATTTTCGCTCCTGCACCCGCAAAAAGGCCGGGCCGTATGGCCCGCCTGCCGCGAATTAGGACTTGGATTTATTGGCTACGGCACGCTGTGCGGCGGCGTTTTAAGCGGCAAATACCGCCAAGCGCCCAATTTGCGTCGGGCGGACGCGCGGAATTATTTTTACAAATGTTACCGCGGCGAAGCGTTTTTGGAAGCCAGCCAAACGGCGGTCCGCGTCAAAGAATTGGCCGCGCGCAAACAGACGTCCGCCGCCGCACTGGCGGGGGCGTGGGCGCTGGGCCAGGCGGGGGTAACCAGTGCGCTGATGGGTGCGCGCACGGCGCAGCAGGTACGGCAGAATGCACGCGCGGCGCAGACGGAATTGAACGGAAACGAAATACATTTTTTGGAGAATACAAAATGACGGTGGAAACAGCGGAAAAATATGTAGCGCAGATACTGCCTGCGTTGGGCGTAAACAAACGGCGCGAATTGGTGCGGCTGGTGTACGAAATCGCCAAGCGCGACGGCGCCGCCCCGCAGGATATTCTGCCGGAGCAGAAAAATTTGAACTTTGAGTCCGCTAAAAAACAGCTCTTGGCCAAACGCTATCCCGTCAATTTTAAAACCGCTCCCAAGGACCGCTTTTACTTGCCCAAATTGGAATTAGACCCCGCTTTGCGCGCCGATTTAACCCCGCGGGCGTTTTATCCCAAAACCGTCTATATCGAAACGTCCGTGCAGGACAGTGAACTCGCCGCGCGCGTGCGGGAGGCTTTCCCAAAAGCCGATTTCCAGGAAACCGACGGAAAGACCCAAGTCGGCAGTCCGAATTTTTCTCGCCGGCTGGATACGCTTTTAATTCACCGCGAAAAATACGATTTTTTAAAACCCTGCCCCTGCAGCTGCGGTTCGGCCGGGTGCGGGTATAATTTAATCAATTTGGGTTTCGGCTGCCGGTTTGAATGCGAGTATTGCTTCCTCCAGCAGTATCAAAACCTGCACGCGGTGTTATTGCCCGCTAATTTGGATGAATTTTTGGCTAAGATAGACGGATCGGCCTTTCGCAAAGGGCCTTTTGACCGCCCCCGTATCGGCAGCGGCGAGTTTACCGATTCGCTGGTGTTTGACGATTTAACCCGCTATTCGCAAAAAATCGTGCCGTTTTTCCGCACGCGGCCGCATTTGCAGTTTGAATTTAAGACCAAAAGCGTCAACATCGGCGGTTTGCTGGAAGCGGGCGGCTGTGAAAATGTGGTCGTTTCCTGGTCGGTCAACGCTTCCCAAATTACCGATGGGGCGGAACATTTTACGCCGCCTTTGGCCGCCCGCCTGCGCGCCGCGTGCGAAGCGGCCCGTGCGGGATACCGCTTGGGCTTTCATTTTGACCCCGTTATTATCTACGACGGCTGGAAAGAAGATTACGCCCGCACCGTGCAGGAAATGGCCGATACGCTGCCGCCGGATAAAATTGCCTGGATTAGCGTGGGTACCTTGCGTTTTAGCCGCGAGTTAAAGAAAATGATTGAAAACCGCTTCCCGGAAAATACGATTTTGGACGGAGAGTTCTTGCTGGATTTTGACGGGAAAATGCGCTACGGAGATACCCAGCGCCAGGAAGTATACCAATTCCTCTTGCCGCTATTACGCCGGACATTCCCGCACGCGCACGTCTATTTGTGTATGGAGGACCCGCAGCTGGCCGCGCAGTTTAACTGATAAAAAAGGCCCCGTTTTAAGCGGGGCCTTTTTATTCCGTAAAACGGATTTTTATTTGGTCAGGCGTTCCAGCTGTTCGTTGAATTCCTGCGCCAATGTGTGGCTGAAGCCTTCCCACACTTTTACGGCGCGGTGTTTTTTGTCGAACAATACGGCGTGCGGCAGGCCGGTTACTTCCATCACCTGTGCGGCGCCGCCGGCGTTGTAGAGCACTTTGGTGGTGAGGCCGTGTTCTTTGGCTACGGCCAGGACGGCGTCCTTGTCGCTGTCCATAAATGCGCCTACGATTTCGGCCTTGCCTTCGTAATTCTTGGCGACTTCATTTAAGGCCGGCATAGACATTTTGCAATACGGGCACCAGGAACCCATAAACATAATCAACACCGGTTTGCCTTTGTAATCGGTGGAGGTCCATACGGCTTCTTCTTCCGTTTCGGCGGCGATGGGCATTTCCACCACGCCCAGCGTTGGCACTTGCGGCAATTTCAAGCAACCTGCCAGCAATACAACAGCGGTTAAAATAAGTAATTTTTTCATTTGTTTCTCCTTATCCTAGGAAATCCCCCCGGGAGGACTCCGTATATGATAGAATACAAAAGATGGGTAAATTAATCAATTCACTGGTACGGATATTGGAAGAGCGCGTGGATATTTTAATTATGCCGCGGATGGGCTCTTCTAAAAAATTTAAAGTGCGCGTGCTTACGCTCGTGCTGGTGTTTATTTTGTGGCTGCTTGTTACCCTGTGCGGTTTTTTGTTTTTCATCCGGGCGTACGATTACAACATCACCAAAGCCGATAACAATTTGATGCGCGTAAAAATGAAGCTCATCGCCGACGAACTGGAACGCGGCCGCAAATACCTGGATTTAACCCGCACAACCGATACCCAGATGCGCCAAATGCTGGGGATGCCCGGCGGCAAATTTATCAACCTGCCCAAAGGCTGGGAAGAAGCCAAAGCCAAGGAAGA
>CALUQD010000037.1 GCA_944322825.1 Candidatus Avelusimicrobium pullicaecorum
TTAAGTTTTAAAGGAGCAACCGACAAAATAATGGAAGTGGTGAAAAACTATGAACGATAATCAACCGAAAATTTTGGTCGTACGCCTTTCCTCGCTGGGGGATATTGTACTTTCTTCCCCGGTATATAAAAACATCAAAGCCAAATGGCCCCATTGCCACATTACGCTGATGGTCAAGCCGCAGTTTGCCCAAGTGCTGGCCGGCCACCCGGATATCGACGAAATTATGGTAGCCAAAAAGGGTTTATGGGCCAACGTCCGCCAGATCCGCGCGGGGCACTTTACCCATTACCTGGATTTGCACTCCACCTTAAAAAGCATTTTGATGGGATTTTTCAGCCAAATCCCCAACCGGGTCCGCTACGATAAAAACTCCGTAGCGCGGCGGATGCTCGTCAAATTCCACAAAAATTCCCCGGTGCTGGAAAAACACACCCTGGATAAATACCTGGCCGCTTTGAAAGCCTGGGATATCAACATTACATACAAAGAACCCAAACTCGGCGACTGGGCCTACGAACACGCCAATATGAACGGCAAAAAAGTGGGCAAAATCGGTATTTTCCAAACGTCTTTTATTGGCGACAGCGTGCTGACTACGCCCTTAATCCAAAAAACGGCCAAGCTGTTCCCGGACACCAAAATCGTGCTCATCACCCGCCCGCAGACGGAGGATATCTTCCGCCCAATGAAAGAAGTATCCGAAATTATTTTAAACGACAAAAAAGGCTGGAACAAAATCTTCGGCGTGTGGAAAACCGCCAAAGCCATTAAAGCCTCCGGTATTGATATTCTGCTCGTGCCGCACCGCAGCTTTAGAAGCGCCTTAATCGCCTGGCTTTCGCGCGTGCCGGTGCGCATTGGCTTCACCTCCAGCGAAGGGTGGTTTTTGTACACCAAAACGGTGCCGTTTTCGTGGATGATTCACGACGCGGAACGCAACCTTTCGTTATTGCAGGGCATTGTAAAAGAAAAATTTACGGCTGAAAAACTCAGTATGCGCTTTACGCCGTCTGCCGAGGAAAACGTCGCCCGGTTGATTAAGGATTTCAACCTAGAAGGCAAAACCCTGGTGGGCATTCACGCCGGCAGCGCCTGGCCGACCAAATGTTGGCCGATGGACTACTTTGTCAAACTCATCAGCCGCCTGCAAACAGAGTTGGGCGTGACGGCCGTGCTCGTAGGAGGCGGCGCCAAAGACGCTGACCTGGGCGAAAAAATCTGCCAGCTTTCCAAAGGCCACGCCGCCAACCTGTGCGGCAAAACCAGCCTGGCCGATTTAATGGCACTGATGAAACACTTTAAATTGTTTATCACCAACGATTCCGGCCCCATGCACATCGCCACCGCATTTGACGTGCCGACGCTGGCCATTTTCGGGCCGACCACGCGCGAATTGGGGTTCTTCCCGTATGGGGAAGGGCACCGCGTGATGGAAGTGAAAGACCTGCCCTGCCGCCCCTGCGCGCTGCACGGGGGGAGAAAATGCCCCTTGGGCCATTTTAAGTGTATGAAAGACATCCTGCCGGACAGCGTGTTCCAAAACGCCAAAGAAATGCTGGAAGAACACCACGCCCTGCCGGAAAAAAAGCCCGTCCAGGCGCATAATTAAGAACTTTTGCCTGACACAACCCCGGCCCTAACGGCCGGGGTTTTTAATGGTCATTTAAGGGCGCCAGTATCCTTGCTAAAGCCCCCTTGTAAACGCCTCCCCAAAGAGCATTCGGGGCTTACAGGTGTGCTTCAACCCTTTTGGCCAGGCATTGAAAGCCGTGCCTGGAGCCCGCTTCCCGCTAGACGCAGAAACACCCTGCCGGCTGCCAACCCTGCGGAAATAAGAAAAAAGGCAACGGGTATACCCGTCATTATACAGCCAACGCCGCGAATCTGCCATAAAAAATCCCCCTGCAAAGAGGGGGATTTTGATGTATGACAGCTAAAACCTTTACTGGCAGACGTACACGCCTACTTCCGCGGCTACGCCCTGACCGGGGCAGTAATCGTTGACGCTGCAAAACGCTTCAACGGTTTGACCGGGCGGATAGCAAAAACCGCTAGGTTTTTGATTCGGATAAGACTTGCACAACTCCGCCGCCTGCTCTTCGCCGGAAGCACCGCACGGAAACCAGTCAACCACTTTCCAAGTAGAATTTACCCATTCATGATCTTCC
Source organism: Candidatus Avelusimicrobium pullicaecorum (assembly GCA_944322825.1). Lineage (GTDB taxonomy): Bacteria > Elusimicrobiota > Elusimicrobia > Elusimicrobiales > Elusimicrobiaceae > Avelusimicrobium > Avelusimicrobium pullicaecorum. The sequence continues at coordinate 2,172 of CALUQD010000037.1, forward strand.
GGTTCGGGGTCCGTGGGGGTCGTACCGGAAGCACTGCAGTTTTTAAGCGCCAGCAGCCACACTTCCTTCGCCGGAGTCGTGCTGGTTTTGCGTTTTTCCCACACTAACGTACAATTCGATAAATCCTTCCCCGTGTTGGTATGCGATCCCGTCGGCTCGGGGATATCGTTCCCGGCTAAATGCAAGCCATAGGTGCTGCCTCCGTTATACAACGACGCTGTTCCGCCGCCGGAGCCTAACACGGAAAGCGCAGAGCTTTTCAATTCCCCGGCCCGCTGGCGCAACATATTCACCGCATCCAGCGTCTGAATATAGGAGTCATTCAAATAGGTTTGATTCCCGCCGTATATCGTCATCAAGGGCAGCAAACCCGCCGGCAACAGCGAACTTTCCGACTTATACCCCGTATACTGGGCCGCTATATTGCCGTGAAACACCGCCTGTTCCATATCAATGGCGGAAGTGGGATTGCCCATCACTTGGTTAATCACATAAACCCGGCTGGAATCGTTTGGAGAATACTCCGCCGAAATCGTACCGCCCACCGACACATTCATCGTCGGCGTTTTCAAGCCGCCTTTTAGCGTGGCCTTATTGGCCACTTTCAAATACGTATAGTCGCCCATACGGGACGGGTTAAACGAAACGGAAGACACCGTTTCCGCCGCATAAAGGCTCACGCTCCCGGCCAGCAGAACAAACACATAAAAAAGTTTCTTCATATTTGCTCCTTACTTTAATAATACTCAAGAATTTATCTTTTCCACTTTATCAAAAAAAGGAAAAGCCCGTCAATACAAACTCTTTTCAAGGTTTTTAAACCCACCCGTTAGAAATCATCAACGGGTTTTTCATCCAAGGCCGTTTTTGTCTGTATAAAGAGCTGTTTGATTTGCGGCAGTTTTTCCAGCGGAATCCAAATGCCTTTTTTGGTAAACCCGCAATCTTCCTGCCACTGGCGCAAATCCAGCCCGCGGCGCCCCTTAAAAGAACCGACCGACGCTACAATGCAAATACCCGGCCGTTTGGCAAATTTGCCCAGCTGTCCGTCCTGGATAGCAGCTCCTTCGTCGGGCAGCGCCGCAATAAGCGGGGCCAATATATGCACAATTTCCGGCGTCAGCGTTACGCCGTCGCGCGTGGCGCCGGCAAACGTATCGGTTGTTACATACCGCCGGACCGACACATACCGGTACCCCCGGTATGCATCAATACTAAAACGCACCTCCTCGCCGTTTTCCAGCGCACAGGCGCCAATTTCCCTAAGTAACGTAAAACTGCTTTCACCCATTTTTGCTCCGCGTTTTTTGCAAAACGCAGCCCCCCTGTTTTTTACTCGACAAAATATGATATGATAGCTTTAGTTATATTTTAGTGCTTGATTGAGATAAAATCAAGCAGTTTTTGTATAATAATCTGAGCATTATTATTTTTGAAGAAAAGGAAGACTATGACCGAACATCCTTCTTTAGTAGGACAAGAAATTTCCGGCTGTGAGATTTTAAATAAAGTAGCCGAAGGCGGTATGGGCGCCGTATACAAAGCGCGCCATAAAGCCTTAAACCGGGTTGTATGTGTAAAAATTTTAAGCCCGGCCCTTGCTAACGACAAAAAAGCCGTGGAGCTTTTCCTTACCGAAGCCCGCGCTATTGCAGAGCTGGACCATCCCAATATCGTCAACGTTTACAACGTAGGGAAAGAAAAGGGGTACTATTTTATCGTTATGTCCTTTATTGAAGGGCAAACGCTTTCCGTAATGCTCAAAAAGAACAAAATCCTGCCAATCGGTCTGGTATTGGATTTGTTCGAAGGCGTACTCCTGGGGCTGCAAGCCGCCCACGAAAAAGGCATCATCCACCGGGATATCAAACCTTCCAACATTTTAATCAACCCGCAAGGCCAGCCGAAGTTGGTGGATTTTGGTATCGCCAAAAAAGTAGACAAAGAAAAAGGTTCCACCAAAACCACCGAACTCGCCGGCACCGCATACTTTATCGCCCCGGAACAGGCCCTGGGTAAAGATTTGGATACCCGCGCCGACTTGTATTCGTTAGGCGCCAGCCTGTATTATGTGCTGACGGGGCAATTCCCCTACAACGGGAAAAACACCATTGATATCATCCAAAAACATATCAACGACCCGGTGCCTAATCCGGCCAAAATCCGCTCGGATATGCCGGGATGGCTCTCTTTGGCGGTACAAAAATTAATGAGCAAAGGCCCGGATGACCGCTTTCAGACGGCCAAAGAAACGTATTTGTACTTCAAAAAAATGCGCGCGGAAGACCAGCTGCGCGTAAAAATGGGCAACTCCGGCCGCGCGATTGACTTGGGCGAAGAAGGCCCGCTGCGGATTGTAAAAGAAGAAAAAAACACCACTACGGCTGATAAAGAATCACTCAAAAAACTGCGCGCCCAGGAAGCCGCCGTCAAAAAACGGACGACCTCTTCTTCCCGCTTGCCGCTTATACCGCAATTAGATGCTTCCGTGCCGGATGCGACCCAGCGCAAACCAGCCAAAAAAGAAGAACAAGTAAAAATGCTGGAGGCGCAAGACGTAAAACCGGTAGAAGTTTTTATGCCGGCCAAACGTTCTTCGGGCCGTTTTTCGCAAGACGGCAAAGGGGCTTCGGTTTTGGCCAGTTTAAAAGTGCTGGGCAAATTAATTGTGTTTGTACCGCTTTTTATCGTTTTTATCTGGGGGGTTTCTTATCTGTTCCACACCCTGGGAACGATTTGCTCGGTACACGTCAATCCGCACGCGGGGTTGTTTTCTAACTTGTTAATGCCGTTTTTTGCCGACCAATACGCCCCCAAACAACTGTTAATGACGGGGGCGGCCTTGGCCACGCTTGCACTGGTGCTGGCCTCATCGGTTATCAAAGCCTTCTCTCGTTCGACCTTGCTGCTGCTGATTGTAGCGCTGGTATCGTATATGGCGGGCTTGTTCACCCCGAATGTTCCTTTTATGGACTTGACCAACCTTTCGCAGTTTATTTTCACCCCAGAATACTACTTGTGTTACCTGGTAGTCGCCGTAGCGTGGGCGATGGGCTTGTGCTGGACGCTTAACCGCACGGTTTCGCAAGGCATTTTAGGGGCTTCCTTGGTGGCTTTGTCGTTGGTGTTGGCCTTTCTGTCGGCTCATTTAACCATTCCGCCGGATGCGCAGAATTTTGCGGTTAAAATTGTTTTCTATGTAGCGTTGTTCTGCGGCATATTGTGCATGTATTATTTAATTGCCCGCAGCGAAAAAGAAAATATGCTGCTTCCGTTGGCGTTATTGCTGCTTTCCACAGTGGGTATTTGGGCGTATTCCGTGTCCGGTTTAGCGGGCAACATCAACCACACCCTCAACGCGCTTACCCAGCGCATTGAGGTAAAAGCGTCCAATAACGCCCAAATTACCGCAGAATTGGAAAAAATGGTCGGAATTAATTCCAACCGAAGTCTGTTTTCTACTATCGACAAAACCAACGAGCTGACCGGCTTGTCCGACCAAGATGCCTTGGCGTTTTTGGAAGAAAAAGTAAACCAGGAAGCGCCCGGCGTATTCGACGAAACGACAAAGCCGCTCTTCCTATACTTTTTGCTGCACTATTACCGGGGCGGCGAAAGCAAAATGGAATTTAACGTGTGGGATTATACCCTCAGCTTTCCGGTGAAAAATTTTAACCGCAATGCCGAAGAAAACGACGCGTATTTCTTCCTGCTGGCGTTGCTGTATGCGTTTGGGACAATCTCCTGCGCGGGAAACATTCTCTTCAGTGAGGACTTATGAGCAGCTTTGATATTGAGTTTGCCGCCGTCACCGATATTGGAAAAATCCGTGAAAAAAACGAAGACAACGTGTTGATTTCCTCCGATTTAGGCCTGGGTGTCGTAGCCGATGGAATGGGCGGACACAGCGCGGGGGAAATTGCCAGCAATATCGCGGTATCCGTCTTGGCCGAAACGGTACGCAAAGTCAACAACGAGCAGCTCCGAATCCCGGATAATTTCCTGCCGAAACTGGCCCCAATAGAGCGGAAACTGTTAATGGCGGCCAATTTGGCAAACGCCGCTATTTATTCCACGGCCCAATCGTCCGATATTTACCGGATGATGGGCACCACGCTGACGGGAGTGCTGCTTGATAAAGACTGTGCCACCGCCGTGCACGTGGGGGACTCCCGCCTATACTTATTCCGGGACGACAAAATCATCCAAATCACCACCGACCATTCCCTCGCCACCGAACACGTGCGCCGCGGCTTGTTAACCCGCGCCGAGGCGGACCGCTCCAAAATACAAAACGTGCTGACGCGCGCGATGGGCATTAAGAAAAACATCGAATTTGATTTGCTCAAGTTCCCCGTCAAAGTGGGCGATGTGCTGTTGCTTTGCTCGGACGGCTTGTATAAAGGCCTTAGCGAAGCGGAAATGGCAAAAATCCTGCACGAAGGCCACCATACGCCGATTGTAAAACTGTGCAAGCAGTTGGTGCGTATTTCCAACGAAAACGACGGACAAGATAATATATCAGCCGTGCTGATTAAAATCCTTCCGGCACAAAAAGTTTCGTTTGGGCAACGTTTAAAACGCCTTTTTTCACGTTCCTAAAACAAGTTTTTACCGTCCGAAACAGCAACCCCTTTTTTAGCACTCTAAGAAAGGGGTTGACAATTTTAAACAGAAATGCTAAATTAGCATTAAGCCAAAGCGAGTGCTAATAACACCGCCGGCGAGTTTTTAAACATATTTTCACAAAGGAGTGAAGGAATATGGCTGAAGTAAAAATTAAACCGTTGGGCGACCGCGTAATCGTAAAGCCCATTGAAAGAGAAACGATGAAGGGGGGAATCATCATTCCGGACACCGCCAAGGAAAAACCGATGGAAGGGGAAGTGTTGGCCGTTGGTCCGGGCAAATTGAACGAAAAAGGCGACCGCGCGCCGATGGATGTAAAAAAAGGCGACCGCGTACTCTACGGCAAATACTCCGGCACGGAAATCAAGCTGGATGACGAAACCTATTTGATTATTCACCAGGATGAAATCTTGGGTATTTTGGGGTAATTGGTAAGGAAGTGAACGAATATGGCTAAACAAATTATTTACGGCGACGAAGCCCGCGCCAAAATGAAATCGGGCATTGAAAAAGTTGCAAATGCGGTAAAAGTAACGCTGGGCCCCAAGGGCAGAAGCGTTGTGCTGGAAAAGAAATTCGGCTCTCCGCTTATTATTGACGACGGCGTGACCATCGCCAAAGATATCGAGCTGGAAGATAAATTTGAAAATATGGGCGCGCAGTTAATCCGCGAAGTAGCGTCCAAGACCAACGACGTCGCGGGCGACGGCACCACCACCGCCACGGTGCTCGCCAATGCGATGCTCACCGAAGGCATCAAAAACATCACGGCCGGCGCCAATCCGACGCTCGTCAAAAAAGGCATCGAAATGGCCGTAGAAACCACCAAGGCCGAACTGAACAAGATGCACAAGCCGGTCAAAACCAAAGAAGAAAAAGCCCAAATCGCCACCATTTCTTCCAATGACCGCGAAATCGGCAATATGATTGCTGAAGCCATTGAAAAAGTCGGTGCGGAAGGCGTTATCACGGTAGAAGAAGGCAAAACGGCCACCACGCAGCTGGATATCGTAGAAGGTATGCAGTTCGACCGCGGCTACATTTCGCCTTACTTTGTGACCGATTCGGAAAGAATGGAATGCGTGTTGGAAAACCCGTACATCATTGTAACGGACAAGAAGATTTCTTCGATGAATGAACTCTTGCCGGTGCTGGAAAAAATCGTCCAGAGCGGCAAACAGTTCCTCATCATCGCCGAAGATGTGGACGGCGAAGCGCTGGCCACGCTGGTGGTGAACAAACTGCGCGGCACGTTAAAAGGCTGCGCCGTAAAAGCCCCGGGCTTTGGCGACAGACGCAAAGAAATGCTGGAAGACATCGCCATTTTGACCGGCGGCGAAGTGCTCAGCGAAGAACGCGGCATCAAATTGGACAAAGCCGAACTGGCTATGCTCGGCCAATGCGCCCGCGTCGTGGTGGATAAAGAAAACACCACCATCGTCAGCGGCAAAGGCAGCAAAGAAGCCATCGCCGCGCGCGCCGAACAAATCCGCAAACAGATTGAAAACTCCAAGAGCGAATACGACAAAGAAAAACTCCAGGAACGCTTGGCTAAATTGTCCGGCGGCGTAGCGGTCATCAGCGTAGGTGCCGCCACGGAAACGGAACTGAAAGCCAAAAAAGCCAAAGTGGAAGACGCCAAAAACGCCACCAAAGCCGGTGTGGAAGAAGGCATTGTGCCCGGCGGCGGTGTAGCCTTGGCCCGCTGCCAGCAGGCGTTGGACGCCCTCAAAGCCGATAACGAAGATATCCGCACGGGTATCAACATCGTCCGCAAAGCCTTGACGGCTCCGTTGAAGCAAATCGCCGTCAACGCGGGGTTGGACGGAGCGGTTGTCGTGGACAATGTGCTCAAAATGAAAGGCGCCGCCGACGGTTACGACGCCGAAACCGACCAATACTGCGACCTGTTGAAAGCAGGCGTAGTGGACCCGGCCAAAGTCGTCCGCACGGCGCTGGAAAATGCGGCCTCCATCACGGGGACGGTCCTGTTGACCGAAACCCTGGTGGCCGACGCCCCGGAAAAAGAAGCAGCCCACGCTCCGGCAATGCCCGGAATGGGGGGAATGGGCGGTATGATGTAATTTAACTGCCGTTACAAAAGCCGGCCCCGATAAAGGGCCGGCTTTTTAATGTAGCGGAATGGGGGAAGGTCCTAGGGGAAAAATAGGTCCAAAATTTCCAACCAAATAGGGCTTTAGACCCCTGGAATTTTTGAACAAAAAGCAGTATCCTTTAAGTAAGCAGTAAAACAAGGAGAAAAATTTATGAAAAAAGTATTTACTTACGCTTGGTTATTGGTGGCAGTCGTTGCTTTTGGCGCGGTACAGGCCAACGCCGAAACGGCCGCTTCCCAGCGTATGACCAATAAAATCACCCAGAAAGTGCAAAACTCCAAAAAAGTGGTAAAGATGAAAGCCATTCCCCAAAAAGCTTTTGTACCGGCCTATTTGTTTTGGAACAACGACTCGGAAACACGCTACAACCAACAGCACCATTATATGTCGGAAGGGGAAAGCTCCAACCGCTTGAATTGCTACGCCATTCTGTGCAACTACAAGGACGAGAAAGACCAAGGCGTGGTAACGGTAGCTTTGGATAAAAGATGCCTCAACACGATGAATAAATGGAATGATTCCGATATTTTTAGTATAGAAATTGAGCTGGGAAACTTCGGCGGATACGGCAAACAGGATCCGTCTTCCTACCCGGAAGACCCCTACTACTTTGGAATGGACGTACCGAACACCCAAGAAGGCATTTCCCGTGTATTTCACTACACCAAAGCCAAAAACGGCACGACGTTTTACACGCTCAATATGCCCATTCGCTCGCCTGAATTGAAGAAGAACTTAAAAGACTTCTTCGCCAAGAACGGCTCTATTTCTATGGACCGTGCCGGCAATGGGTTAAAAATGATGAAAGACCCGACCTTAACGCAAGATTTTCACCTGAACTAACATCATCAGCAACCGTTTCAAATCCGCTGCCGCAAGCAGCGGATTTTTTATGTAAAAATTTTCCTTACATTTTATACAATATATTTACCCTATCCAAAGGGTATTTTAAAAGGGGGTACCAAATGAATAATCCGATGTTAAACGAAGCCGCGTTTAAACGCGCGCAGGAACGTGCAGCCTCTTCCAACGTAATGACGCTGCAAGGAACGATCAACAAAACATTCCTGCTATTATTTTTGTGTGTAATTGGCGGGATGATTACGTGGACCAATTACCAAAGCTGGGCCAGTTTGACGTGGCCGCTGTTAATTGCCGCCTTTGTGGTAGCACTGCTGACTTCCTTCAAACCGGTGCTCGCCCCAATTACGGCGCCTATTTATGCGTTGCTGGAAGGGCTGTGCTTAGGGGTGCTGTCGGCGGCTTACAATGTGCAGTTCAAAGGAATTGTCTTTAACGCCGTAGCGGTGACGGTGCTTGTGTTTTTTGTAATGCTGTTTGTATACCGCACAGGCATCATCCGCGTAACGCGCAGCCTGGCAGTGGGGATTTTTTCGGCCACGGCGGCCATTGCCTTGCTGTATTTGGGAACGCTGGTTCTGTCGCTTTTTGGCGTTAGCACGGCATATTTAACGTCCAGCTCGCCGCTGGCGATTGGGATCAGCATCGTTATCTGCGCGGTAGCGGCGTTTAACTTCCTGCTGGATTTCCACTTTATTGACGCCATGACCTCGCAGTACCAAGCCCCCAAACATATGGAATGGTATGCCGGTTTTGGATTGTTGGTAACGCTGGTGTGGCTGTACGTTGAAATTTTGGAATTATTGGCTAAATTTCAACGCAAATAATTCACGCTAGAGCCTTCCAAATTTTGTAAAATTTAAGAAGTAAAGGCGCGGCGTAAAAAACCGCGCCGGAATAAAGAAAAGGAGTCAAGGAAGATTATGAATTTTGACAGCATCAAAAAAATTCAGGATATGGACCTGAAAGATAAAAAAGTCTTGGTGCGCGTGGATTACAACGTGCCGCTAAAAGACGGAAAAGTGGACAACAACAAACGCATCGTTGCCACCGAAAAAACCATCAAGCACTTGCTGGAAAACAACTGCCGCGTCGTTTTAGTGGCGCACTTGGGCCGCCCGAAGGGCAAAGTTTGCCCGGAATTCAGCTTGGCTCCTGTTGCGGCTGAAGTGGAAAAATTGTTTGGCGTGCCGGTGCACTTTGCCAAAGACTGCGTCGGCCCGGAAGCCGAAAAAGTAGTAGCCGAAACCAAAAACGGCGAAATCGCTTTGTTGGAAAACCTCCGCTTCCACCCGGAAGAAGAAAAGAACGACCCCGAATTTGCCAAACAGCTGGCCAAACACGG
>CALUQD010000038.1 GCA_944322825.1 Candidatus Avelusimicrobium pullicaecorum
GAAGAAAAATTTGATATCTCCGGCTGCCAGCCCAGCCCGGCCGTAATGGACCCGGAAAAACTGAACTGGATGAACGGGGAATATATCCGCGCTACGCCGATCAGCCGCTTGACGGATTTAGCCTTGCCGTTTATCGAAAAAGCCGGCATCAACGTGTCTGGAGTGGACCGCGCCCGCCTGGAAGGCATCATCGGCCTGGAACAGGAAAAATACAAACTTTTAACGGAAATCCCGGATTTAATCCGCTTCTTCTTTGAAGAACCGGTGTTTGAACAAGAAGCCTTGGAAAAAGTATTTTCCAAGCCCGAAGCAAAACAAGTGTTGGAAGGAATGATAAACGTTTACGGCAACTTGGCCGATTTTACCGAAGCCAATTTGGAAACCGCCGCACGCGCTTATGCCAAAGAAAACGGTATGAAAGCCGGGCAAATTTTCCACCCGGTGCGTGTAGCAGTTTCGGGCCGCACCCACGGGCCGACCTTGTTTAAAATGCTGGAATATATGGGGAAAGAAACTGTTACCGCGCGCTTGAAAAACGCGCTTACGTACTGCAAATAACTCCGCCCGAGCCGGGCAAGGAGCAGCCGTGAAATACTGGTTTTTTGACGGGAATGACGTCGTCGGACCGTTCGAGCCAACGGAATTGTTGGCGCGGCCGGGCTTTGCCGCCACCAGTTTGGTCTGCCCCGAAAACTTCAGCGAAGACGAAGACAGCTGGAAGCTGGCCGGCTCGTTTGAGGATTTCTCTTTTGCATCCCAAGCAGAAAATCCTTCCGTTTTTACGGAGGAAGAACCGAACACCGATTCGTTTGACGCCGAACTAAATACCCTGCTCAAACAGCGCAACCCTTTAGGCGTTCCGTCCGATGAACCCACTACGGAAGGATCTTCTTTGGAAATTCCCAAAAAGCCGGCCAAACCCGGCCCCATTGAAGAATACTTCAACAACATCAAAGGCGAAGATTTAGGCAACATTTTAGGCATCCCCGACCCGAATGAAAATTCGGATATGGACTTGGCCCGCGCTTTAAAAACCCAGTTGGGTAAAACCAATCCGCCTACCGACAAAGAAATCCAGCCTATTGAAGACGACCCTTTTGACGATTTCACCTCCGATAAAAAAACGACCGACTCTGCGCCAAAAAAATCCGTAAAATCATCCGCTTCAGCGTCCAAGGCCGTTGCGCCCCGCGCGGAAAAACCGTCCGGCGGCGCGCCCGCGGAGGCGCCTTCGCAACCTAACCGGCAGGAAGAGGCTTCCGTGCCGATGTCCCACCCGGAAGATAACGATTTTATTTTAACCTTACGTGGAAATCCTCCCGCTTCTGCAAATCCGCCGCAGGAAAAAGAACCCGAACCGGAAGCGACACAAACGGTTTCTTCCTTTCAACTTCCCGTGCTGGACCAACCCGTGACGGAAATTCCATCGCTGGCCCAAGCGGAAACGGCTTTGCGGCAATTAAACGACGAGCCTCCCTCCTCCGAAGCAAAAACCGCGCCCGTGCAGCCGTGCCCCCCGGCCGGCCCCGGGGCCGACGGAACGGGGGAAGGAACCCAACCCACGCCGGAGGAGTCCCAAGCGGAGCTTGAGAAACAAGTGGAGCAGACCCCTGTTTCCGCCGATGCTTCCGCTTCCAACGCGGCAGACGCCAACGCCCAAACCCATCCTCCGCGCCAGCCCGCATCGGTCCAGGATGCCCCCGCCGACCCGGAACCCTTAGAAGAAATCGTACCGCAACCGCACGCCGAGGCCTCCCGTCCTTTGCTGAATACGCCGGAACAAGCGGCGCCGTCGCCTCGCTCCGCACAAAACGCGGCGGACGCTGTTTCGGCCCCGGCCCCAACGGCCGCCTCCTTGGCCCGCCGCGACACCCATCCGCAAAATTCTACGCCGGAGAAAGAGGCCTCCCACGAAACCGTCCGTAAAATTTTAGAAGAAGGCAAACTGGATATCACGCCAGCGCCGGAAGTGCCGGAACCTATCAAAAATGTACCGGTGGAACCGCAGCTCAATCAAGTGCGGACCCGGCTGAAACAAACGCCGGAAATACAGGATTTTTTACGCCAAACCCAAAACGAACGCTTAAAACAGGGGAAATCATACAAAAAAGCGATAGCCGCCCTTTCTGTACTGGTGGCTTTGTTGGCTGTAGGCGCGGCAATGTATATCAATAAAACCGTTTTGCAAAGACCGTCTGAACCGACCCCGGCCAAAACATTTGCCCCGTCACAAAGTGCACCGGATGCATTGACCGAAGATCCCGCTCCGGCGGCTCAACTGGCGGAAATTCCGGTTCCGCCGCCGCCGCAAAGTGCGGAACCTTCGCTGGCGGATCAAGCGATTGCTATCGTTAAAAATTATTCGCTGTCCGCTAACCGCGGGACGATTGCTTCGTATTTGGACCGGCTGTACCGCACGCAAAAAGCGCAAGGCTATACGGCCAGTTGGTCGGCGGAGTCTTTGCATAAGAGCACATATATTGTAAAATACAGGCTGACCAAGACGCGTATGGAACCCCTGGTGTACATCTTTCAAGTAGATGTAGCGCAAGGCAAAATCACCGGTGCTTTAAATAATATAACGCTGGACCTGGTTGGAAAAATTCAATAATCAAAGAGGGTTGCTTATGATATTAATGGACGATTTGTTTAAACTGATGAAAGCTAAAAACGCTTCCGATATTCACTTAACGGTAGGCGTACCGCCTGTACTGCGTATTCAAGGGCGTTTGTACTCCACTCCTTTCGAACCGCTTACCAAAGAAAGCGCCCAAACCTTGATTTATTCTATTATGACCGACGAACAACGCCAACAGTTTGAAGAAAAACTGGAGCTGGACTTTTCGTTTGGTCTTAAATCGTTGGGGCGTCTTCGTGTAAACATTTACAAACAAAAAGGCTGCGTGGCCGCCGCCTTGCGTTCCATTCCCAACGATTTCAAATCGTTTGAAGAACTCAACCTGCCGCCTATTGTCTACAACATTATGAAGCTCAACAAAGGCCTGGTATTGGTAACCGGGTGCACCGGGTCCGGTAAATCTACGTCTTTGGCCAGTATGATTAACTACCTGAATATGAACGAAAGCAACCACATTATGACGGTAGAAGATCCTATCGAATTCGTACACCCGCACAAACGCAGCATTGTCAACCAGCGCGAAGTCGGCGGGGATACCCACTCGTTTGCCGACGCCTTAAAGCATTTCTTGCGTCAGGACCCGGATATCATTCTGGTAGGCGAATTGCGCGACCGCGAAACGATGGAAGCCTGCTTGACGTTAGCCGAAACCGGCCACTTGGTGTTTGCCACCTTGCACACCAACGACGCCGTGCAGTCCATCAACCGTATTATTGACGTGTTCCCGGCCGAACAGCAGCCGCAAATCCGCACGCAGCTGTCCTTCGTGCTGGAGGCGATTTTGTCCCAGCAGCTCATCCCCACGCTTACCGGGGGCCGCGCGATGGCGTGCGAAGTGCTGCTGGCCAATTCGGCTGTGCGCAGCTTAATCCGCGACGGGAAAGCCGAACAAATTATTTCTACCATGCAAACCAACGTCGGTATGGGTATGATTACGATGAACCAGGCCCTGGGCGATTTGTATATCCAAAAGAAAATCAGCTACCAGGAAGCGCTCTCCCACACCAGCGACCCGTCTGGTCTTAAAACCTACCTCCAGCAAAAACTGGGAACGGCAAACTTCAAATAATTTGAAAATTGCTCCAAGCCGCCTTTAAACCAACGTTTAAAGGCGGCTTTTTACGGCTATGCAAACCACCCGGTTCCCCGGGCCGTTATGCAAACAATTCTGCTATAAATCCCGTCCGGCGGGGTCCCGGCCGTCAATTAAACCTTCCTGGCTTTGGTGGCCGGTCAGCTCGGCTTTATTGCGCAATTTGCGGTGGTAAGTAATGGCAAAGCGGTGCACTTCGTCGCGTATTTCCATCAGCAGGTTAAGCGCCGGGTCTCCGACGGGCAATTTGATGCTTTCAGCCGCGCCGGGCAGGTAAATGCCTTCGTGCGTTTCCGCCAGCGAGATAAAAGGGATATACAGGCCCGCGCGGTCAAACGCGTTCATTGCCGCGGAAATCTGGCTTTTGCCGCCATCCAACAAAATCAAATCGGGCATTTGCGAAGGGTCGCGCTTGAGTTGGCGCAACCGACGGTAGACGCTTTCTTCCATCATGGCAAAATCGCTGCCGCCTTTTTCGGGCAGTTTGGAACGGATTTTGAAACGGCGGTAATGTTCGTGGTTTTTCTCGCCGTTAATATAGCACACCATACACCCCACGGCTTCGCGCCCGAACAGGTGGGAGTTATCAAACGCTTCGATATGGGCGGGCAGACGGCGCATTCCAATCACTTGGGCCAAGCGTTTTAGTTTATCGGTATTTTGCATAGCCGTAGTAATTTTATCGTCTTTAAAGCGTCCTACAATCACCCGTTCGCGCATATGGTCCAACGCGTGCAGGAAATTGCGGTACACGGCGGCTTGCTCATATTCTAATTTTTCGGAATGGCGGTGCATTAAATCGGTAATGCGTTCGGTAATGTTGCCAAAGTGTCCGTCCAAAAAATCGGCCAGACGCTCGGCAATGGCGCGGTAATCTTCGTAAGATATTTTGCCGGTGCACGGCGCGGGGCATTGGCCGGTATGGTAATAGATACACGTGTTGATTTTGCGCGGGTCGAGCGGTTTTTCGCGCGAGAAACTCCACTTGCACGGGCGCAAGGGGGCGTATTTGCTTTTCCACAAAAAGCGCATCAGCCCTTTGACGATGCTGGATTTGGGGTACGGCCCGAAATATAAGTCTTTCCCGCGCACGACGCGGCGGGTAAGCTGCAGGCGGGGGTAATCCTCACTCATCGTTATTTTAAGATAGGGATAACTTTTCCCGTCTTTGCCCAGCGAGTTGAAAAAGGGCTGGTATTCTTTGATGAGTTTTTCTTCCAGCACGAGGGCGTCGCGCTCGCTGGCGGTGGTTACGTAGTCTATTTTGGCAATCAAGGGCAGCAGGCTGGGCAGTTTCCAGCCGCGGGAATAGAGGTTGGATTCCTGGAAATACTGTTTCACCCGGTCGGACAAGTTTTTGGCTTTTCCGACGTAAATAATCGCCCCGTCCTGGGCGCGCATAATGTAAACACCGGGTTTATTTGGTAAAATATCTAAACGGGGATCCATAAATGTATTGTAACATTTCCCGCAAGGCTGCGCGGAAACGTTAAAAAATGGTTGACCCGGCAAAAATAAAAGGATACAATATAAATAACCGATTTTTCTATAGAGGAATTATTAAATGGCAAAATTAAAAACTGGTAGACACACGAGCGCCATCAAAGCGCAGCGCCAAGCTGAAAAAAGAACTTCCGCTAACAAGGGCCTGACCAAAAAGGTCCGCTTGGCCACCAAAGCCGTAGCCGCTTCCATCAAAACGAAAGCCGCCACGCTGAAAGAAGACTTGAAAAAAGCCGAATCTTGCATCGACAAGGCCGCCAAAAAGAGCGTTATGCACTGGAAAACGGCCGCCCGCAAGAAATCCCGCTTGGCTAAAGCGGCGAACAAAGCGGCTAAATAAGTCATCCGCCCATTTTAAACCGCCCTTTCGCAGGGCGGTTTTTTTATGTAAAAATCCCGGCCAGCCCGCAGGATATTTTGGATACGTCCCCCTCTTTTAGCCCCACTGCTTAGGTTCCACAGCTCCGCTCCAACCCGTTTCCGCCGGCAGCCTGTTGGGAGGCAATTTCCTTTTTAACAAAACGAAACGGCCCGCATTTCCCCCCGCTTTGAACGCAAAAAACCGGCGTTCCCCAAAAGGAACGCCGGTTTGGAAAAACAACAGATTATTTGGCGTTAGCCGGCACGTGTTTATACTTAAAGATAAACGCAAACAGCACCGCCACCACGAGCGAGAAACCCGCAAACACAAACCAGGATTCGCTCCATCCCGTCATAATGGATTGGGATACATCCGCCGGATACACTTCGCCGGCCGGCAGAAAGCCGTTGGCCGCGGTATAGGCGTTGATGTGCACGTTAACGAGTTTATTAATCACCCATTGGGCGCCCATGGTGCCAATCATCGCGCCGAAGCCGTTGGTCATCAGCATAAACACGCCCTGCGCACTGGAGCGGATGGCAGGGTCGGTTTCCTGGTCCACATACAGCGAGCCGGACACGTTAAAGAAGTCAAACGCCACGCCGTACACAATCATCGAAAGCACCAGCAGCACAATACCGGTAGCCGTAGAGGGGTTGCCAATACCAAAGAAACCAAAGCGCAGCACCCAGGCAAACATACTGATTAACATCACTTTCTTAATACCGTAGCGGTTTAAGAAGAACGGAATCAGCAAAATACAAAGCGTTTCCGACATTTGCGAAAGCGAAATCAGCGCGTTAGCATTGTTCGCCCCCCAAGAGCCGGCAAACCCCGCCAAGGAGTTAAACCCATTGATAAACGGGTTAGCATACGCATTGGTGATTTGCAAAGACATCCCCAAAAGCATAGAGAAGATGAAGAAAATCGCCATCTTCTTTTCTTTAAACAGGGCAAACGCTTTGAGGCCCAACGCTTCGGAAAGCGATTTGGCTTGGGTCTGGCAAGCGGGGCAGTTGGGCAGCGTAAAGCTGTAAAGCCCCAGCAAAATACCTAACGCGCCGGAGAAATACCACTGCATATAGGTATTTTGGAAACCCGTAAAGTTGGAGGTCAGCATCGCGCAGATAAAACCGACGGTGCCAAACACGCGGATGGGAGGGAAGGCCGACACGGTATCAAACCCGCCCTGGCGCAAAACGGTATACGCCACCGAATTGGAAAGCGCCAGCGTAGGCATATAGAACGCCACGCTGAACAAATACATTCCAAATACGGCCGCAAAACTTACCTGCGGCAAAGAACCGAAATACGCCGCGCCGGCCATACCAGCCGCCGCCAGCAGGTGGCAGATACCCAATAATTTCTGGGCCGAAATCCAGCGGTCCGCCACAATGCCGATAATCGCCGGCATAAAAAGCGACACAAAACCTTGTGCCGCATAAAACCAACCAATTCTTTCCGCCAAGCCTGCTCCGGCCAAGAACGTACCCATAGAAGTCAGGTACGCGCCCCAGACGGCAAACTGGAGGAAGTTCATTACGGTTAAACGAATTTTGATTTTCATAAGCAAAAAACCGCCGGCAACCCGGCGCCGCGAACATGTTCTCCTCGTAAAATAGCGGAAATCCGCGCGGTGCGCTTTTCCCCGCCCATAAAATCATTGTACAAAAAAAGATATAATATAGAAACTCATCGGCTCCGGCCGGTTGTGGAGGTTTATATATGGCAGATTATAGCTTTGACGTGGTATCTAAGGTAGATTTGAACATCATCTCGGAGGCCGTTTCCGCCGCCAACAAAGAAATTACCAACCGCTACGATTTCAAAGGCAGTAATTCCAACATTGAGCTGAACCAAAAAGACAACGAACTCAAGCTCTCCTCCAGTGATGAATACAAAGTAAACACGCTGCGCGATATTATTTTCACGCGTATCGCCAAGCGCGGTATTCCGCTGAAGAATATGCTCCCGCAAAAGATTGAAGCGGCGCTGGGCGGCAACGCCAAGCAGACCGTCAAAATCCAGCAGGGCATTCCGTCCGACAAGGCCAAGGAAATTTCCAAAGCCATCAAGGACGCCAAACTGAAAGTTTCCGCCTCCATCCAGGGGGACCAGCTGCGTGTGTCGTCCAAGTCCAAAGACGAACTGCAAAACACGATGGCCCTTTTAAGAGGGCGGGATTTCGGTGTAGAACTCCAATTCACCAATTACAGATAACACTATGCGTAACTTATTACTCACTTTTGCGGTGCTTGCTTGCGCCGCCTCCTGCGTCTGCGCGGCGGACGCCGCCGCCTCGCTTGATTTTTACAAGAAGCAGGCGCTCACCCTTCCGGCCGAACCCGGCAAGGAAGAACGCGCCTTCGCCAAAACGTTGGCGGACGGCCTGGGCACGTGGGTGAAACAAAACCTCAAACAGCCCGCCGTAAAAGACGCTCTTTTGCTGCAAGCGCGCTTGTATGTGCGCGCGGAAGATAACAACCGCGCCCTCGTAACGCTTTTTAAATTGCGCCATATGTACCCGGAAATGGATTTATCGGTTTTGAACCCGCTGATGGCGGATGCCGTATTGGCCGTTAATGCCAAACAGCGCGACCAAGCCACCGCCCTGTTCACGTCCACTTTGTCGGCCGACGAAAAAACGCCCGCCCAGCGCCAGGCGCAAGCCTTGTTTGCCCTGTCCAAACTCTCCGGGCGCGAACTGTATGAACCGTCCGCCCAAGCGTTTGAGGATTTCTTCTCCGCTTACCCGGATTACGAATCCAGCGATTTGGTGGAACTGTGGTACGGGGATTTGCACCGCGTCAACGGCAATTATTTGGCCGCCATTTCCCAATACAAAAAAGCGGGCGAATTATATCCCAAAACGCCGTACCGCGCCGCCAGCCTGCGCTTGATTGGCGATATCTACGCCGATAACTTGAAAGATACCGCCAACGCGATGGGCACGTATACCCAAGTATTGCGCGAATTTCCGGGTTCGTCCGAAACGGGCATTGTCTACAAACATATGGCCATCTTGGACGAAAACAACAAACAGTACGACAGCGCACTCATCAATTACGGCAAAGCCATCGAACTGTTAGGCACTACGCCCGCCGTGTATGAAGCCTACCAGGGCAAGGCTGACGTATATACCAAAACCAAAAATTATGACGCGGCCTACAACACGTTGCACCAAACGGCGCAAGTGTTTGCCGCGAACGATGCGCAATCGACGGAAGCCTTGCTGAAAGCGGCGGATTTGGCCCGCAAAAAAATGCGCGACCAAAGCAAATATATCCAGTCGCTCGAAAAAGCGCTGCTGACGCACCCGCAAAGCCCCCAAGCCCCGCAAATTATGTACGACTTGGGCCGCGCGTATGAACAGCAAAACCGCGACGCGCAGGCGGTGGAAATGTATAAAAAACTAATCATCAGCCACCCCACGGATAAGATTGCCTCCAGCGCGCAGAGCCGCCTCTCCCGTTTGGAAAAATAATTTTCCGCCAAACAAAACCCCGAGCTAACGGCTCGGGGTTTTTAATTGCCAAATTGCTTGCGCGAATTATTGCTCCGCATTAAAAATCTTACATAATCTACGGCCTTTTTCAGTATAGCCCAAGCATTCCCGAAGCCCCGGATTGGCCGAATTATCCAGCCATACTAGGTAACTAAAATCTGCTTTTATTTTACAATCCGACCGACTACGACCAGGACAATAATCAGTGGCGATATATAAATTACTCAGTTCCGTTACAATTCCACTTCCATCAAAAATATCCACGATAAATTCATCTTTACACCAAAGTACGTCCGTACCCGTACAGGCGCCTTTAAAATCAATGTCCAATTTATCCGTATTGGCTTCGTAATAGCCATTAGCCATATAGTAGATTTCTTCGGCCTTTTTCAGGTTTTCCGCCACCGTGCGCATCGTAGCCAAGCGGGATTTCATTACCGCCATTTCGTATTGCGGCAGCGCCACCGCTGCCAAAATACCGATGATTAAAACAACCACTAATAGCTCTATTAGCGTAAATCCGGCGTTTTTCCCCGCCGGGTGGGGTTTTTGATAAATTTTGCTCATACGCAAAATTTATCAAAAAAAAAAAACAAATCAAGGCCCAGAGCCTGGGCTCCCCACTCTATGCCCGCTAACACGACTAATTGGGCCACACTATTCCTGTACTGTCGCGCCCTTACGCAACGGCCCTTCCAGGCCCGGGGGCTCTGCCTCGGACAGGGTTTTGCAAAATACGGTGCTTACGCAATAGGGAACAAATTGTTGAGGATGTTTTTGCAAGGGGCGAGCCGCCCCTCCCTTACCTTGCCGGGGGCAGGGCCTTCCAGTCCGCGGAGCTCTGCCTCGGACAGGGTCTTGCAAAATACGGTGCTTACGCAAAGAGGGAACGACAAGTTGTGAATGTTTTTGCCAACGGCTAGAGCCTGGGCTCCCTTTCCTTTGCCCGCTAATATGATTAGTTGAGCCACACTGTTTCTGCACTGTCGCACGACCCAAAAAGGAAGACTCTTCCGCTTATGCCGTTGCCGTTGCCGTTGCCGTTGCCGTTGCCGTTGCCGTTGCCGTTGCCGTTGCCGTTGCCGTTG
>CALUQD010000039.1 GCA_944322825.1 Candidatus Avelusimicrobium pullicaecorum
ATTGGTATCCTGGCGGCGGTGGCGTTGCCGCAATATACCAAAGCGGTGGAAAAATCCCGTTTAATGAAATGGGCTCCTTTGCTAAAAGCACTGGCGAATGCGGAAGAAGCCTATTGGATGGCAAATGGCCAATATACGCCGAAAATAGAAGATTTGGATGTCAATTTCCCGGGCGGCAGTAGTTTGGCGGGCGCAAGTTCCGACAGTGGCTTTGTGACATTTTCCGATGGGACTCAAATTGATTTATTGCAAGGAGAAGGATATATCAGTAGTGCCAATAGCGTCAATTCTCGTGTACGGTTAAAACTAAAAAATGAAACGGTTGTTTATTTCCAGTTTTTTGCTAATTCGGCCTATCCAAATACACGTTTTTGTGGAAAGAATGAAAGCGTTTGCAAGAGTTTAGGCGGCACGAAAATGGGATATACAATAGACAATTTTGCTGTGTGGAAGCTTCCGTAATAAAAAACCCCGCTCTTTGGAGCGGGGTTTTTTATAAATACTTTTCACAATAAAGCCGGGGCCGGATAACTCGGTTTTTTCTTGCTCCTGTTGCTCCGGCAGCTGTGCATATAGGCGCAATTACCCATAAAACACGGCCGGCTGGTTAAGCCGGCCGTCGGTTCCTCAAGCAAAAAGAAAGGGAAATTCCTTTCTTTTTGCCCGCTCCGTTTTGGTTTGCTTTAGTTGTAACCCCAATCAATTGCTGTGATTAATTAAGGTTATTTTAGTATAACTAATTTAAATTATTATTTCAAGTTATTTTTATTTTTTTCTTATTTTTTAATCGAATTTTTATTCTCGCTTTCCCGCAATAAAAATAAAAGCAAAGCAAAAAATGTAGACAATTTCGCAGAATAATGTAAAATAAAAAAAACGCCCATTTGTTATTTTCTCTCCTAAGAGTTTTTTACGCTGAAGATTTTCCCCGTGGCGTTTTGGGATCAGCAAGGATTAGCCCAATGAGAGTTGCCTATGAAAAAAATCCTTGTTCTTCTGTTAGCCGTTGTTTGCGGCAGTTCTTCCGTCTATGCACAAAGCGCATACCAGTTGCTTCGGACGGCTACCCGTATTAATTTTAAGGCTGTACCCTACGGTACGATTTCGCGCCATCTGCAAGCCCCGGCGGCCAGCCAAAGATTAGCCTCGCGCGTGGCAAAGCTGACGAACCCTTCCACCTTTAGCACCTATTTCCAAAACCGTATTTTTAAAACTAAAGCGGGCGTTGTCTTACAGCCGGAGATACATCTTCTTACCCGGTTTGAGGCGCCCGTTTTATATCATCCGTCCTCTTTGTGGGGCAGTTATCGTTATTTGCGGGTGTTAACTAAACTTTCCCAGCGGCCGGGTGCGGTTCATCCTAAATATGCCTCTGAGTGGAAACACATTTATCAGGTAACCTCGTATAACGGCGTGCATCATATCGTCAACCAGCGGACGCTTAAATCTCTTTACCACAGTATGCGCAATAAAGCCAAAGAACGCAAGAAGCCCTTTTACATACGGTTGGATGAAATGATGCGGGAGGCGCCGGCTTCTTTGCATCCGTATCACGGCGATCCGAAATATCAAGAGTTTTTCCATAATTCTGCCCGCCAGTTGGAATTGTACCGCAAAGGGGGAGTGCGGGCGATTGTGACCGATTATTTTGTTCAGCTGAATAAATTTCATAAAGCAGATTCTCAAAGAGTGCCGGCTATATCCCAAGAGATTGTTAATAACACGTTGCTGGAAGCCCGCCTGTGGGCCGAAACTTTCCATTTGAGATGGAAATGAGCCGTTTTTAGAAGCAACATCTGCCAAAACCCTCCTATCCCGGAGGGTTTTGTGTGTAAAGGCTTCCGGCAAACGGCCGGCAGGCAGGAAAGAAAAGGCCTTTTGGTGTTTTACGGGCTGGTGAAAATTTGTTATAAAAGGTAATATATAAATATATCGTCATTTTAGGATAAAAAGGGGGCGTGCGGCAGCTTGGCTGTTTGGGCGCGCCGTTTCTTTTCAGCCGTAAAAGGAGCGCAAATGAAAGTATTATTATTGGCGGGGGGATTGGGTTCCCGCTTGAGCGAAGAAACCGTTTTAAAACCCAAGCCGATGGTGGAAATCGGCGGGTATCCCATTTTATGGCATATTATGAAGATTTACTCGTCCTATGGGTTTGACGATTTTGTGATTTTGACCGGCTATAAATCCCATTATATTAAAGAGTATTTCGTAAACTATTATCAACGCTATTCCGACATTACGGTGGATATGGTAAACAATACCGTTACCGTGCACAAAACGCGCCACGAACCGTGGAAGGTGACGATGCTCTATACCGGCCAAAACGCCATGACGGGCGCACGCATCAAAAAAGCCACGCCGTATATTGGGGGAGAGCCTTTCCTGCTGACGTATGGCGATGGCGTGAGCGACGTGAACATCAAAGATTTGATTGCTTCCCACCAAAAATCCGGCAAATTGATTACAATGACCGCCGTCCAGCCGATGGGCCGCTTTGGCGCCTTGACGATTAACGAACACGATGACATTACCGCATTTGCCGAGAAACCGCAAGGCGACGGCGCGTGGATTAACGGCGGGTTTTTTGTCTGCCAGCCGGAAGTGATGAATTATATCGACGAAGGCGATGGGGTGGTTTTCGAAAAGAAACCGTTGGAAACCCTGGCCGCCCAAGGCCAGCTGCACGCCTATAAACATACGGGCTTTTGGCAGCCGATGGACACCCTGAAAGACAAAACCCAGCTGACCGCCTTGTGGGAACAAAACAAAGCCCCGTGGAAAGTGTGGAAGGACTGATTTATGTGGAAAGATACTTATAAAGGCAAAAAAATTTTATTAACGGGGCACACGGGCTTTAAAGGCGCTTGGTTGGCCCTGTGGCTCAAGCGCCTGGGGGCGCAGGTATGCGGGTATTCCCTGGCGCCCAATACAAAGCCTTCTATGTTTGAAGCGTTGCATATCGGCAGTCAGCTGGAAAAAAGCGTGATCGCCGATATTTTACATCCGCAGACGTTGGAACAGGTTTTCAAAGAGTTCCAGCCGGAGATTGTTTTCCACTTGGCGGCCCAGCCGCTGGTGCGCCTGTCGTATTCCGAGCCGGTGCTGACGTACCAAACCAACGTCATTGGCACGCTAAACGTGCTGGAAGCCGCCCGCAAAACGCCCAGCGTAAAAGCCTTTGTCAACATCACCACCGATAAATGCTACGAAAACAAAGAAGTCGCCCGCGGATACACCGAGGACGAACCTATGGGCGGATACGATATGTATTCTTCGTCCAAAGGGTGTGTGGAAATTATGTCGGCTTCGTACCGGCGTTCCTTTTTGCTGGACAGCGGTTTTGCGCTGGCTACGGCCCGCGCGGGCAACGTCATCGGCGGGGGGGATTGGGCCCTGGACCGCTTAATCCCGGATTGCATTCGCAATATAGAAGCGGGAAAAGAAATTGAAATCCGCTCCCCGCACGCCACCCGCCCGTGGCAGCACGTGCTGGAGCCGCTTTCGGGCTATTTGCTGCTGGGGCATTTGCTCTATACCCAAGGCAAAGAATATGCCCAAGGGTTTAACTTTGGCCCTAACCCGGATAGCGTGCTGACGGTGGCCGAAGTAGCCAAGCAGGTCGTGGCCGATTACGGCCGCGGTACGGTGAAAGTGCACAAGCGCGATAATCTGCACGAAGCAAACTTGCTGATGTTGGATATCACCAAAGCCAAAACGGTGCTCGGCTGGCAGCCGGTGTATACGGCCCAGCAGGCTATTGCCCAGACGGTGGCCTGGTACCAACGGTTTTACCGGGGCGAAGAAATGTTGGATTTTACATTGTCGCAAATTGAACATTACGAAAAGGATATGGTATGGAAAAAGAATTAAGAGAAGCTGTAAAAGAAGCCGCACGCCAGTATTACCGCGGCGTGTACGGAACCAAAAAAGAATTTGCTTATATTCCGCCTTCCGGCAAACTGCTTGATGAAGAAGATTTGATGGGAATGATTGACGCCAGCTTGGATATGTGGCTTACGGCTGGCCGCTTTAATGACCAGTTTGAAAAAGATTTCGCCGCTTTTTTGGGCGTAAAGTTTGCTTTGTCCACCAATTCGGGCTCGTCGGCCAATTTGCTGGCGCTTTCGGCGCTGACGTCTTATAAATTGGGCGAAAGACGTATCAAAAAAGGCGACGAAGTCATCGCCGTGGCAGCGGGATTCCCCACCACCGTCAACCCCATTATCCAGCAAGGCCTGGTGCCCGTGTTTGTGGACTGCGAAATCGGCACCTACAACATCAATGCCGAACAAATCGAAGCCGCTTTAAGCCCCAAGACCAAAGCGATTTTTGTAGCGCATACGCTGGGCAATATGTTTGATATGGGCCGCATTTTGGATATCTGCAAAAAGCACAATTTGTGGCTGATTGAAGATTCCTGCGACGCGCTGGGCGCCCGGTGGAACGGCCAAAAAGCCGGTACTATCGGCCACATCGGCACGTTCAGCTTCTACCCGGCCCACCACTTAACGATGGGCGAAGGCGGCGCCGTCGTTACCAACGACCCGCAGCTCTACCGCATTATTTTGTCGTTCCGCGACTGGGGCCGCGACTGCTGGTGCAAACCCGGCACGGATAACACCTGCAAAAACCGCTTTAATATGCAGCTGGGAAATCTGCCCTTCGGCTACGACCATAAATATACGTATTCCCACGTGGGCTTTAATTTAAAAATTACCGACTGGCAGGCCGCCTTGGGCGTCAGCCAGGTTAAAAAACTGCCCGCGTATATCCAAAAACGCACCGACAACGCCGCTTTTTTGACCCAGCACCTGGCTGATTTAAGCCAATGGCTGATTCTGCCGGAAGTCAAAAAAGAATGCCGCCCGTCCTGGTTTGGATACTTGATTTCCGTCCGCCCGGAGGCTCCCTTCACCAAACAACAATTGGTGGAATACCTGGAGCAAAACGGCATTGGCACCCGTCAGCTTTTTGCGGGCAACCTGTTGCGCCAGCCGATGATGGTGGAGAACGACATTCCGCTGCGTATCGGCAATTCGGGGTTGTTAAAATCCTGCGATTTGACGGAAAAAGAATACGCCCTGTTGCCCAATACGGATTTTATTATGAACCATACGTTCTGGGTGGGAACCTTCCCCGCGTTGGGCGAAAAAGAATTAACCAAAACGAGCGAAGTTATTCACCGTTTTGTACAGGAACATACCAAGTAATGCGCAAGAAAGTCTTACTGACGGGCGGCAACGGCTTTATCGGCAAAAACATACGCGAAAGTTTTTTGGCCGAAAAGTATGAAATCACGGCTCCGCGCAGTTACGAACTCAACCTGGCGGATACACAAGCCGTGGATGATTTTTTTGCTACCCGTCAGTTTGACGCTGTCATCCACGCCGCCACCAAGCCCGGCCACCGCAACGCCAAAGATCCTACCAACTTGTTTTACACCAACGTGCGTATGTTCGAAAACCTGGCCCGCCATACGGACCGTTTTGGCCGGCTGATAAACCTGGGCAGCGGCGCCGTGTACGATGTGTCGGCCGACAACCGCCTGGTGCGCGAAGAAGAAATCGGCCGCCGCATGGGGAAAGACGACCACAGTTTTTGCAAATATGTGGTGCATAAGCGGATTGAAAACATTCCGCAGATGGTGGACTTAAACATTTTTGGTATTTTTGGCAAATATGAAGATTGGGAAATCCGCTTTATTTCCAATGCTATTTGCAAAACGATTTTTGGTTTGCCTATTACGCTTCGGCAAAACCGCCGTTTTAGTTACTTGTATGTGGAAGACTTACTGCCCGTCTTGGATTATTTTATCGAACACGACGCGCGCTTTTCCAGCTACAACGTAACACCAAATGACGAAACAGAACTGCTGGAAGCCGCCCGCTGCGTTCAAAAAATCAGCGGGAAGGACATGGAAATACAAGTAGCCGCTCCCGGTTACGGACTGAATTATTCCGGGAACAACGAAAGATTAAAAGCAGAAATTCCGGGATTAAAATTTACACCGCTTAAAGAAGCCATTGAAAAAATATACGCATATTATGCGGTCCGGCTGGAGGATATTAATCCTAAATTGCTGCTGAATGACAAGTAGGGGTATTTATGAACACGTTAGAAAGAAAAATGTTGGAAACATTGCAGGACCTAAAAGCTAACCACAACGTAATCGGAGTAAAAGCGGAATTCGAAGCCGAAGGCACCCGCCTGGAAGAAGCCTTGCGCTTGAAGGAAGTGGTAACGAAAGCCGGCCTTGAGCTGATTATCAAAGTGGGCGGCTGCGAAGCAATTAAAGATATGTTTGACGCGCGTGTGATTGGCGTAAAAGGCATTGTGGGGCCGATGATTGAAACCGCTTATGCGATGACGAAATATATCAAAGCTACGGAATTTGTGTTCCCGGAAGACGAACGGAAAGAAACGGAGTTTTTTATTAACGTAGAAACCAAAACCGGAGTGGATAACTTGGATGAAATGATGGCCCGCCCGGAGTTTGACCGCTTGGCTGGCGTTGTGTTGGGCCGGGTGGATTTGACGGGCTCGATGGGGATGACGCGGGAAGATATTAATTCGGAGGCGGTATTTAAAATTGCCGAAGAAGTCAGCCGCAAAATGCAGCAGGCGGGTAAAAAGATGGTGATTGGCGGCGGGGTATCTGCGGCGTCGCTGCCGTTTTTTAAGCGCTTGCCCGCCGGCGCGTTGACCAAGTTCGAAACGCGCAAAATTATTTTTGACGCACAGGCCGCCATCCGCGACCCCAACGCCGATAAAGGTATTTTAAAAGCAGTCGGTTTTGAACTGATGTGGCTGAAAAACAAACGCGATTTTTATGGAACAATTTTTAAAGAAGATGCGCAACGTATTGAAATGCTGGAAGCGCGTTATAAAAAATTGATTGAACAGGCCGGCGGACAATTTTAGTTTTTAAGCCGCTGTTGTATGCATAAGATGATTAAAGTTTCGGATTATTTGGTCAAAAAGCTGGAAGCGTACGGCGTGCGCCAGGTATTTATGATTACCGGCGGCGGCGCGATGCATTTGGATGACAGCTTTGGCAAAAGCACCCAAATTAAACGTATTTTTAACCACAACGAGCAGGCCGTGTCGATGAGCGCCGAGGGCTATGCGCGTACGAACCAGCAGTTGGCGGTGGCGTGCGTAACCACCGGCCCCGGCGGGTTAAATTGCTTAAACGGCGTATTTGGCGCGTGGACGGACAGCGCCCCGGTGCTGTTTATTTCGGGTCAAGTCAAATTTTCCACCACGATGGCCTCCTGCCCGCAAATTCCTTTGCGCCAGCTGGGCGACCAGGAAGTGGATATTATTTCCGTCGTCAAACCGCTGACCAAATACGCCCGTATGGTAACCGATCCGTACGATATAGACGCCGTATTGGACGAAGCGGTTTTTAACGCTGTTTCCGGCCGGCCGGGCCCGGTGTGGATAGACGTTCCGCTTAACATACAGGCGGCCCCGGTGGACCCGAAAAAAATGAAAAAATTCCGTCGTCCGGCTCTCAAAAAAGCCGCCTGCGCAAAACCGGTTTCCCGGGCCATACGCTTATTGGCGGGGGCCCGGCGGCCGCTCGTCGTGGCGGGAAACGGCATTCACTGTGCGGGGGCCCAATCGGAATTGCGCCGGTTTTTGGATAAAACACAAATTCCGGTGGTTGCCACTTTTAATGGGTTCGATTTAGTACCCTCGTCGGACCCGCTTTTTGCCGGGCGCATTGGCACCGTCGGCCAACGTGCGGGCAATTTTGCTTTGCAAAATGCCGATGTTGTTTTGTTTTTGGGTACGCGCAACAATATCCGCCAAGTTAGCTACAATTGGGAAAATTTTGCCAAAGACGCCCAAAAAATCGTTGTCGATATCGACCCGGCGGAACTTCAAAAGCCCACCGTCCGGCCGGACTTGGCCATTTGTGCCGATGTAAAAGACGTTTTAAAAGCACTTTTGGGGCAGGCCAAGCGGTTGCAAGCGCCGGCGGCGTGGCGGTCGTTTTGCCAACAGATAAAAGCCGGTTACCCGCCGTTGCGGGAATTTGATATCCGCCCGCAGGAAAAAGTCCACCCGTATCTGTTTATGCAACAACTGGGAAAACTCTTGCCGGAAGGGGCCCAAGTGGCGGCTTCGAACGGGACGGCGTGCGTGGCGTTTTTCCAGGCGTTGGAATCCAAAGCCGGGCAGCGGCTGCTGCTCAACTCGGGCGACGCGTCTATGGGGTATGGTTTGCCGGCCGCAATTGGGATGTGTGCGGCCAATGGCGGGAAGGATACCGTCTGCCTGGAAGGCGACGGCAGCATTATGATGAACTTGCAGGAATTGCAGACGGTAAAAACAAACTGCCTGCCGATAAAAATTTTCATCATCAAAAACGGCGAATATATTTCCATTATCCAAACCCAGCGGAACTTTTTTAACGGACGTTTGACCGGCTGCAACCGCCAAAGCGGTGTGGAAGTGCCGGATTTTGTGAAAGTGGCCCAAGCATTTGGATTGCCCGCGGTGCGGATCGGCAAAAATAAGGATGTAAAAGCCGGTATCCGCCGCGTGTTGGCCGCCCAGGGACCGGTGGTATGCGAGCTGGACTGCTCGCACGATTATACGTTTGCCCCTAAACTTTCCGCCCGCAAACTGCCGGACGGCACGATGGTCAGCCCGTCTTTGGAAGATATGTTCCCGTTCCTGGACCGCCAGGAAATGGATCAAATCCAGGCGGCTGCCCGACAGATAGGGGAATTTCCACGCAAAAAATATGTGCGTAAACATCGTTAAGAATAGTTTTCGGCAGTTGGTGGCCTGCATCAGCCGATTTACCAAACTGCCTGAGCAGTTCGTAACCTTTTTATTCGTCGGGGTGCTTAATACGCTGGTCGGTTACGGGCTGTATGCTTTTTTTGTGTGGGTGGGGTGCAACTATATTTTTGCGCCGTTGTTTTCTACGGTGTTGGGCGTATTGTTTAACTTTAAAACCATCGGCGTGATTGTATTCCAAAGCCACAACAACCGGCTAATCGGCAAATTTTTTGGCGTATATGGTATTGTGTATGTCTGCAATGTGTTGGGGCTGAAAGCGTTGGCGCTGTGCGGGCTGAGCAATATGTATATGGCCGGGGCGGTTTTGGTATTGCCGCTGGCGATGCTGGGGTTTATGTTAAATAAAAAATGGGTATTTAATTCGTAATTATGAAAAAGAAAATATCTTTTGTTTCCAGTGCTTATAATGAAGAAGAAAACGTCCGCGAACTCTACGAACAAGTAAAAGCGCAAATGGCCCCGTTGGCGGATAAATACGAGTACGAACAAATCGTGCTGGACAATGCCTCTACCGACGGTACGTTGGCTGTGCTGCGGCAAATCGCCGCGCAGGACAAGCGGTTTAAAGTAATTGCCAATGCGCGCAATTTTGGGCACATCCGTTCGCCGTATTACGGCATTTTGCAGGCATCGGGCGATGCGGTGGTTTATTTGGCGTCCGACTTGCAGGACCCGCCCGCTCTTATTGCGCAGTTTATCACCGCGTGGGAAAATGGCTACAAAGTGGTGCTGGCGCAGAAACAAACCAGTAAGGAATCGGGTCTGTTTTTTGCCGTGCGGAAGATTTATTATTGGCTGCTTAATTTGTTGAACGATTCCGGCGCCAAGCTGGAGCCGAATTGCACAGGGTTTGGCCTGTACGACAAATGCGTAGTGGACGAATTGCGCAAATTGGGGGACCCTTATCCCTACTTGCGCGGCCTGGTGTGCGAATTGGGCTACGCCCACAAATTAATCCCGTTTGAGCAGCCCCTGCGCAAGCGCGGGTTCACCAAAAATAATTTTTATACGCTTTACGATAACGCAATGATTGGCTTTACCAACCACTCCAAAGTGCCGCTTCG
>CALUQD010000040.1 GCA_944322825.1 Candidatus Avelusimicrobium pullicaecorum
AGAAGGGTTGCGCTTTGCAATCCGCGAAGGCGGCCACACGGTAGGCGCCGGCGTTGTAACCAAAATTATTGAGTAGTAAAATTGTTTAGTTCACTGTGGCGGGGGCATTTTAACCAATGCCCCCGCAGGTAACAGCGAACGCAACTTAGAGGGGTTTATCCCCTATATTAAGGATACTGAAGATGGCAAGTGAAAGATTAACGATCGCGCTGATTTGCACCGAATGCAAAAACAAAAACTATTATCAAGTGCGCGGCAAAAAGAAAGAATACAAATTGGAGCTCAACAAGTTCTGCAAAAAATGCGGCAAGAGCACCAAACACAAAGAAGGCAAAGCCTAAGATTTTTGTGGGAGCGTCGGTTAACTGGTAAACCACCGGTCTCCAAAACCGGGACTGAAGGTTCGAGTCCTTCCGCTCCTGCCAGGTTTTATACCAAGGAAAACGGATATTTGTATGAATAAAGCAATCAATTTTCTTAAGCAGTCTTGGGGCGAGCTGAGAAAATCCACCTGGCTTTCCAGACAAGAAGTGGTGCAATCCACGATCTTGGTGGCGATTGTGGTGGCGTTGGTGTCGGCTTATGTAAGCGTTATCGACTTTGGCCTCACCAAGCTGCTCGGACTTGTAATTGGGGGGCGCTAATGTCGGAAGAAAAGGCCTGGTACATCGTGCATACCCAAACGGGGCACGAGGATAAAGTAAGAGAAAAAATTCTGCTCAACATCGAAATCCAAGGTTTCGGTGACCGCGTTTTTCAAGTATTAGTTCCCACCGAAGAAGTTGTTGAAGTTAAACAAAACAAGAAAATTTTGCGCAAACGGAAATTTTTCCCTGGCTATGTGCTGGTGCAAATGAATATGACCAGCGAAGCGTATTGGTTCATTAAGAGCATTACGGGCGTGACCGGTTTTTTGGGCGATCCGAACCCGGTTCCGCTGCCGGAAGAAGAAATTGCCGGTATCGTGGAACTGACGGACAACACCTCCGGCAAACCCAAACACGTGGTGGAATTTGAACGCGGTGAAAGCGTCCGCATTACGGAAGGACCTTTCAAACATTTTGTCGGCACGGTGGAAGAAGTAAACGAGCAGCGCAACAAGCTCAAAGTAATGGTTACGGTGTTCGACCGCGCCACCCCGGTGGAAGTGGATTTCCTGCAAGTGGAAAAGAACTAGATTTTACCGCAGTAAAGCAGTAAAAAATATGGAGTAACAACAAAATGGCAAAAGAGAAAAAAATTAAAGGTTACATCAAGCTGCAGATTCCCGCTGGCGCCGCCAACCCGGCTCCGCCCGTGGGCCCGGCTTTGGGCCAGCATGGTGTAAACATCATGGAATTCTGCAAACAATTCAACGCCAAGACGGCCAAGATGGAAAAAGGCGTAAAGATTCCGGTCATCATCACGGTGTACGAAGACCGCTCTTTCACCTTTATTACCAAGATGCCGCCTATGGCTGTGCTGATTATCAAAGAGTTGGGCCTGGCCAAAGGTTCCGGTGCCCCGCACAAAGATAAAGTCGGCAAGATCACCCAAGCCCAGTGCGAAAAAATCGCGGCGCAAAAACTGCCCGATTTAAACACGAAAGACATCAAACAGGCTGCCGAAATGGTAAAAGGCACCTGCCGCAGTATGGGTGTGGACGTAGTAAAATAAATTTAAACTGAGGGAGGGCGAAAACGCCCGTTAGCACCTAAGGAGTATTTAGATGGGAAAAAGATTAGAAGCCGCTCAAAAAGCGTACGATAAATCCAAAGTTTACACGTTGGAAGAAGGCGCTCAGATCGTAAAAGACAACGCCAAAGCCAAATTCGACGAAACCGTTGAAATCCACGTGAAATTGGGCATTGATACCAAAAAAGCCGACCAGCAGGTCCGCACCACCGTTGCGTTGCCGCACGGCACGGGCAAGACCAAACGCATTGCTGTCATCGCCAAAGGCGAACACGTACAGGAAGCGCAGGCTGCCGGAGCCGACAAAGTCGGCTGTGAAGACATCGTGGAAGAAGTCTTGAAAGGCAAGATTGACTTCGACGTGCTCGTAGCTACCCCGGATACAATGAAAGACTTGGCCAAAGCCGCCAAAATTTTGGGTCCCCGCGGTTTAATGCCGAACCCGAAAAGCGGTACTGTCACTTTCGACCTGGCCAACACCATCAAGGCCTTGAAAGCCGGCCGCATCGAATTCAAAGCCGATGCGTATGGTATCGTGCACGCCATCATTGGCAAAGCCTCTTTCGACGTTGCCAAATTGGCTGAAAACGCAAAAGCCGTTATGGACACTATCCTGCGTGTAAAACCGAGCACTTCCAAGGGCGTCTATGTGCAGAGCATTTCGCTCAGCTCTACGATGGGCCCCGGTGTTTTTGTTACCCACAAATAGTTGTTCTCTTTTGCATACACAAACCCCGCTCAACCGAGCGGGGTTTTTTATTGGCGTTCTTTCCATATTTCTGCGGAAGAAAGAAAGCACCCCAGGCAAATGGTCGGGGAGCTCGCAGGGAAAATTCCAGCGGGAGAAGAAAAGAGAGGCAGACAAGAGAGCGCGCTAAGCCAGCCCGTGTTTTCTGTATAGGTGCACGGGGAAGCCAAGGCGGCGGAGGGGAAAAACTTTGCTGTACCCAAGGGATGATTGCACGCCCCTTGGCGACGCGCCGTCCGGCCGGCAAAGGGGCCTTGCACCGGGGAAAGGTTCTTGTTACAATAAAAAGAGAGTTTGCTATGCGCCCCTTTCTATCTGTATTAACCCTGGCGTTACTCGCGCTTCCGGCTTATGCCGAAACGGGGGGGCCGGGTTGGGTATCGTGGCTCAGAAAAGCACTTGGAACAAAGGTTTCTTCCCAGGTGCGGGCTGCGCCTGTGCTGGAGCGCCGTGTTGCCACCGGCGTTTTAGCCGCGCAAAGCACACATCGCGCAGCTATCAGCCGTTTAAATACAGCCCGTTTGCTGCCGGCCCCGTTGGATGTGCGGCTGCCTTCCCAAAGTATGGCGGTTGCCAGTTCCAAAGAAATCGAACTGCAGACGGAAGAAGAACGGCGGTTTAATGCAGTCAACGACCGGATGGCGCAGGCGTGGCAGTCCGTAACCCGGCGTGATATTGCCGTGATGCAGCGGCGCAAAGCCCATATGCGCCAAACATTGCAGGTGGAGTATCCCAAAGGCCCCGTAAATTATGCCGATTTAATTCCGCCCGACGCCAAATTTATTGCTGTTGGAGAGGAGCACGGCTTTGCGCCGCTGCGCCGCGCTTTCGAAACACTCGTTTGGCAATACCAGCAAAAATACCCGGAACGAAAAATCATCATCCTAACAGAATTTGTGTTTGACCGCACCTTGCCGCTCTCTGAGAAAACTGGGGAGCCTGTTTCTTCGCTGGAGCTCTGGTTTAGGCGGATTAGCCCGGATTTCCGCTTTTTGGAAAAATTTGTCAAACGCGGGATTCAAGTCATCGGTTTAGAGGACGAACGGTATTTCCGCAGCCATCAAAAACTCATTTCCCCTTCTTTCCGGCAAGTGGAATCCGTTTATGGAATGAAACAGCGTAACGACCATTGGCGGCGCATTATCGAGCAGGTGCGCCAACAGGAACCTGAAGCGGTGTTTTTTGTGTATGCCGGGAATATGCACGTGCACTACCGGGCTCCCTTCTCGGTGGCGGCGGCCTCCCCGCAAGTGTTTGTCTTGCAGTTGTTGGCGCAGGATATCGGCAACGATTTGCCTTTTGGCGCGGTGATGCAGCAGGAATCTTTTTCTCGCCCGGCGGCGGGTTCCCCCTATCCGGTCATTCTTTCGTGGCCGGAAAATAATCCGTACAGCATTTTAAGCGGGTTCGACGCGTGTTTGGTTTTCCCGGTAAGCAAAAAATAATACAATAACCCTATGTTCAAAAAGCTAATTGTCATCATGGGATACCTGTGCCTGGCTGCGGCGGGATGGAGCCAGGTGAGCGTCATTTCAGTCACGGATGAGGATAAACATACCCGCAAAGAAGATTTTTACCATACATTTGAATACTATATTACTCCGGCGGGCAAGCAGACCGGCGCGGCGGGCAAATGCCAGGCCACCCGCATTGGCCGGCGGTGGTTTGCCACCGCGGCGCACTGCGTAAAAACGGCGTGCCAAAACGGATGTACGATTCAAATGGACTTGTTGGAACAGCCGGTTTCCGCCCTGGCGCGGGTGACGCATACCGCCAAAAAACCGGCGGTCTTTGTGCATCCGGGGTTCTCTGCTGACAAAATGGTGAAAGACGATTTTGCCCTGATCCGTTTGGATTTGGACCGCGCCCCCCAAACCTACTATCGCCGCCCCGCCGGCAAACGGAAATACAAGTTGGGTATTTCCCGCGCGGAATTTGCCGCTTTTTTGGAACAAAACCGCAACGCCAAGCGCCAATACAACCGCATTATCAGCCCGGAGTTCCCGCCGTTAGTCCTGTTTGATGAAGGCAATTACAAAATTGAGCGGAACTTGTCGGTCATTTCTATTTTTGACGGGCAGCGCGACATCAAACCCAACCCCTATCCCGTGTATTACGTAAAGGCCTTGGGGTTTGCCTATACGCGCAATTTTGGCATTCGCAAAGGAATGAGCGGTTCGGGCGTGATGACCAACACCGGGGAGCTGATTGGATTAATTTCCGCCAATTTGACGTCAGTCCGCTGGACGAATAAAAAGGACGCCAAGACCGAAGAATTTTTTATGTTCCCGGTTTTTAACAAAGAAATCGCCTCGTTTATGGAAAGCGTAATGGGCAGCGATTATTATAAATTGGATTGGAAGGACGCCTATCCGTCGTTTGTTAGTAAAACACATAAAAATTACGCTTCCGTGGTAGAGGCCGTGAACTGGGCCAACGAACACCATACCGTTAAATAGAAAGAAAAAAAGAAAGAGCCGCGGGGGAAAATCCCGTGGCTTTTTTGCGCATAAAAACCCCCGGTCGGGCCGGGGGTTTTATTGTTGCGCTGAAAAGATTATTTCAATTTGGCCTGGCGTCTGGCGCGGCGTTTTTCCAAACGTTCTTGTTTGGTTTCGCGTCGTTTATAGCCGGCGTGTTCGGGCGAGGTGGGGGCTTCTTCGTCGAAATCCCCGTTCCACTCAAATTCGCGCCCGCCCACGATGAGCGTGTCGCCATCCTGTACGCCGAATTTTAAGAGGGCTTTTTCCAGGCCGATTTTCTTAAAAATACCGCGCAGCCGGGCGACGGCTTCGGGCTGGTTGAAATTCGTCATAGCGATAAATTCCACCACTTTTTTGCCCGTGATGTGGATGACGTCGTTTTCATCGCGGGAAATGGAAAAAATCGGCTCCACTTTGTGCACCGCGGCCGTTTTCTCGGTGACGGGCGTCAAGTCTACCGGGGTAGAAGCCAGTATTTTGACGACTTCGTCCAATACTTGGCTGACGCCTTCGCCCGTGGCGGCGGACATCAGCATTACTTTGTGTTTTTTAAATTTCTTTTTCAGCGTTTCATACGCTTTTTGGGCCGAAGGCAAATCCATTTTGTTGACCACGATAATACGCGGTTTTTCAAACAGTTTTTTGTCAAACGTTTTGAGTTCGTTTTCAATCACTTTCACGGATTTTTCCGCACTCATTCCGTCAAAACCGTCCGGGTCCACCAGGTGCAAAAGCACGCGGGTGCGTTCAATGTGTTTTAAAAATTGAAATCCCAATCCTTTGCCTTCGCTGGCGCCTTCGATAATGCCGGGGATGTCGGCCGTGGCAAAGCTGACGTTTTTGTGCATCGTAATACCCAAGTTGGGGTTAAGCGTGGTGAACGGATAATCCGCAATGCGCGGGCGCGCGGCCGAAATGCGGCTTAAAAAGGTGCTCTTGCCCGCATTCGGAAAGCCGACAAGTCCCAAATCCGCCAACACTTTTAGTTCCAGCACGAGGGTGACTTCTTCGCCGGGCTGTCCGTTTTCGGCAATGTGGGGGGCCGTATTGTTGCGGGTTTTAAAAGACTGGTTCCCGCGCCCGCCCATACCGCCTTTGGCGACGGTAAATTCCTGGCCGGGCTGGGTTAAATCCGCAATGACTTGCCCGTCTTTTTTTACCAAGGTTCCGCAGGGCACGAGGATGATTTTATCTTCGCCTGCGCGGCCGGTTTTATTATAGGTGCCGCCCTTTTCGCCGTTTTGGGCTTCGATATGCGGGTTATAGGCCAGCTCCAAGAGGGTAGTTAGGTTGTGTTCGGCGCGCAGGATAACGTCGCCGCCTTTGCCGCCGCAGCCGCCGTTGGGGCCGCCGAATTCGATAAATTTTTCGCGGCGGAAAGACAAACAGCCGTCGCCGCCTTTGCCGGCGGTTACGTAAATTTTAACACGGTCTAAGAAACTTCCGGATTGCATAAATTCCTCTTTGCGCCGCGGATAAGCCGCGCGGCTTCGGTAACATTAAAAAGGTTTTTCCTGCGCCAACTCCCGCGCCAATAATTTTTTGGAAAGCATCCTTTTTGCTTTGGCTCGGGCCCGTTTCAGTTTTGCGCGCGCCGGGCGCTTGGTGCAAGTATAGCTCCATTCGTCCAGCGGGGTATGTAATTGGTCCTTCTTCATAACATTGTAGCAAACGCCGTGTATTTGTGCGCCTGCAAAAGAGTCATAAAAAAAGCGGCAGGAAAAAATCCTGCCGCTTTTTAAACTGTGAAGCTTATTTGTCCGCTTCGGCCTTTTTGGCTTTGGCAGGCGCCTTTTTAGCAGCCGGTTTTTTGGCTGCCGGTTTGGCGGCTTTAGCGGCCGCTTTTTTGGCGGGCGCTTTCGCTTCTTTGGTTTCCGCAACTTTCGGGTACACGGAAATCTGCTTTTTGCCGCGTCTGACCCATTCGAAGGTCACAATTCCGGCGACCCGGGCAAAAAGGCTGTCATCGCTGCTTCTGGAAACGTTGGTACCGGGCAAGAATTTGGTACCGCGCTGCCGCACGATGATTTCCCCAGCGTTTACAAACTGGGAGCCGTAGCGTTTAATGCCTAAACGCTGGCCGTGGCTGTCTCTTCCGTTGGAGGAAGAACCTTGTGCTTTTGTGTGTGCCATAGTTTAGTCTCCCAATTTATGCTAACTGGATATCCGTGATTTTGATTTGCGTTAAATCCTGTCTGTGACCGATGGTTCTTTCGTAACCTTTTTTCGGTCTTTTTTTGAATACGAGGATTTTCGGACCTCTCAAATGTTTGACCACTTGAGCGGTGACCTTGGCCGTGTTACCGGCTTTGGTATCTGCTGAGGTACCTTCTTCGTTGGCGGCCCAGAGCACTTTGAGTTCCACGCTCTCGCCCGCTTTCGCGTCCAGCTTTTCAACCTGCAGATCTTGACCGGGTTTTACCCAGTACTGTTTTCCACCAGTTTCAATAATTGCGTACATAAGTTTATTATACCAAATAAAGAGAAAACACTCCCCGCCCGTTCCTTGCGGTGCGGACGAAAGAGAGTTACTCTCCCTTAATTTGTATATATATTATAACATAAATCCGGCCTATTGCGCGCACCAAACGCGGTACATCGGTTGCCGCGTGCAGGGGGCGTGTAAAATTTAATAAAATATAAATAACGATATTTGTTTTATTTCCCAGGATTATGCCTACTAAAATGAAAGAAGATTATTACCAAGTGCTTGGGGTGGAGCGTACGGCTACTGAAGTGGAAATCAAATCCGCTTTCCGCCGCCAAGCGATGAAATACCACCCGGACCGCAACCCCGGCAACAAAGAAGCCGAAGAACAATTTAAAAAAGTAAACGAAGCTTTTTCCGTCCTGTCCGACCCGCAAAAAAAACGGATGTATGACCAATACGGGCACGAAGGCGTATCCGGCGCGGGCGGTTTTGGCGGGTTCAATGCCGGCGGTTTTGGGGATATCAACGATATTTTCGGCTCCGTGTTTGGCGATATTTTTGGGGGTGGATTTGGGGGCGCACGCCGCCAAAGCCCGCGGCCCCAGCGCGGGGAAGATTTAAAGCTGGACGTCACCTTGACGCTGGAAGAAGCGTTTATGGGCAAGGAAATCCCCGTAGATTATACGCGTATGGATAATTGCTCCGCGTGTGACGGCTCCGGCGCCGCGCCCGGCAGTGCGCGCAAAACGTGCCGCTCCTGCAACGGGACGGGTACGGTGACGTATTCGCAAGGATTTTTCAGTATGCGCCAAGTCTGCCCGGACTGCGGCGGAAAAGGCACCGTGGTGGAAAAACCCTGCCCGGAATGCCGCGGCAGCGGAACCAAACGCGTGAAAGAAAAACTGACCGTCAAAGTGCCTTCCGGCGTGCGCACGGGCGTGACGCTGCGCGTTTCCAACGGCGGCGACATCGGCACCAACGGCGGCGGTTTTGGCGATTTGTATGTGGAAGTGCACGTCAAAGAGCATAAAATTTTCAAACGCCAGGGCGACGATTTGGTCATCGACGCGCAAATCACGTATCCGCAGGCGGTGCTCGGCGGCAGTATCAAGGTTCCCACGATTGAAGGCAAAGAAGTGGAGCTGGATATCCCCAAAGGCACGCAGTTTGGCTCGGTGCTGAAACTGCAGGGCAACGGAATGCCGAAGCTGGGCAAAAAAGGCTTTGGCGATTTGCTTGTTAATGTGAAGATTGAAGTGCCCAAAAAGCCGACCCCGCGCCAGAAAGAACTGTTGGAAGAACTGGCCAAAGAAACGGGCGGGAAAAAGAGCTTTTTTAAAGAGCTGTTTTCGTAAAGCGGTATAACCCACAAAAAGGAGCGGAAAAATTTTTCCGCTCCTTTTTTATGCGTTTGGGGTACAGGCCTAGAGAAGGGAGGAGCGGCTCGGTGTCGTTTCGTTGGAGGGCGACAGTGCGAAAATAGTGTGGCTCCATTAATCGTGTTAGCGGGTAAAGAAAAGGGAGGGCAGGCTCTGGCTCCTTGTGCAAGGGCGCGATATTGCTAAAGCAGTGTGGCCCAACCAGTCGTGCTAACGGGCAAAGGAAAGGGGAGCACCGGCTCGGTGCCCCAGGGCCCCATAAAAACCACTATTTATATAGCCCTTTTTCTGGCGCCAGAAAAAGGGCGAAAAAGAGCGCCGCCCCAGGGAGCCACAAAAATCACTTTCAAACGGGAAATTTTATAACTCGCGCGGGCTTTGCCCCGCGCTCAAACAATAAAATTTCTCCTCCGTTTGAAAGGCTTTTTGTAGACGGCTCTAAAGGGGCGGATAAACAGCAACAGCCACGGCTACGGCAACAGCCACGGCAACAACATAAGCGGAAACAACTTTCCTTTTGGAATAGCGCGACATATCGGAAATAGTGTGGCTTAAACTAGTCGCGTTAACGGGCATAGAGTAGGGAGCCCAGCCTCTGGGCTTGCGGGGACGTCCGAAACAATTTGTTTCCTTGTTGCGTAAGTGCCGTATTTTGCAGAACCCTGTTTGAGGCAGAGCTCCGTGGCCTGGAAGGCCTTGACGCGTTTTTTTTTTTTGATAAATTTTGGCTATGAGCAAAATTTATCAAAAAACCCACCCGGCGGGGAAAAACGCCGGATTTACGCTAATAGAGCTGTTAGTGGTTGTTTTAATTATTGGTATTTTGGCGGCGGTCGCCTTGCCGCAATATGAACTGGCGGTGATGAAATCCCGCTTTGCCACCATGCGCACGGTGGCCGAGAACCTAAAAAAAGC
>CALUQD010000041.1 GCA_944322825.1 Candidatus Avelusimicrobium pullicaecorum
AACGAAAACGTCAACCTGTTCGCCGGTATTGGTTACGCCAAATTGCCGTCTGACGCGATTCAGCAAGACGCTACCGTCTATCAGGCTGGTGTGAACGTGAAATTCTAATCTGTTTTAGCACAGATAAAACCCCGCCTCCGGGCGGGGTTTTTTATGCCTTGCATTGGCAGGTGCTTGAAAAGCCTGTACAAAGCGGTAGCTAAAATGACGCGCCGCGTAAACAGCGGGCCGCCTGTTTTAGCAGAAGGGCTCTCGGCCTTTTTTCCACAAAAAACCCGGCGCGTTTTAAAAAACACGCCGGGCGTAAGCAAAAAGATTTGCCTAAAAATACAAGTCCCGTTTGCCTTCTTTAATGGCTTTGAGGTTGTTCTCTATCATTTTATGGATAGGCGAATCCTGCGGGAAGGCTTCCTTGGCGGTGCTTTCAATAAGCGCATAGCCTTTGGCTTTTAAAGGCGCGGGCGCAAAGTCTTCCAGGTATTCGGCAAACGTGAACATCGCATTGGGCAGGCAGTGGGTTTTGATAAGGCCCGGTTTGGCCATATCCATAAAATCCTTGCCTACACGGCCCAAGCGGTAACAGCCCGTGCAGAAGGACGGCATATGCTTGGCGTCCACCACGGCGTCTATCACTTCGGCCAGCGTGCGGTCGTCGGTCAAGGTGAACTGGCTGCCGTTTTGCTTGTCGTAGGAATATCCGCCCGGGTTGACGCGCGACGCGGCCGAAATTTGCGATACGCCCAGTTCCAAGCAGGCGTTTCGCATAGCGGGCGATTCGCGCGTGCTTAAAATAATGCCCGTGTACGGTACGGCCAGGCGCAGCACGGCGACGCACTTTTTAAAGTCGTCATCCGGCAGCACGTCGTTGGGGTGTTGGCTGAAATCCGATCCTTCCGCCGGTTCAATGCGCGGAATGGAAATGGTGTGCGGGCCGACGCCGTAGGTCTTGTCCAAATACCACGAATGTTCCAGCGTGGCCAAAATTTCGTATTTGTGGTCGTACAGGCCCAACAGCGGCCCGATGCCCACGTCGTTGATGCCGGCCTGCAGGGCGCGGTCCATGGCGTCCAGGCGGAATTGATAGTCTTTTTTGGCACCGGCGATATGCAGCTTGGCGTAGGTTCCCTTATGATACGTTTCCTGGAACAGCTGGTAGGTGCCGATGTTGCATTTTTTTAATTGTTCAAATTCGGGTTCCGTCAGCGGCGCGATGTTGACGTTGACGCGGCGGATGTTCTGCCCGTTCCAGCGGGTGTCGTAAATGGTTTTGATGCTGTCGTACACGTACTGCAGCCCGCCGCCGGGGTAGGCTTCGCCCGCCACCATCAAAATGCGTTTGTGCCCTTGCTGCAAAAGTGCGGTCACTTCCTGGCGGATTTCGTCCTGCGTGCTGGCGTGGCGTTTGAGCGTTTTGTTGGAGCGGCGGAACGCGCAGTAAATGCATTCGTTCGTGCAAATGTTGGAAATATACAGCGGCGCAAACAGGACAATGCGGTTGCCGTAAATGGCTTCTTTGACGTATTTGGCCGTATCAAAAAGGTCGTTTAACAGTTTTTTATCGGTGAGGTTTAACAGCACGGCCGCTTCTTCCAGCGAGATGCCCTTTAGCTCACGGGCTTTTTTCAAAATTTCCGTCACTTCGGAGTCCGAATGGGACTTGGCTTTTTCCAAAGTTCGTTGCAGTTTTTCGTCATCAATAATCATACTTATATCATACCACTTTTGGGGCCCCGCGTGCGGGGGGCAAACGCCCGCCTGCGCAATTTGCTATGATATATCTATGCCGAAGAAAGAATCCGTTTTGGTAGTCTGCTCCAACCGCAAAGCCTACCACGATTATTTTATCGAAGATACCTACGAAGCCGGCCTGGAACTGTTGGGCGCGGAAGTGAAATCCATCCGCCAAAAAGAGCTCAGCCTGGAAGGAAGCTTCGTGCGGGTGGAAAACGGACAGGCCCGCGTGTACAATATGCACGTAAAGCCTTATAAATTTAATTCCCTGACGGAACCGGACCCTACGCGCCCGCGGCGGTTGCTGTTAAATAAAAAGGAACTGCGCAAGCTGGGCGCCAAGGCGGAGATAAAAGGCTATTCGCTGGTGCCGGTGGAAGTGTATTTCAAAAACGGGTGGGCCAAGCTGAAACTGGGCGTGGCCAAAGGCAAACACTTGTTTGACAAGCGCGAAGCCTTAAAAAAGCGCGATTTAAACCGGGAAATGGAAAAAAACTTCAAAAACAACATTCGCTTTTAACAGTTTTTAACCGCGCGGGCGCGGAATTTGGGGCGGCGTTTCCCTATACAAAAAACGGATTTTTAAAAAAACTGGATTTTTTCTTCGCAATTTTCTAAAATATATTTACTTGGGCGGGTGGCGGAATTGGCAGACGCGTACGGCTCAGGACCGTATGGACGAAAGTCCTTAAGGGTTCAACTCCCTTTCCGCCCATTTATTTGTTGGTTCCACTTGTATGAGAAAGAATGACTTTTATCGGCCGTCTTCGTCTTCTTTAGGTAAAAAGAAGCGCGTCGTACGCCGGAAAGGGTCATCCTTTTTTTTTAAACTTTTCTTGGTACTGGTGCTGGCGGGAGTCGTCGGGTTTGGCGGCTGGCTGGCGCTTTCCAAAGGGTACCAGCTGCTGGTCCATTCCAAATTAACCGATTGGCACGCCAAAACGATTGAAATCTCCGGCGTGGAAGGCCTTTTAAATAAAGAAATCGCCGCTTTGGCAAAACCGTATGAGGGGAAAGCGTTTTCCGTCAAAGACGCGGCCGCTTTGCGGGCGGCTGTTATCCAACGTTACCCGATGCTGAAGGAGGTATCTGTCAGCCGGGGCCTGCTCAGCGGCAAACTGAAAGTATCGGCCGCCCACCGCGAACCCATTGCCAAATTTGTGTTGCCGGATGAAAGCGTACGTTACATTGATGGCGACAGTACCGTCTATGCGGACCCGCACCCCGGTTTGCTTAAAGAGGTCCCTTTTGTGGAACTTTCCGGTTCCGTGCCCGAAAAACTCAGCCCGGAGTTTATCGACCTGGTGCAAAGCACGCTAAAACTAAATAAAGAGTTGGATTTTGCCTTTTTGCAAATGAATTTAAAGGAAAATACCGTCAAAATGCATATGCCGGACGGGTGTGTGATTGATTTTGGCCCCGCGGTGCATCTTAAGAAAAAAGCCGCCGTGGCGGCCCAGATTTTGGCCTATGCGCGCGAACGTTACGAGCAACTGGAAAAGCTGGATTTCCACTTTTTTGAACAAGGCAAAGTTTTTTTAACACAGACGTCCCATTAAGTTTTATAATATAGATATACTTTTTTAGGTGGTTTTATGGCTAAAACGAATCTCATCGCAGGGTTGGATATCGGCAGCGGCAAGATGACGTGCATCGCCGCCATGCATGATTTTGAAACCAATACGCTAAAAGTAGTGGCGGGGCGCAGCGTTCCGTGCAAAGGACTAAGGGGGGGGATGGTTTCCGATATACGCGAAACATCTGCCGCCGTCACCCAGATTTTAAGCAGCATCGAACGCGAATGCAATCAGGAAATTGGTAATTTGTTCGTCGGGGTGCGTGGGTCCCACTTGGAATCTTTTTCCAACCACGGTACGTATAACATTTCCCGTATGAACAAGGAAATCACCCAAGAGGATATGGCCCTGGCTATTGAAAACGCCAAGGCGATGCCTATCAAAAACGATAACGAAATCATCAACGTGATTACCCAAGGCTATGCCATTGATAAACAGAAAGGCATCAATAACCCGGAAGGGATGGAAGGCTCGCTGTTGGAAGTGGACGTGCATATTACCACGGGTTCTTCCACCCATTTAAACAACTTGGCCAAATCCATCCAGCGACCGGGGTATAAGATTGACGGCACTTTTTATGGTTTGGTGCCGCTGGCCGATACGGTGCTGACGCAGGAAGAAAAGGAAATCGGCGCGTTGATTTTGGATCTGGGCGGGGAAACAATGTCCGTCGGTATTTACATTGACGGCATTTTAAAATTCTCCCGCGATATTCCCTACGGCTGCGATTTAATTACCAGCGATTTATCCCGCCTGCTGCACACCAGCCGCCAAAACGCCAAAGAAATTAAAGAAAAATACGGCGTATCCTTCCCTACTTTTTTGGATGAAGAAGGCGAAATCCCCGTTCCGTCGTTGGACGGGCGCAGCACGCATAACATTAAAAAGAGCTATGTGCTCGACATTATCCAGCCTCGTGTGGAAGAATTGATGGAACAAGTGGAACAATGTGTGGAAAGCTCCGGCTATAAGAACTTCCCGGTGGTAGGCGTGGTGACGGGCGGCGGTTCGTTAATGCCCGGCATTACGGAACATTGCGTAAACAT
The DNA here is from genome assembly GCA_944322825.1 of Candidatus Avelusimicrobium pullicaecorum. Lineage (GTDB taxonomy): Bacteria > Elusimicrobiota > Elusimicrobia > Elusimicrobiales > Elusimicrobiaceae > Avelusimicrobium > Avelusimicrobium pullicaecorum. The sequence goes on from CALUQD010000041.1 coordinate 4,355, forward strand.
TTTAGGTTTAAAAGAAGTCCGCCGCGGCGCGGTCCAGCGCGATTTAATCACCAGCGATGATGAGTTTTTCGCCCCGCAATACAGCACGGCAATGGCGTTGGTCATTTACGCCTCCGACAATTCCGGCTACGACGATTATTCCGGCGGCGCGTACGAAAAAGGCGGCTCTTTCTTTAGCAAGTTGGGACGGTTGTTCAAAGGCGTAGATATTTTTGGCGGCTGAGGAAACGCGACTATGAAAGATTTATTTATGCCGGCTGACTTGTTTGAAAGCAAGAAGGCCAAAATCAAGGTAATCGGTGTGGGCGGCGGCGGCGGAAACGCCATCAACCATATGGTCAGCTCCGGCCTGAAAGATGTGGATTTTATTGCCGTTAATACCGACGCGCAGGACCTGCGCCGCAACCGTGCGCCGTATTTGGTGCAGGTGGGCGAAAAAATTACCAAGGGGCTTGGCGTCGGCGGGGACCCGGAAAAAGGCAAAAAAGCCGCTGCGGAATCCGAAGAAAAACTGAAGCTCATCATCGGCCAGTGCGATTTGTTGTTTATTACGGCCGGTATGGGCGGCGGAACAGGCACCGGCGTGGCGCCGTATTTGGCCAAGTTGGCCAAAGAAATTTACGGCGACGATTTGCTGGTGGTGGGCGTAGTCACCCGTCCGTTTAATTTTGAAGGATATGTGCGCGAAAAGCAGGCCGATGAAGGCATTAAAGAAATGCAGAAGTATGTAGACTCGATGATCATCGTGCCGAATGAAAAACTCTTTGCCAACATCGACCCGGAAACTTCTTCCAAAGACGCCTTTAAAATGGTGGATGAAGTCTTGCTCCAAGCGGTGAAAGGCATTGCCGAAGTTATCACCCAGCCGGGCGAGGTAAACATCGATTTTAACGATATCCGGAAAGTGATGTGCCATTCCCATAAGTCGCTTATCGGCATTGGCGAGGCCAGCGGCCCCGGCCGCCATTTGCAGGCGGTTAAAAAGGCCATTTCTTCGCCGCTGTTGGAAAATGCCGATATCCGCGGCGCCAAAGGGTTTATCGTGCACTTTTCAGCCGAAGAAAACCTGACACTGTTGGAACAAGGCGAAGTGATGAATTTGATTCGCCAATACGCCAGTAACGATTCCATTATTATGTTTGGTTATTCGTACGATTCTACGTTAAACGGAATGTTTAAGGTGACGGTCATCGCCACCGGATTTAGCGCCGAAAAAGCCAGTATGTTCAATGTGCGCCGTCCGATCTCGCCGGAATTGGCGGGTATGGCGGCCGGTAAGAAAACACTGGCGCAAGAAGTGTTCGCTTCCTTTGAGCCGTCTAAATCTCCGGTGCCGGAGGACGCGATGATGATCCCGGCGTATTTGCGCCGTAAAAAAAACCGGTCGTAAAAGGAGAAGAATATGGCGGTAGGGTTACAAAGTTTATTAAGAACAGTAGTGGACAATAAGGCCAGCGGGCTGCACATCCGCGGCAATTCCAACGCGTATGTACGCTTGAACGGACAGATTAAATCCATTGATGACAGTTTCGTTTCGAACGAAGAAGCCAAAAAAATGGCGTATGCGTGTATGGGCGACCGTGAACGCAAAATTTTTGAACAATACAGCACGGTGGACTTTTCCTTGGATGCCAAATCCTATGGGCGTTTCCGCTTTAACGTATTTCGCCAGATGGGCAAAATTTGTATGGCGGTGCGCCATATTCCGCTTAAGATCCCTTCGTTTGAGGACCTCCACCTGCCGGGCGACATTCTGCGCAAAATTTCCGAAAACCGCCGCGGACTTATTTTGGTTACAGGGATGACCGGTTCCGGGAAAACATCTACCTTGGCCGCGATGATTGACCACATCAACAAAACCCGCCCGGGCCATATTTTAACCATTGAAGACCCTATCGAATTTATCCACGCGGACGATCATTGTATTGTCAGCCAATTGGAACTGGGGGTGGATACGCCTTCCTACACGGGTGCGCTGCGCGCGGCTATGCGCCAGGACCCGGATGTGGTGTTAATCGGCGAATTGCGCGACGGCGAAGTGATGAAAGCCGCCATCGGCGCGGCCGAAACCGGTCAGTTGGTGTTGGGGACGATGCATACCGTCAACGTCACGCAGACGCTGGCCCGCTTGGTGGACGCGTTCCCGGTGGAACAGCACGACCAGGCGCGTTTGCAGCTGTCCGAACTCATCCGCGGGATTGTCTGCCAGCGCTTGCTGCCTACCATTAAACCGGGTATGCGCCCCGCGTTGGAAGTGTTGGTTTCCACGCCGCAGGTCCGCAAATTGATTTTGGAAAATAAACCCAGCGATTTGTATAAGATGATGCAGGGCGGCGAGTTCTACGGAATGAATACCTTCGACCAGTCTTTGGCCCGTTTGTATAAGGAAGGTTTTATCGATATAGAAACAGCCCAGTCCGCCGCCACCAGCCCGGATGCGATTATGTTGGCTATCCGCGGTGTAACAGGCAGCTTAGAGGCGGTGACGGAATAACTATGCGCGTAAACGGAATGTTAATCGCCATTGACGGGACCGCCGGGACGGGTAAATCGTCCGTCGGCAAAGCCGTGGCCGCCAAGCTGGGGTACGGTTTTTTGAGCACGGGCGAAATGTACCGGGCGTTGGCTTACAAAGTGTTTGAAAAACACATCGAGCCGGAAGACCACGACGCCGTATTGGCCGCCGCGCGCCAGCTGCATTTTACGTTTGTACGCCAGCCGGATGCCTCGCTGAAGATGTATGTGGACGGCGAATACCTGGGCGGCAAACTGCACTTGGAAGAAGTGGGCAATGTGGCCAGCCGGGTTTCCACCAACGGCGAAGCGCGCCGCGTGCTGACCGAAAAAATGCGCGATGTAGGCGAAGACGGCGGCATCGTAATGGAAGGGCGCGATGTGGGAACGGTTGTGTTCCCCGACGCTGAAATGAAGTTTTATTTGGACGCCTCGGCCGAAGAACGCGCCAAGCGCCGTTTTAAACAGCTTAAAGAAGCCGGCGAACACGCCGACTATAACGAAATCTTAAAATCAATCCAAGAGCGCGACTACCGCGATTCTCATCGTGCCGTCAGCCCGCTCAAACCGGCCGAAGACGCGGTGATTATCGACACCTCGGCGCTGAATTTGCAGCAAGTGACCGCTGCCGTCTGGGAGAAAATCCAGCATTATGCTGCTTAATTTGATAAAATTAATAGCACGGGTATACTTTAAAGTCTGTTATGACTTTAAAGTGGAAGGCCTGGAAAATATCCCCAAAACCGGTTCTTTGATTATTGCGGGCAATCACCTTTCTAACGCAGACCCGCCCGCCATAGGCAGTTTTGCCGGTTTGGTGCGCGATTCGCGCTTTGTAGCCAAAAAAGAGTTGTTTTCCGTCCCTTTGTTGGGATGGTTTTTCCGCCGAAGCGGATATATTCCGGTGGACCGCAAACGGATGATCGGCGATTTCGGCGCCTTGCAGGAAGTGGTGCACGCCTTGGAAAAAGGCGAAAGCGTGGTGATGTTCCCGGAAGGGACGCGCAGCCGCACGGGCCAGCCGCAAAAACCCAAGAGCGGTATCGGATTTTTAGTATACAAGACGGGTGCTCCCGTACTGCCCGTGAAAGTGGAAGGCACTTTCGGGTGGCCGTGGGTGCGTAAGATCCGGGTAAAGTTCGGCACCGTGATGCACCTGGAAAAAGACCCGGCGCTGGAACCTAAGGCGCAGTATAAACAATTTGCAAATCAAATAATGGATGCAATAAATTCTATAAATATCTAATGGAGGTTACGCAGTCTTTCCGCACCGGAAAAGACTGTAATAAGGACTTATGACGACAAACGAAGAAATTAAAAACACGGAAGACACAATTAACGAACAAGAAATGACGATGGACCAGTTAATTGCGCAGCAAGAGTCTTTATCGGAGAAGCTGTACAAAAAAGAAATTGTGGAAGTACCCGTCGTACAGATTAATCAAGATTATATTTTAGTGGATACCGGCGCGAAAAAAGAGGGGGCCATCGCCGTGTCCGAATTTGAAGGCAAAACGCTGCCTGCCGTGGGCGATACGATTTCCGCCGTGCTGGTAAAGCGCGGTTCTGATGAAAGGCCGGCCATTTTGTCCCACAAAAAAGCATTGGAATCGTTGGGTTGGGATATCTGCAAAAAAGCCTACGAAGATAAAGAACGCGTCAAAGGCACCATTGTACAGTGCGTAAAAGGCGGTTATATTGTGGAAGTGTTTGGCGTAAACGGTTTTATGCCTTTGTCCCTTTCCGAACTGCACACCGCTTATAAACATTACCTGCCGGTTGGGGCCAAAATCAAAGCCCAAATTGTTGAATTTGCCAAAGAAAGACAGAAACTCATCATCTCCCGCAAACAAGTGTTGGAAGAAGATGAATCCGTCCGCCGCGAACAGGTGCTCGGCGAAATTAAAGAAGGCGACGTGCTGCGCGTAGTAGTTTCCAAAGTGGATAAAGATAAACTGTTCCTGCGCTTCCACGGGATTGAAGGCGTGGTGAACTTGGATAATATCGCCTGGAAAGACCCGGAAACCGCTTTGACCAATTACAGAAGAGGCCAGCGCTTGAAAGCCAAACTCTTGGCCTTGGACAAAGAAACCCCGAGATTGGAATTTGGCTTAAAGCAACTGTTCTTAAACCCGGCCGATGCTTTGAAACGCCGCTATCCGTACAAGAGTTCCGTCAAAGCGACGGTGACGAAAGTAGACATCGAAAACGGTGTGGAATGCACCATCGGCAAGAACAATACCAAAGGTTTCATCAGCCCGTTTGAAATGGGACGCGATTTTGCCGCCAAAGAAGGCGATACGATTACCGCCTTGGTGGTGGGCGTCAACCCGGAAACTTTTACGGTGAACTTGTCCGTCAAAAAATACGACCAGGTTCAAAACCGCAAAGTCGTTGCCCAGTATTTGAAACAAGCCCCGCGCCCGACGTTGGGCCAGCTGCTGCAGGATTCTTTCAAAACGGAAACCGACGAAGAAACCAAATAAGTTAGCTATTTATAGAA
>CALUQD010000042.1 GCA_944322825.1 Candidatus Avelusimicrobium pullicaecorum
TCGTGTATGGCCATATAGGCGGCGCGGATGGCGGCGTCGGTAGAGCTGACCACTTTTAAGGCGCATCCGCTTTTGGCACCGTCGCAAAGCATTCCGCCGATATCGCTGATGATGTTGTTGATGGCCAACGTAACAGCCGGCACGCATTTGCCGCGTTGTTGGTATACAATGGCGGCCGATGCCCCTACGCCGGCGGCAATCGCGCAGCCGCAAATGGGGGCGAGTTCCCCGGTAAATACTTTCACGTAGCCGTTTAACAAGTGGGAAAGCGCGATGCTTTTTAAGATGGTTGTTTCGTCCACTTCCATTTCTTTGCCCACTTTCCAAGGCACCAAGATCGTCACCACGCCTTGGTTGCCCGACTCGCCGCTGGCCATTACGGGCACGGCCTGCCCGTCCATCCGGGCGTCGGCCGCACAGGCGGTGAGGATTTTGGTGGAAGCCAGCAAATCCATCTGCAAGAGTTTTTTGCGCACCAGTTCTTTAATATAGAACCCCACTTTTTGCAGGGCCTGCCCCATTTCGGCGGCTTTTAAGTTCATTTCTACGCCTTTTTTGATGTAGGCCAAATCTGCTTCGTCGGCGTTATCGGCTGCGTCCAATAAATCCTGCAAGGTGGCTTTTTTAAGCACTTGTTTAAAATCTTGCGCACCTTGGGTATGGTCGGCCAGCGGCAGGCGGTTTACTTTTACCGTGCCCCCGTGCGCCAGGTAGACGACTTCGGTATGGCTGCCGGCAATCACGCATTTGGCTTTCTGGCCGCTTACGCCGGTCAGTTCCGCTTCGATATAAAAGCCGTGCACTGCGGGCGCTACGGACATATGCACTTGGCGCCGGATCAGCATTTCCTTGGCGGCGGAAACAATTTTTTTATTGGCTCCGCCCAAAATTTCCATATTCAGTTCCGGCTTAGCGAGCAAAATCCCCATTGCACCCGCCAGCAAATTGCCTTTTTCGCCATCCGTATTGGGGATGCGTACCCCCATCCCATTTTTATAGGTGCCGGCATCCAGCCGGAAACAGGCTTGGGCAGTTTCTTCGCCTAATTCCTTAGACGCATACGCCGCGCACAGCGCGACGGATACCGGCTCGGTGCATCCCATTGCCGGATAAACTTGATATTTTAATACTTCTTTTAATAGGTTCATTCTATTTTCCCGTTAGCTTTTAGACTGTAATGGGAGCCTTTCCCCACAATAATATGGTCGTGTACCGAAATGCCGAACAACGCCGCGGCGCGAATGACGTCTTGTGTCAAGTCGATATCTTCCTGGGAGGGGGTTGCGTCGCCGGACGGGTGATTGTGCACCAAAATCAGCGCCGCCGCTTTGGCGGCCAGCGCACATTCCACAATTTTACGCGGAGATACCGCCACCCGGTCAATTAAGCCGGAAGCTACTACCTGGGTCCCCATCACCGTATTGCGTACTGAAAGATAAATCACTTCCAAACATTCTTCTTTTTTACCCGCTAAAGAAGCTTTGCAGTAATCCAACACCTGCTGCGGCGTGCGGATGGTGATGCGTTCTTTTACTTCGTCCAGCGAATACTTTTTAAACACGGCGCGGATGAGTTTCAAAAACTGGGCGGTGCTTTGTCCTACCCCAGGTACGGCAACGAGTTGAGCAGGGTCCGCATCCAATACGGCCGCCAGGGAACCGAACTTTTTTAAAAGTGCCCAAGCGATGGGTTTTGTATCTTTGCGTGCAACGGCATACGTTAGCAGAAGTTCCAGGGTTTCGTGGTCCAAAAAAGCGTCCAACCCTGAAGAAACAAATTTTTCCCGGATGCGTTGACGGTGCCCAATGTAAGACGGCCTGTTGTTTTTTGGCATAGTGTTTCCTGTTTTTTATTATACCGTTTTTAATGCTACAATAGGTATAACCAAAACGCCGTACCGAAAGAGGACGCTTATGAAAAATATCGTAGTAATTGGCGGGGGGCCCGGCGGCTATCCGGCCGCTTTGAAAGCCGCCGCGCTGGGGGCCCGCGTAACGTTAGTGGAAAAAAACAAGCTGGGCGGAGTGTGTTTGAATTGCGGATGTATTCCTTCGAAATCGCTTTTGGATGCGGCGCACCGATTCCAAACGGCGCGGAATTTGTCCGCTTTGTGTACGGACGGCGCACAAGCGGCGGCCGAAGCGTTGTTTGCCGCCCGCTCGTGGGATAAAATAAAAGCCCGCCAGCAAGCGGCCACGCGCAAGCTTACGCAGGGGATTGCGTTCTTGCTTAAAAAAGCCGGCGTGGAGGTTCTATCGGGCGAAGCGTCGTTTGTGGATGAACATACGGTTTTCGTCAAAGGGAATGACGGGACCGAAAAAACTTTATCGTGCGACGGCGTTATTTTGGCGGCCGGGTCGGAGGCGTTTTTCCCGCCGCCGTTTGACCAGCTGAAAGATAAAATTTACGATAATTCCACCGTGTTCGATATGCCGGCGCTGCCTTCGTCGATAGCGATTATCGGCGGCGGCGTGATTGGCTGCGAAATGGCCGATTTGTTCAACGCGCTGGGGGTGGAAACCTGTGTGGTGGAAATGCAGCCGCGCATTCTGCCGCTGGAGGACGAAAACGCGGCGCGCGTACTTTTCCAAGCGCTTTCCAAGCGCGGCGTTACCTTCTATACAGGCACCCGCGCCACCGCCTGCACCGCGGACGAAAACGGCTTTACCCTCACCCTTTCTGATGGAAAAACTTTGCAAGTACAAACCGTTTTGGCCGCCATCGGCCGCACGGTGGATTTGAGTGCGCTCCGTATGGAAAACATCGGGGTGGAATGGACCCGCAAAGGGGTGCAAGTAAACGCCGAAACCCTCCAATTAAAAAAGGATATCTATGCGGTGGGGGACGTGAACGGGCTTTTCCAGCTGGCCCACGCCGCCAGCCGCCAGGGCGAAGTGGCCGCCAGCAATTTGTGCGGGGTGCCGGCCGTGTACCATAACGCAAGCGTTCCGCGCGCCATCTATACCTCGCCCGAATTAGCGGCGGTAGGCCTTTCGCGCGCGCAAGCCGAGGCGCAGGGGATGAGCGTCAAAAGCCATAAAGCGTTTTTGCTGGCCAACGGCCGCGCCGTAGCCCAGGACCAAACCGAAGGATATTACGAACTTTTAAGCGACGCGCAAACCGGCCGCTTGCTGGGAGCTGTTTTGGCGGGCGCGCAAGCCGCGGAGCTTATCCATACGCTTAGTGTGGCGCTGGCCGCGCAAATGACGGTGGAACAGTTGAAAGAAGTGATATTTGCGCACCCCACGTTTGCCGAATCGCTCGGGGAGGCGGCCGCCAGATGAACTTTTGTTTGGTGCTCGTCCGCCCGCGCGACCCCAATAACATCGGTGCGTGTGCGCGGGCGATGGGAAACTTTGGACTGACGGATTTGCGGGTGGTGGACCCGTATCCGCCCGTTTGGCGCGAAGCCGTCAGCGCGGTGGGCGTATCCGATATTTTGCAAAACGCCCGCTGCTGTGCTTCGCTGGACGAAGCCTTGCAGGACGTTCACTTTTCGCTGGCGACTACGGCCCTTAAAAACCGCGAAATTAAGCAGGAAATCATCCCCCTGCCGCACTTAAACGAGCGCCTGGCCCAAGCTCCGGCCGAACGGACGGCCCTCGTGTTTGGCAACGAAAAAAGCGGTCTCTCCAACGACGATATCGAACGCTGCGATGCCGTGCTGAACATTCCCACGGCGTCTAAACAGCCGTCCATTAATTTGGCCCAGGCGGTTATTTTAACGTGTTATGAACTCTCCCGCCGGCCGGATTTTGCCGCTATCCGCGCCCCCGGCCAGGGCCCGCAGCTGCCCACAGACGCACAAAAAGAAATTTTTGTCGCCGCAGCCGATATTTTGTTTGAAAAATCCGGTTTTAAGACCGATTTTTCTTCCGCCCAGCGCAAAGCGCTTTTGCGCCAGATGCTGGCCCGGCAGGGGCTGTCGCGCGAACAACTGTTTTTCCTTAAAAAATGGGCCGAAAAATTAGCCGCCAAACTGCCCTAAATGGGGCGGATAAAGATGGGATATTTTGTTAAAATATAAATAAGGGGGAAGTATGGCTTACAATATCCTAGTTATAAACCCGGGGTCTACCTCGGACGATATCGGCTACTACCGGGGCGATAAACCCGTTTTTGAAGTGACCGTGCGCTATTCCCTGACCGATTTGGAACCTTACGAAGGCAAAAACGTTACCGAGCAGCTCCCGCTGCGCCGCAAACTTATCTTGGATTACTTGCTGGACCATAAAGTGCCGCTTAAGGAAATTGACGCCGTCATCGGCCGCGGCGGATTTATCCACGCTTTGGAAGGCGGCGTGTACGCCGTTAACGATCAGATGATAAGCGACCTCGAAACCGGCCGCTACGGCGGTATTCACCCCAGCAACTTGGGCGGTATTTTGGCCAAAGAAATCGCCCAGTACGCCGGCTGCCCCAGCTTTATCGCCAACCCGGTGGTGATTGACGAACTCCAACCGGTGGCGCGCTATTCGGGTATGCCCGAAAATCCGCGTATATCTATTTTCCACGCGCTCAGCCAAAAACGGGTGGCCCGTATGATTGCCGAAAAACTGGGCAAAACGTATGAAACGGTGAATTGTATTGTTTGCCACGGCGGCGGCGGGATTACCGTGGGCGCCCACCGGCAGGGAAAAGTGGTGGACGTCAATAACGGCTACGAGGGCGACGGCCCGATGACCCCCCAGCGCAGCGGCGGCACGCCCAACGCCGGGCTGGTGCAGATGTGCTTTTCGGGCAAATATACGTTGCGCGATATACGCCTGAAACTGCGCGGCAAAGGCGGGTTGGTGGCGTACACCGGCACGTCCGACGTGAAAGATTTGGAAGAATTTATCCGCACCGGGGAAAAGCGCCCTGGGTCGCTCATCCACTGCACGCGCGAAGAAGCCAAACTGGCCGAAGACGCGATGATTTACCAGGTGGCCAAATATATCGGGGAAATGGCCGTGGTGCTGGAAGGAAAGGTGGATTTTATCGCCCTTACGGGCGGGCTGATGCACAGCAAAATCATTCCGCAGGAAATCAGCCGCTACGTGGGCTGGATTGCGCCGGTGTATGTGTTCCCCGGCAGCGAAGAAAAAGACGCTCTGCGCGAAGCCGCCGTCCGCGCGTTGGATAACCCCAAAATTGTCAAGCAGTACAGCTGATTTGCAGTATTATTTAGAGGAGAAACAAACGTATGAAATTCACAAGTTTTGCTGATTTGATTAACCAAGTGAAAGGGAAATCAAACAGAGTCGTGGTGCCGGGCGCCAACAACAAAGAAGCCCTGACCGCCATTAAAATGGCCGATGAAAACGGCCTTATTTCGCACGGTATTTTGATTGGGCCGCTGGCCGCGGTGAAAGAAACCGTTGCGCAGGTGGGCCTGAACGAAGGCAAGTTTGAATTTATTGACTGCGAAGACGTCCCCACGATGTGCAAACTGGCCGTGGACCAGATTTTGGCCGGGAAAGGCGATTTCTTAATCAAAGGTTTGGTGGATACCAAATACTATATGAAAGCCATTTTGAATAAGGAAGCCCACCTGGTGCCGGAAGGGGCGCTGTTGTCGCACTTTGTGCTGTTCAGCACGCCGAAATACAAAAAACCCTTTGCCGTAACGGATTCCGCCGTCGTCATCGCGCCGACCCTGGAACAGAAAGTAAAAATCATCCAAAATGCGGTCAGCACGATGCACAAACTGGGCTTGGAACACCCGAAAGTGGCCTGCGTGTGCCCGGTGGAAAAAGTAAACGAAAAAATCCCCTCTACCGTAGAAGCCGCCGCGTTGGAACAGATGAATGCGGAAGGGAAAATCACCGGCTGCAGCGTGGAAGGACCGTACGATTTGTACATTTCGCTCTCGCCTGAAAAAGCGGCTGAAAAAGGCATTAAAGGCAAAACCGTGGCCGGCGATGCCGATATTTTGATGCTGCCCGACTTGGACGCCGCCAACCCGCTCTACAAAGCGCTTACGTTCTTTGGCGACCAGATGGAAGCGGCGGCCGTTTTGGTGGGGCCCAAAATCCCGGTCATTTTGCCTTCCCGCGCCGATGACCCGAAAGTCAAACTCAACGCCATTGCGTTGTGCTCTTACTTAAAAGACGCCAAATAATTCCCGTTGTAAAGGGGCGGCGAAAGGCCGCCCCTATGTATGTCTATGAAAAAAACGATTTTAGCTTTTTTGCAGCGCCACTACCGGCGCTATCACGATATTCTCTTTTACGTACTTACGCTGTGCGTGATTGCGCTTTCCACTTTTATTGCGATACACGTTTCCCGCTCCAAGGCCGAACAGGAACACGAAAATTTACACGAACGTGAAATCCCTGTCGTCGAATACACGGTAAAAGAAAAACCGATTTATGTGGCCTTGCAGGAATCCGGCCTGGATAACCAGTTGGTGGCGCAGATTGTCAGCAAATTGGGTTCGGTGACGGACACGCGCAAATTGCAAAAGCACGATACGTACTCGGTTTCTGTGGATTCGGACGGCCAATTTATTATGCTGCTCTTGACGCAGGGTTTTAAACGCTATTACGTGGCCAATGTGGAGGGAGCTTTGGTTGCCGGGGTGAGCGATGTGGAAATTAAAACCCGCATCAAAACCGCTGCCGGAAAAATCAAGGATTCCTTATTTAATTCAATGATGGCCCAGGGATTGCAGACGCCGCTTATTTTGGATTTTACGGATGCGTTTTCCTGGACGATTGACTTTAACACCGATACCCGCAACGGCGATGAATACGCCGCCTTGTGGGAGGAAAACTATACCGCTGCGGGGGAAATTACCAGCCAGGACCTGTTGGCCGCTTCCTACAAAGGGGCCGAAACCGGCGTGACGACCAACGCGTTTTACTTTGAAGGCGATTTCTACGATGAAACCGGAAAAATGAGCAAAAAGATGTTCTTAAAATCGCCCATCAGTTTCCGCAATTACCGGATATCGTCGCGCTTTTCTTACGGGCGGATGCACCCCATTTTAAAAATTCGCCGCCCCCACTTGGGCATCGACTACGCCGCCCCGTCCGGCACGCCCGTGCAGGCAGTGGCGGACGGCACCGTCCGTTTTGCCGGCAAAAAGGGCGGCTACGGCAATTTTATCGAAATCCGCCACGCCAACGGTTATACCACGATGTACGGCCACTTGAAAGGCTTTGCCAAAGGGATTAAAGCGGGCAAAAAAGTAAAACAGGGGCAAACCATTGGCTATGTGGGCAGCACGGGGCTTTCCACGGGGCCGCACTTGGATTTCCGGGTAAAAGAAAAAAACAAATTTGTGGATTTTCTAAAAATGAAAAACCGCAATTCCGCCGTGCGGGACGTGCCCAAAGAACAGCGGAAAGAATTTGATGAGCTAAAAGTGTTATACTTAAAGGAATTGGACGCGGCTAAGCAGGCGGCTTTTAAAACGCCGGCCGCCCCGGAGGAAAAATGAAGCATAAAAAAATAGCGCTGACCGGCGGACCCAACAGCGGCAAAACGACCGCCTTGTCCATTTTAAAAGAGACCTTTGGCCCCAAAGTGGAACTCGTGCGCGAAGCGGCCACGATGATTTTCAGCGGCGGTTTCCCGCGGCAGGACAACAGCCGCCCGCACATCGAAGCCGCCCAGCAGATTATTTTTTACGCCACGCGCGAAATGGAAGCCCTGGCGGAAGAATCGTCCGACGCGCCGCTGATCGTGTGCGACCGCGGTACGGTGGACGCTGCGGTGTACTGGCCGGGCGGCGTGGAAGATTTCTTCCAAAAGATGGACACGTCGCTGGAGGCCGAACTGGCCCGCTACGATGCGGTGCTGCACCTTTCCCCGCCCACGAACCCGGCTTTTTACCAATCCACCCACGTGCGCACCGAAAACCTGGAAGAAGCCTTTGCCATCGACCGCAAAATTTTAAAGATTTGGGAAAAACATCCCAACCGGATGGTGGTGGACGGCAAGGAACATTTTTTTGAGAAAGCGGAAATCATCAAAAATTTTGTAGAAAAAATCATCAAAGGATAACTTATGAAAAAAATCGTTTTAACCGGCGGCCCCAGCGGCGGCAAAACTACGGCTCTTTCGATTTTGAAAGAAACGTTCGGCAATAAAATTGCCCTCGTGCAGGAAGCGGCCACGCTGATTTACAGCGGCGGTTTCCCGCGTAAGGACAACAGCCCCGTGCATATCGAGCACGCCCAGAACATCATTTTCTATACCGTGCACCAGTTGGAACATCTGGCCGAAGTAACGTCCAACGCCACAGTGATGGTGTGCGACCGCGGTTCTATTGACGGAGCCGTGTATTGGCCGTATGGACCGGAAAATTTCTTTACGTCTATGCACAGCTCGCTGGAGGCGGAATTGGCCCGCTACGACGCGGTCATTCACCTTTCCCCGCCGCCGGAGAAAGATTTCTATCAGGCCACCAATGTCCGCACGGAAAACTTGCAGCAGGCCTTTGAAATCGACGATAAAATTTTAAAAATTTGGGAAAAACACCCCAACCGCTTGGTGGTCCCGCGGGAAAAACATTATTTTGAAAAAGCGGAAATCATCAAAAATTTTGTTGAAAAACTTATTTCCGAATAATTAAGGAGTAGTATTAATATGTGGAATCCGTTTAAAAAGAAAGACGAAACGGAAGCGGCTTCTGCGCCTGCACAAGCCAAATCCGACAAAAAAGAATCGATTGAAGAACGCATCGAGCGGGAACTGGACTCTCTGCCCGATATGATTAAGGGCAAACTCAAGGACCCGGCCATCAAAAAGCGTTTTATTGATATTGCCAAACGTATGGAAAAAGACGGGGTGGACTTTAAAAGCATTCGCCAAATGAAAAAGTGGATGAAAGCCCACGAAGCCGAACTAAAAGCCGAAGCCAACGGCGGCACCGTGGCCAAAGTGGAAACGGTGGTGCACGAAGGCCCCAAAATCGGCCGCAACGACCCGTGCCCGTGCGGCAGCGGCAAGAAGTATAAAAAATGCTGCGGCGCCGGCAAATAACACGTTTGGCGGGCAGGATTTGAACGGGCGGACCGGAAAAATGGGTCCGCCCGTTTTTTGTGCAAAAGGGCGCGGCGTAGCGGGAAACCGGGTGGCCCAGTCGGTTGCGCTAGTGGGGGGAGAGCAGGTAACCCAGGCGCTGGGCTTTTGCGTAAGGGTGCTACTCTGCAGGAACAGTGTGGCCCCATTAGTCGTGTTAACGGGCGTAGAGTCGGAAGCACCGCCTCGG
>CALUQD010000043.1 GCA_944322825.1 Candidatus Avelusimicrobium pullicaecorum
ACGCAATAAGGGAACAAAAAATTGTGGATGTTCCTGCAAGGGGCCAGAGGCTGGGCACCGAGCCGGTGCCCCCTTTCCTCGGCCCGCTAGCGCGATTAGGGGAGCCACACGGTTTCCGCACGGCCGCGCTATCCAAAAAGGAGGCCTTTTTCCGCTTATGTTGTGCTGTGGCTGTGGCCGTGTCGTTGCCGTGGTCGTTTATCCGGGCCTTTTGCCCCGTCTATAAAAAGCCTTTCAAGCGGATTAGAAATTTTATTGTTTGAGCGCGGGGACCGCGCGAGTTATAAAATTTCCCGCTTGGAAGTGATTTTTATGGGGCCCTGGGCCGGCGCTCTTTTTCGCCCTTTTTCTGGCGTCAGAAAAAGGGCCCAGAGCCTGGGCTCCCCTCTCTAAGCCCACTAACACGATTAGTGGGGCCACACGGTTTCCGCACGGCCGCGCCCGTCCCTGTGGACACGGACACGACTCCTTACGCCGCCTTGTTTCCACAAGCTCGCGCCCGGCTCAAACAACCGCTTCCCCGGCCAACGCGTGCCGCGCTTTTTCACTTTTTGCTCTTTTTTCGTCGGCAAAAGGTTCTTATTCCGGCTATCCTCATACAATTCGGTCGCTTTTTTGCTATTCTATAATACAGATGAGCACCCGCAACGAACTACAAAACACTGTTTTTCATACCGCTATCCTCGGCGCGGGAGCCAGCGGGCTGATGTGCGCCGGCTCGTTTGACCGCTCCAAAATCATCATTGAACACAACGCCAAACCCGGCGTCAAAGTAAGCGTTTCCGGCGGGGGAAACTGCAATTTTTCCAACCGATTCGTTTCCGCGGACGATTACCTCAGCCAAAACAAACATTTTTGCAAAAACGCCCTCGCGGCCTTTAAACCGCAGAATTTTTTAGATTTGCTTACACAAGAAAATATCCGCTGGGAAGAACGTGCCCACGGCCAGCTGTTTGCCTTTGGCGCAGCAAACATTGTGCGTATGCTCGTACGCCGCGCACAGAAAGCCAACACGCAAATTTTAGCCAATACGCAAGCTTTGGATGTACGCCGAGAAAACGGATTGTTTGTGATAGACACCTCCGCCGGCCCGGTGCGCGCGCAATACTTGGTACTGGCGTGCGGGGGGCTGTCGTTCCCGTCTTTGGGAGCGGCGGCTTTTGGCATTAAGATAGCGCAAAAGTTCGGCTTAAACCTTATCGAACAACGCCCGGCTTTGGCGGGATTAACCTTCCCCAAAGAACTGCGCGAACGCTTTAAACCGCTGGCCGGCAACAGCTTAAAAGCTGCCGTGTCCTGCGCCAAGCATACTTTTACGGACCAACTCCTGTTTACGCACGAAGGCGTCAGCGGGCCGGCCGTATTGCAAACCTCTCTATATTGGACGGCCGGCCAGCCCGTCAAGGTAAATTTCCTGCCGGAAGAGGACGCCCTGGCCTTTCTCCACACGCAAAAAAATATCGCTAAAACTTTCACCGCCGCCCTGCACGGCAAACTATCCGCCAAAATCGTCAAAGCGATTTTGGCAGGATTGCCCGACGATCTGGCCAACGCGCCCCGCAGCGTGCTTGAAGAAGCGGCCCGCCGCCTAAACGGTTTTGCCTTCGTTCCGGCAGGGACCTCCGGCTATACCCGCGCGGAAGTGACGGCCGGCGGCGTGGACACGAGGGAAATCAATCCGTCCACCTTTGAGGTGCGCCGCGTACCAGGGCTGTACATAATTGGGGAAATGTTGGACGTAACCGGCCGTTTGGGCGGGTTTAACCTCCACTGGGCTTGGAGCAGCGGGTTTGCCGCAGCTCAAGCGTTGGAAAAGAAATTTTAATTTTTTTGCGCGCACGCGCACCTGTTTTGCTATAATGTTGGGGAGATTAAGGAGAAAAAAATGGATTTAAAAGAACAACAAAATGTTTTCCGTTTGTTATGGGAAGGGCTCCTATTGGTAAACCGCTCCGGTTTGGTATTAGCCCTCTATATATTCCTTGCGATATTGTTAAATGCCGTCGGGTGGGTCGGCCTGCATTTTGGGGTGGCTCCTATTTTCGTCAAACTGTACAATTTTGTCATTTCTGCGTTCTTAGTGGTTTTGCTGTTTCGCGTGCTGGCGGCCAAAGCGGATAACTTTGGGGAATCCTTTTCCAACTCCATTTCCGCCTCCGTGTTTCCAACCATCTATATCATCATTTTTAACATTCTGTTTTCCATTTTTGGCATAGTAATGACCTTGTTCGGCGGGATGGTGGCCACTACGCTTAAACTCCCCGGGCTGGTGGCAATCCTCTTGATTATCTTGTTTATCTTTATCCGGGTGGTGTTTGCCTTCCCGGCCATCGCCGTAAAGGAACAGGGCCCGATAAAAGCCATCCTTTACAGCTGGGAACTTACCCGCGGCAAAAACCTTATCCGCACAATCGCGCTGTTTCTTCTGATGGAGATTATAGCGGCGGCGTGTGTAGGGGCCATTGTGCGCACGCTGTATGTGGTCATTCCGCTGTACTATGCCGACAGTTTTAACATCACCGCGCTCACGCCGGAATGGTATGCCGTGGGCATCGGATGCCTGCTGCTGTTTATCGGTATATCCTTTTGGATGACGGCCACTATGCTGTTATTCTTTTTAAATTGCGACTACGGCGAAAACCGCGGTTCTTACACGCCCACCGCCCAAGCCGAATTGTTCGACCAGCAAACGCAGGTTTTTGGGGCGGATAATAACGTCCTGCCCGCCAATTTGGGCAAACCCGTCCACCCGGAAGATCTCCCCAGCGTAAGCGTGGTTAAATCTTCCGTTAAAACCGGCCAGGACGCGCCCAACATCCAGGAACATTTAGACCAAGTTTACCAACCCCAGCCAAACGACGTGGTGGAATACGCCGATGAGGACCGTATGCCCACGATCTTGTTCGACGACGATACGGCCCGCCAAATCGAGGCTAACCGCCAGCTGTGGGAAAAGAAACAAGAAGAACCTAAAAAAGACGAAGGAGAAGACACCCAGACTATCAAAATGTCTAAATAACTATGCATAACCCAAACGCCCATTCTATTCGTCGTGCGTTTTGTGTTTGGCCGGTCCGGCTGCCGGGGGCCGTTCAAAAAAAATTTTGTTGCCGTACCATACGGGGGGGAGCTCGCTGTCGGGCTCTCTCTTTTTTATCTACTGTTAAGGAGTTTTTAAATGTCCACCTTACTCAATATACTTAACTTATTAGGCGGCCTAGCTATTTTTTTGTTCGGTATGAAAATTATGAGCGACGGCCTGCAAAAAGTGTCCGGCGACAAAATGCGCCAGCTTTTAGGCATCGCCACCACCAACCGCTTTGCCGCCACCGCCTGTGGGACGCTGGTAACCAGCATTATCCAGTCTTCCAGCGCGACCACCGTTATGGTGGTGGGGTTTGCCAGTGCGGGGCTGCTAAACCTGTACCAATCGTTAGGAGTCATTTTCGGGGCCAACATCGGTACTACGATGACGGCGTGGATCGTCAGCTTGTTCGGGTTCAAAATGCAAATTTCGCTCTTTGCGCTGCCGGTGATTGCAATCGGTTTCTTTGCACAGTTTACACCGCGCTTTATCGTCATACGGCGCATTGGCGAAACGATGGTGGGTTTTGGGCTGCTTTTCCTGGGGTTGGATATTATGAAAAACGCCATCCCCGCCGATTTTGCGCAAAACCCGCAAGTCGTGGCCTGGATTTCGCGCTTCCAACCCAATAACTTGCTCAACCTGCTGATTTTAATTTTCAGCGGTACGATTTTAACCGTTATTTTACAATCTTCCAGCGCCGTAATGGCAATGACGCTCACCTGCGCCGCCGCCGGAATTATCGACTTTCCGACCTCCTGCGCGCTGGTATTGGGGGAAAACATCGGCACCACCATCACCGCCAACCTGGCCGCCATCGGCGCCAGCAACACCGCACGCCGCGCCGCATTGGGGCACTTTTTGTTCAACATCATTGGCGTGCTGTGGGTGGTATGTATTTTTAAACACTTTGTGCACTTTGTGGACTGGCTGGTGCCCGGATCGCCCTATACCAAAGAAACGGACATCCTTACGGCCGTGCTGCCCTACCACATTTCCGCCTTCCACACCGTGTTCAACGTGCTCAACACAATGCTGATGCTGCCGCTCTTGCGCCAATTGGCCCAGCTGACGTACCTCATCATCCCCAAAACCAAACGTGAGGATAAAAAAGAGCACGAACTGATTTACCTTTCCACCCGCTTTACCCAAACGCCGGAATTGGCCCTCATTGCCGTACGCAAAGAAGTGGAACGGATGATGAGCTTTGTAACCAAAATGACGGACAAATTAATCCACGCCGTAAAAGTGGACGACGAAAAGATGTTCCAGCGGTTGATTGACGACGTAAAAGAAGCCGAAAAAACAACCGACGTGCTGGAACACAAAATCAACCTGTATTTAACCTCCCTCACGCACGGGAACCTTTCGCGCCACGCGGTGGCGCAGGCGTTCTCGCTGTTTGACGTGTTAAACAGTATCGAACGGATGGGTGACTGCGGCGAAAAAATCGCCCGCATTTTGGAAAAATTCCACACCCAGCAGCCCTTCCGCCAGGAAGACATCAACGACCTGGAAAACATCGCCAAGCTGACCAAAGAAATCACCAAACGCACCCGCCGCGTGCTGGTGGACTTCCAACAGCCCACCCGCCAGTGGCACGACCAGGCGGAACGGACGTTTGCCGAAGCGATTGCCGATGAAGAAAAACTCAACGCGCTTCGCAAACGCCTCCTGCGCGACCGCCGCGAACGCATCTACGCCGGGCAGGAAGCCTCGCCGGATTCCATCACCGCATACGCCGATATTTTAAATAACTTTGAAAGAATCGGCGATTATGCCATGCGCGTCAACGAAAACATTTTGGGTATGCGGGCCGACGAAAAAGTGTACCACAGTCTGGTTTCGGCCGAACCGGCCCTGCCGCCGCAAGCGTAACAGAAAGGAGCCGCCCCGTGAAATTTAGCCCACTTGAAATACTGAAAGATTTTACCACCTTCTTTCCGATGGTGTGGGCCATTTTGCGGGGCCGCTGGAAAATGCCCTGGAAAACATTTTTTTTGGCCGTACTGTGCTTAATCTATTTCATCTCGCCCATAGACGCGTTGCCCGACATACTGCCGCTTTTGGGCATTGCAGACGACGGCGCCTTCATCCTGCTGGTGCTGACGATGCTGCACAAAGATTTAGCCGCTTTCCGCCAAGCCCGCCGGGCGGGCAACACCGTGCTGGAAGCGGAAGTCATTTTCCCCAAAGAAACAGACAAAAAATAACCCGTTTGCCTGCTTGCCTCCAGCCGTCTAAAAAACTACAATATAGCTATGAAAAAATTGTTAAAACTGTGCTTCAAAATCGCGCTAGTTCTCGTGATTTTGGGGGCGGCCGCATTAATCGCCCTGCGGTTGATGTTCCCGCCCGAAAAACTCAAAGCGATGGCGCTTGAGTACGCAAAAACCAATTTGCAGCGGGAAATCACCTTCGATGATATTTCCCTGAATTTGGTGGGGGTAACGCTGGATAATTTCGCCATTTCCGAAAATACCACCTTCCAAAACGGCACGTTTGCCAAAGCCGACAAGCTGGTGGTAAAAATCGCGCTGAAACCGTTGTTTGAAAAACGCGTGGAGATTTCCACCGTCCAGTTAGACGGTTTGGACGTGAACGTCATCAAAAATGCGGACGGCTCGTTTAATTTCGACACGCTCATCCCGGCGTCGGACCCGAACGCCGTGCAGGAAGAAACCCCAGCCGCCGACGGTTCGGCCGCTTTCGTGCTGCTGGCGGATAAAATTGCCGCCAACAACTGCAGCTTCACCTACAAGGACCTGCAAACCGGTATGAACGCCGCCATCAGCAACCTGAACCTGGAAATCAATCATTTTGATATGGCGGAACCGTTTGACGTAAACATCAACTTCACCACCGCCTACCAGGAGAAAAACGGTCCGGCCGTTTCCATTCCGCTCAACATTGCCTTGCGCGTATTTTTGGCCAACCTCGATATGCAAAACGCCTATGTGACGGTGAATGATATTTCCGCCTCGTACAAGACGGTCAAATTCCAATTAACCGGCGGCGTGCGTAACTTTACCGCCCCGCAAATGGATTTGTCCGGTACGTTAAGCGGCATCAGCAATCAAATCTTCAGTGATTTCCTGCCCGATTTGCCGAACTTCTCGCTGCCGGTCATTAATATGAACGTGAAGGCCGCGGCCAATTTGGAAAGTGCCACGGCGTCTATTTCCGAGGCGAAACTGTCGGTGATGGACAGCGCCTTATCGGCTTACGGCACGGTAGGCTGGAACGGCCCCGCGCCCACGTATTCCGTCAACGCCAACCTGACGACCGACTTGGGGCAAATCGTTCAGATGACCGACACCGTGGCCGACTTTAAACCCGCCGGCGTCATTACCGGCGCCTTCAAAGCAACCGACAAAAACAACGGCCAGGACATCAGCGGTACGGTTACGTTTAAAAACCTCAGCGCGCTGTATGACCCGTTCACGGTGTCCGAGTTCAACGGCACCCTCAACATCGCCTCGCCGGATAACATTTCCGCCAATTCGCTGACGGGCCTGTTAAACAACGAAAAGTTCACCTCGTCCTTCTCGTATCAAAACATCAAAGACGTGATGAACATCGTGCTGAACCTGGACTTGGCTAAATTCACCTTAACCGAACTGCCTGGTTCTGCGGCCTCCACCGAAGCGGCTCCCTCCGCCGAACAAGCCGCCACAGGCGAAACCGCGGCAGCCGAAACTGCCCCGGCGGCTAAAACGGAAACTTCCGGCCCGGAAACGCTGATGAACATCAAAGCCAACGTAAAAGTAGGCCCCATTGATGTGCCGTACTTCCGCGCGGACGGGTTTACCTTGACCGCCAACCTGACGGACGTTTCCGAAACGATGACCAAGGCCAACGGGCAAGTGTCGTTTAAACTGGAACCCGGCGCTATTACGGATTTGGATTCCTTCGTAAAAGACAACAAAATTGTCAAAATCCTCTTGCTGCCTATTACGATTGTGCGCAAGGTGGCGGCGGCGCTCAATGTGGAACTTTTCCCCGTACAGGAAAACTCCCGCAAAGGCGAAATCGCCTACACCAGCGGGGAAGGCGTTTACACGTTTACCAACGGCGTGATGAATGTGGACAAAACCACTTTCAATTCGCAAGTAACGGATATTTCCGGCTCGGGTACGATTAACTTCTTTACCCAAGCCTTGGATATGAAAGTATCCGCTACGGTGCTTACCTCGCAGACGCCGGTCGTCATCAAAATCGGCGGCACGATGGATAACCCCAGCGGCAAGCTGGACGTACTGAGCACGGTGGGTTCCGTGGTGGGGGGAATTTTAAATTACAAAACCCCGGGCAAAGTAGTCAGCGGTACCGCCAGCGCCGCCACCAGCGTGGCTACCGGCGCGGTAAAAACGACCGGACAAGTTGCCACCACCGCCGTTAAAACCGGCGTGGACGTGACCAAAACGGCCGCCACCGCCGCCACCGATACCGTAAAAGGTACCGTCAACGCCGCCAAGGACGCTTTAAAAGGGTTGGGCGGATTGTTCAAAAAATCGGATTCGTCCGAATCCGCGGAAGAACAAAAATAAGCTGGTTTGTGTAGTAAAAACCCCGGGCTTCCGCCCGGGGTTTTTTAGTTTGCGCGCCTCCGGCCCACCGTCCAAAAACGGCAATCGCTTGATTCCGCCCGCGCCCATTTCCGGGTGCCCTCCGCGCACCGAACCAAAGGCCGCTTTCCCGGCCGTTTTTCAACGCCCGCTTCGCGCTCCCGCCCGGCGGAAGAATTCGCCCCGCAGCCGGATTATTTTTCAGCTGACGCACACGCCGAAATATCATATAATAAACAATATATGGGACACTTTTTGCTGTTGCTGACCAACCTCATTTTCCCGTTTGCCGCGCTGGGCGTGGCAGTGGGTTTTTTGCTCTCGCCGCGGCGGGGGCTGCTTAAGCACCTGCAGCAGGAACTCAAAGAACGGTTTGGACTGGAAGACGAGGGGGAAATTCCCCAGCACGCCATTTGGCTGCACTGCGCCAGCGTGGGGGAAGTGATGTCGATGAAAGAAGTCATTTCCCGTTTAAAAGCGCTGTACCAGCGGGATATTTTGGTCACCACCACCACCGAAGCCGGCAAAGAAACCGCCCTTAAAAACCCCGACATTACCAAAGCCCTGCTCGCCCCGTTGGATTTTTATCCTTCCTGCAAGCGTTTCATCCGCCTGGCCCAGCCGCATAGGCTGTTTGTGGTGGAGCGCGAAATCTGGCCCAATATGCTCGAAGCCGCCCATCAAGCGGGGGTACCGGCGGCGCTTATCAACGGGCGCATTTCGGCCAAATCGGCCCGGGCCTATAAATGGGTCCGCCCGCTGTTTGCGCGCGCGCTAAACACGCTTTGCTTTGCGGCGTTGCAAACCAAAGAAGCCGCCCAACGCTACGAATCCTTGGGATTAGCCAAAGAGAAAATTGTTGTCTGCGGCAACGTCAAGTACGACACCTTAAACGACCACCCCACCAAAACTGACGAAGTAAACCGCCTTTTAACCGCCCTGGGCTGGAACGGAAAACCCATTTTGGTATGCGGCAGCACCCACCCCGTGGAAGAAACAATGCTCCTGCGCGCCGCGCCGGAACTCATTAAAAAAGGCGTTAAAATCATTTTTGCGCCGCGCCACTTGGAACGCAAACCCGAAATCGAAATCACCTTGCGCCAAAGCGGCTTGCACTATGCGTTTGTCAGCCGGGGGGATTTCAATAAAAACACCAATATCCTCTGTGCCGACGTTATGGGATTATTGCAATCGCTCTACACGTGCGCTTCGCTCACGTTTGTGGGCGGTTCCGTGGCGCCGCGCGGAGCGCATAATTTGCTGGAGCCGGCTATTTTGTCCAAAACCGTTTTATTCGGCAAGCATTTTTACAACGCCCCGCTGACCGCCGAAGCCCTGCTGGAATGCGGCGGCGGCGTGCTGGTGGACGAAACCAATTTTAAAGAAACCGTACTGCGCCTGCTGGCGGACCCGGCCCAACTGGAAAATATGTCCGAAAAAGCGCGCAAAGCGGCTTTAAGTTTTAAAGGAGCAACCGACAAAATAATGGAAGTGGTGAAAAACTATGAACGATAATCAACCGAAAATTTTGG
>CALUQD010000044.1 GCA_944322825.1 Candidatus Avelusimicrobium pullicaecorum
AAAGTGCTTACGTTTATGCGCGAAACGCTGGTGAAATTCCAGGAAGAAACCGGCAACAACTACAACCTGGAAGCCACCCCGGCCGAAGGCACCTCGTACCGCTTGGCCAAGCTGGATAAAGAACGCTACCCGGAAATCAAATGCGCCAACGAGGAACTGTACAAACAAGGCCACCAGCCGTTTTACACCAACTCGTCGCAGCTGCCCGTCAACTATACCGACGACGTATTTGAAATGCTGGACCTGCAAAGCAACATCCAGTCCAAATACACCGGCGGCACGGTGCAGCATATCTTCACCGGCGAAAAAATCAAAGATTTGGAAGCGATGAAGAAATTCATCAAAACCGTGTGCGAGAAATACACCCTGCCGTACTTCTCCATCACGCCTACGTTCAGCGTCTGCCCCAAATGCGGCTACATCGAAGGCGAACATTTCGAATGCCCCAAATGCAAAGCCGAACGGATGCAGGAGCTGGAACATCAAGTAAAACTTTTGGAAGAACAGCTTTACAGCAAATAGTTCTTCGCAATATATCTTTTTTGGGTTAGATTGCCCGTCAACCTAACCCAAAAAAGCGGTTGAAACGGCTGTGGCAAAGTGCCATAATAAAGTAACGGGTTTTCACGGGCCCGAAGCCGTTTTAACGGTCGTAATACAGCTAGGAGACATTACCATGACTGCACAGGAAAGACAAGTAGTAGAAAACAAAATTGCGGAACTCAAAAAAGAAATGAACGAAGTTCACGGTTCCAAATGCGAAGTATACTCCAGAGTAGTAGGCTATCTGCGCCCCGTCCAGAACTGGAACAAAGGCAAAAAAGAAGAATTTGCCATGAGAAAAACCATGCATCTGGGCTGCGGCTGCGATAAATAAATTTCTCTTTTCCAGCAACGGGTTCTGATATGAAACTAGGCGGACTGATTAAATTTACACTGATAGACTTCCCGGGCCGGCCGGCTGCCGTGATTTTTACACAAGGCTGTAATTTTCGCTGCCGCTACTGCCATAACCCGGAATTAGTGTACCCGCATCTGTTTGCAGAACCCGTTGCCGAAGAGGAAATTGACGCTTTTTTAAAACGCCGGCAAGGCACGCTTGAAGGCGTAGTGGTATCCGGCGGAGAACCCACCTTATACGACGATTTACCCCAGTTTTTAGCCAAAATAAAATCAATGGGCTACGCCGTCAAGCTCGACACCAACGGCACCCGCCCGGAAATGCTCCGGCAGCTCATCGAGCAAAAACTGGTGGATTTTATTGCGATGGATTTAAAAGCCCCGCTGGAAAAATACGCGCTGATTACGGGCGTGGAATTTAACCCGGCTATTTTGCGCGAATCAATGGATTTAATCCGAAACGCGGGCATTGGCTACGAATTTCGCACCACTTACGACAAAGAGGTGCTGACCGATGCCGATATCGCCGTCATTTCCCAATTAGTGGACGGCAAAAATTACCGCGTGCAGGAGTGCCTGCCGGTGGCCAAAGAAAAAGCGGCCTTAAAGGTAATACATAAAGAACTCTAAATTTTTCCGATTTACCGTATTTTCCGGCGCGCATACGCCGGTTTTTTTATGTCTTTAAAAGGCCCCTTTGCCGCTATTTAAAACAAAGAACCCCAGGCCGCAGGGCGGCTGCTAACGCTACTTGCCCCTCCCGCCCCCAGCCGATTGGCTATCAAAAACCGCCCGGAGCCAATGCTCCGGGCGGTTGTAAACAGACCAGGGAATTTATTTCGCGAAGCGTTCTAATTGGTCAGCAAAAGTATCCAATTCATACTGTACAGTAGCGGGCACTTCGCTGGAGTGATGTTTGATAAACTCGGAAGTCACCACTTTTCCGCCCCATCCTGCTTTCAGCGGCTGCTGGAGCTCGTTAGCCATCACCGAACCCAACGCGGGGATAGTGGCAATATACTGGTTAAAAGAATCCATTACCGGCAGCAAGCTCTGCAACACAAAAGAAGAATTTAATTCTTCGGACGATTTCACCATATTGCGGTACACATTCAAATCCCGCTGGAAATCGCTCGGCAGGAGCAACTCGCTCTTACAAACACCTTTCATCTTGTCCAGCAGGTTATCCGCGCAGGAATAATAAAAAGAGCGTTCGTTTTCCGGCAGATTTTTAATTTCCGTACTCATATAGGAAGCCAAGCGGGCTTCTTTCCCATTCGCAAAGGTAAAAGGGATATTGAATACTTGGGTATCGCTGGGTTCGATGGAATCGGCTTGTTTTATATACTCTCTGCACAGGGTACCAATTACCCCAAACGCAGCCTCTGTATCGTTGGAGTTAACCTGCCCTATATCTTTGATAAACTGCCGGAAAAGCCCCAACACTTTCACGCGGGAGGAAGGATCGGCATTATACAGCAACCGTTGGATGGCGCCATCCGGCAGCCGGGTTTTTTGCTGCCACTGTTGTATTAGGGACTCCGTGGTAAGGTTTTGTTTTGTAACGGACTGTGCAGACAGCATTCCGGTAGATGCGACTACAACAGCCAACATCAACAACATTTTTTTCATATTTTCTCCTTAATAGTTTTATCTTTTCAACAGTTTCAGCGTCTTCTCAATTATAAAAGGGAATCGGAATGATTTCTTTTCTAAGGGGATGGAGCGTTTTACTGCCTGTACGCTTCCATCCAAAAGTCCGGAGTTTGCGCTCCGGACCCGTTACCACTTTAATTAAACTTATTTAGCCAAACGAGCCAGCGTGGCAGCAAACGCTTCCAGTTGGTCTTGCATTGACCATACTTCGCAGGCGTGGTCCCGGATGAACTGGGAAGCCACCACCGTTCCGCCCCAACCAGCCGGTATGGGTTTTTGAAATTCCTTGGCCATAGCGGCGCCCAATTTCGGATTCACTTTCATATAGCGGTTAAAGGCATCCATTGCCGGCATCATACTTTGCAGCGCCCACGAAGAATTCAACTCTTTGCTATCGCTTACATATTGGCGGAAAGAAACCAACGCCACTTTAAAATCCACTGGCAAAACGTCCGGCATATTGGCGGCGGAAAGCTGGGCATCTTTTTCCAAAGTACGGGCAAAAACATCAAATTTAGCTTGTTCCGTCTGCCACAAATTGCTGCTTTCCATATTCACATACGATACGATCTTGATGGTCTTTTTACCTTGGGCGATAGAAACCGGTTTCGTCAGTTCCGCCGCGCACTTGCGGGCCGCGGAAACAGATTTCTCGCGCAGTTTCATATAAGCCTGGCGGACGCCATCTAAGGATAAGAACATCCAATTATAATCATAATAATTAAGGGCCGCCGCTTGCTTTTTAAATTGCTCCCAAGCCTCCAGTACTTGTTTTTCCGAAGCCGCCACCCGGGCAGATTGTTTTGCCTGCCCTTCTTTGGCCGCTTGTGCGATGGCAGCCACATTCACCGTGTTTTGGGCAAACAAGCACGGCGTAAAAACGGCTAAAATCATCCAGACAAATACTTTTTTCATAAGTTGGCTCCTTTGTAAGATTTCCTTACTTATATGATAGGTGTTTGTTTTGCACACAACAAGAGCCATAAGACCTAGGAGCTTCTGGGTCTTATGGCTCATCTTGGAACTGGCTAATATACAAACTGCCCTTTTTCGTAAATGACTTTTGTCGAGCCGCCTTTCAAGCGGGCGGTGACGGTTTTATCCTCGGTGTTAATCAAATCCCAATGCAGGGAGGAATCGTTAAAGCCGAGTTTTTCTTTGAGTTTTTTATCCAGTTTCTCTTGCGGGCCGGCGAAAGTATCGGCGTAGCTGGCGCCCACGGCCACGTGGCAGTTGCCGTATTTTCCGCCGAAATTTTCATCGTATAAAATATCGGCCATAAACTTGGTGATTTTGGAAAACCGGCGGTCTGTTAAAGAGAACTCGCCTATTTGCGCGGCGCCTTTGTCCATTGCCAACATTTTGCGCACAAAATTTTGCCCTTGCTGGGCCGTGGCATGCACCACGCGGCCTTTTTCAAACTCCAACCGTATCCCTTTCACATAGTTGCCGCTGCGGTAGGAGGATAAATCGGCGAAGTATACGCCGCGCGTACCGCGCCAATCGGGCGAAGTGAAAATTTCAAACGACGGCACATTGCATCCGCCGCCCGCAATAAATTTGCGTTTTTCGCCCAGCAGTACTTCAAAATCCATATGTTGGGACTCCACCCGCAGGGTTTCAATCGGCAAGGCGGAAAGCCATTGGCCGATTTCGGTGATCTGCCGGGTGACTTCCTGCCATTTTTTGACGGGGTCTTTTTCGTTTAAAAAACACGCCCGGGCCACTTGGTTGGCATATTCTTTGCCGGACAATCCGGCCCGTTTGGCGAGTTCTTCGGTGGGATAGTTGCACAACGTCCACGAAAACAGCCCTTTCTGTTCGCGCGTATCCAAAATTTCGCGCAAGGGTTTGCGGGCGACGGCACTTTTGGCGATGCGGGCCGGGTCTACCTGCTTTAAATGCGTTAAATCTTCCGGTGCGCGCAGGGCAATTAATCCGTTAATCCCCCCCTGGAATTCCTTTTCCCCCGCGGCCACAAAGGCCAACTGCTTATCATCGGCGCGGAGGTAAAATTCCTTCGTAAAATCTTCCGGGGCGTTTAGGCGCAGGACGACATTGTACCGCTTGGCAATCAGTTTGGCATACACCGCGCGGGCCAGCGGCAAGGCGGCCGGGTCGCTGCGCAGGAGCACCGCATCATAGGGTTTAAATTGGCCGTTGCGGCGGGCTGTTTCCAGGGCCCAAATCATCACATCGGCATATTTTTCGTTTTGCGTTTTGGTAAAAAACATTTTGGTTCCCCCTTTCGTCTATTAATGTTATAATACAAAATAAAGCATACCGAGAGAAAAAAATGAAAAAATTACTCGTATTAACGCTTTTTTTCTGCTTGTTTTCCCCGCTGTGGGCGGATGTATCCCCCAAGCCGGAAATGGAATTTTCTTTCATTTACAACACGGCGGAAAAACCAGCCATCGACCCCTTGCACAGCGAGCAAATCCAGTGCCGCGATAACCAATGCATCGAAAACACCCCCATGGGCGTGTATGGGCTGCAAAAGTTATACTGCCAAGCGGACGGATGTTTTTCTATTGCCTATAATTACGATAATTATCAAAAACTGATTATCTCCTTTGCAGACGGCACCACCCGCGAAAGCAACGTTTTTGCCGCGCCGGATACGCTGCGCGCGCGCTTTAACGTGTATGTGGATGATGAAGGGCTGACGGTGGCTCCCTCGGCCGAAAAAGCCGGCAGCCGGGCCTGGGCGCGGCGGGATGCGTGGGTATCGCTGGGATTAATTTTAGTGCTGGAACTGCTGGCGGCGGCGGCGTATCTTTCCTACCGGAAAAAGAACTTTACCATTTTGTACAGCGTCGGGCTGGCCAATCTGATTACCACTTCTCTTTCGTGGCTATTTTTGGTCCGCTACGTCAAAGAAACGGCTTTCCTGTGGTTGTTCTGCCTGCTGGCGGAAACGCTGATCATCCGGCTGATGAACCCGCGGAAGATTTCGCTCAACGATTCGTTTATGCTCAGTTTAACCGCCAACGTTACCAGTTATTCGCTGGGGATGATTATTTCCTTTATGCTGGCACCGCTGATTTTTTAACCGCATCCGCTAAAACGCCCCGGGATTTCCCCGGGGCGTTTTTGATAAAAGATACTTATGCAAAACCGGGGTTTTAAAAACCCCGGTTTTTTTATTTGGCGTCCCCCGTAAACTCATACGCTGGGTAGCGGGTAATGGAATAGACTTGGTCGTCAAAATACGAACAGCCGTTTAAGCGGGAACGCTCCGTATCGGAAAGCGGCTGGGGGTTTTTGTTCTTCATATATTGCAAGAACAAGCGGCGCACTTCTTTTTTCCGCTCAATGTTGCGTGGCAAATTTTCCACCAAATCGCCCGATTCCAGCCGATATTTTTCCGGCAGCAGCAAGCCGTCCTCCCAACCCGGTTTGTACCATTTTTCCGAATCATACAGCGCGCGGTAGGCCCACATCCGGGCTTCCAGTTCGGCGCATTCCTGCTGGGTAAGCGAAGCCATCAATTTCTTATCTTGCCGCTCCGGGTTCAATACGGCGCGCACTTTCAGGCGGTTTTCATCCAAGCGCCGGTGTTCTTCGGGGGTTAAAGGGCGCACCGTGCCGGACTTCACCACCGCTTCTATCTGGCGGTATTGCTGGGGCCCGTCCCCCACCCATTTTTGGGAATACGTCCTAATTTCTTCCAACGTAACATCTTTTTCGTTTACGATCCGATTGGCCCAATACCTTGCATTTAAATCCGCCACTTCATTCTTCAAGGCAATAATGGCCTGCTTTTGCTTTTCGTATTTATTTTCGCCAAGGGGTTTGCGCTTGGGCAGATCCGCCTGCGCCTGTGCGGCTCCCGCCGCCAAGCATAAAAGACACCCCACCAACCATACAGCTATTTTTTGCATTTTCATATTTTTCTCCTAGGTGCAGGAACCAAGAGTTCCCCATTTGGTGACTGGTACATTGAAAAATCCGCTTGTTCCGCCAGCCACTGCGGCATAGGCAGCACCGGGATTTCTTCCGGGCGATTCAGCTCTTTCCACAGGGGCACCGCGCAAAACGCCAGCACGGCCGCCGCACACGCCGCCAAAGCCACCCGCCGCCAGCGGTGCGCCGGGCGGACGTGCAATTGGCGGTAAACGGCTTGCTGCAAAATGCCGTTTGGGTCCAAGTCCATTTGTTTATACAAGGTTTCCAATTCGTTATCAGACAATTTCATAAGTCCCCCAACCGCGTACGCAGTTTGTGCACAGCCCGGCTGAGTATCGTGCCCACATTGGACTCGCTGTATCCCGTCAAGCGCGCGATTTGGCGGTTGTTAAATCCGCCGTAAAACTTAAGCGATACCAAATCCCGCTCCCGGCTGTCCAGCCGCTGCAAGGCGCCCAACAAACGCCGGTTTTTTTCCTGCCGTTCCAATTCTTCCAACGGAAGCGCGTCCTGTGCCGGGAAGATTTCTTCCTGCGCAGTAAGCGATAAAAACCGCTTTATCCCCCAAAATCCGAAGTATTTGTTTACTTCGTTGCGCGCAATGCTGAATATCCATTGGTCCGGCAGGCCTTTTTCCGGCTGGTATTGGTTTTGATGTTCAAACACTTTTTGCCACACGCGCGCAGCAATATCCGCCGCGGCGGCCGCATTCTGCACGCGGCTTTGCACATACGCCAATACCGGTTTAAACAAACGGTTATAAGTTTCTTCAAAATTCATAACTCGCTCTTGCCTGTAAGGTAGCCTGCACCTATATTATCCAGCAGCGCAAAAAGTATCACAAATTAAAATAATAAGAGGGAAACCGCCATCACCATCATCCCTCCGACCACGCCCCAAATCACTTTGTGGCCGTCGCCGTATTCGTGCGCGGTGGGCAGCAGTTCGTCCAGTGCGATATAGACCATAATCCCCGCAATCAGCGCAAATAATACGCCGAAGGCGGCTTCGTGCAAGAACGCTTTTAAGAGGAAAAACCCCAGCACCGCTCCCACCGGTTCGGCCAGGCCGGAGCCCGCGCTGTACCAAAACGCCTGCGCGCGGTTGCCGGTGGCGTGATAAATAGGCAGCGCCACGGCGACGCCTTCGGGAATGTTGTGGATGGCCACCGCCACCGCAATAGAAACCCCCAAAGCCGGTTCCTGCATAGAGGCCATAAACGTAGCCAGCCCTTCGGGGAAGTTGTGTATCGCCAGCGCCAACGCCGTAAACAACCCCAAGTGTTTGAGCTGGGCGGATTTATCTAACGTATGTTCTTCCACGTGGTGCGAAGGCAAGAGCGTATCAATCAGCCACGCCGCAACAATCCCCGCAAAAAACAACCCTATCGCCGCCCACGCGCCGGGCTTCTGCCCGTATAACGCCCCTAAGGACTGCGTAGCCTGCGGCAGGATTTCCATAAACGATACATAAATCATCACCCCGGCTGAAAAACCAAGCCCCAAAGACAGGGCGGATAAATTTTCCTTTTTAATCACAAACGCCAGCCCACCGCCCACCGCGGTCGCCGCGCCAGCCAAAAAACTTAAGGTAAATGCTGTTAAAATAGAATGGTCCATAGGGATACTATATCAAAAACGCCGCCCGGCGGACAGCGGAAATTGATATTAAAAAAGCCTTCCCCCATTAAAGAGGGAAGGCCGAAAAACAAGCCGGTTTATACTACGGCATTTTATAAACTTGCAAACAACCGTTTGTTTTATAAAAAGGGGCATTGAAAAGTTTGCTGCAGTAGGCTCCGGCCGGTTCTTCAAACAATACCCCGTTGCAGGTGCGTTCCACACACCAAATTACATCGTGTTCCACATTTCCGGCGTTCGTGTTAAAAATGGCAAAGCCAGCCCCTTTGTATTTGCCGGTTAACCGTCCGATATACAAACCAAAATCCACGCTGGTACCAATCAACTGCATAGACCAATCCCCGTTAGAACGCGTATCCGTGGCACCTGAAAACCATTTTTCGTTTCCGTTCCAATCCATTTCCACGTCCAGTTGGTCAAATTGGGTGGCAGACTCGCCATTGGCCATATAATAGGTTTGGTACGAAGCCCCCAGCGATTTAAGCGCACTTAATGCCTGGGCCGCGCGGGATTTTTCCACCGCTTTTTCGTACTGCGGCAAGGCCACTGCCGCCAGGATACCAATAATTAAAACGACCACTAACAGCTCTATTAGCGTAAATCCGGCGTTTTTCCCCGCCGGGAGGGTTTTTTGATAAATTTTGCTCATAGCCAAAATTTATCAAAAAAAAAACAAATCAAGGGCCAGAGGCTGGCCTCCCTTTCCTTTACCCGTTAGCACGACTTCTGGAGCCACACTGTTCCCGCACTGTCGCGCTATCTAAAAAAGGAGTCTTTTCCGCTTTGTTGTGTCGTAGTCGTCGTTGCCGTTTATCCGGCCCTTTTGCCCCGTCTATAAAAAGCCTTCCAAGCGGATTAGAAATTTTATTGTTTGAGTG
>CALUQD010000045.1 GCA_944322825.1 Candidatus Avelusimicrobium pullicaecorum
CTCTATTAGCGTAAATCCGGCGTTTTTCCCCGCAGGGTAGGTTTTTTGATAAATTTTGTTCATAAAAAAAATTAATCAAAAAAAAAAAACAAATCAAGGGCCCCGAGCCGGGGCTCCCCTCTCTAGGCCCGTTAGCACGACTAATTGGGCCACACTGTCCCTGTACTGTCGCGCTCTTACGCAACGACCCTTTCAGGCCGCGGGGCTCTGCCTCGGACAGAGTTGCGTCAGGTACGGTGCTTACGCAATAGGGAACAACTTGTTGTGAATGTTTCTGCAAGGGGCCAGAGCCTGGCCTTCCCTCTCTATGCCCGCTAACCCGACTGGCAAGGCCCCGCGCTTTCCACAGGTTTCCTCCGCCTATACAAAACCGTTTCAATCAACAAGACATAAAAAACCCCGGCTTAAACCGGGGTTTTTTATATTTCAAATGTTACTCAATCACTATATAGGAGCGGCCGTCTTTTTCTTCGCTATACGGGTCGAGCGTGTTTTTCCCGTCTATAATGTAGAGGAATTTGTACGCCCCCGGAGCGATAGAGAGCGTCGTTTCCCAATAATCACCGCGTTTTCTAAGCGCTTGGGGTTTGGCCATCGTAAAACCGCTGACGATAGATACTTTTTCCCCTTCGCCAAACCAGCGGAACGTCACCCGGCGGTATTTGCTCTTGGGATTTACTTTTACAATTACGCTTTCTTTCTTTTCCGGCTGGGCAACCACGGCAGGAGCGGCTTCGGCCGGTTTTACTTCCTGCGCTTTGGGGGCTTCCACAATGGCGGCCGGGGTTTCGGCATTGGAAACAGGCGCCACGGTTGCGGAATCCACCACAATGGGTTCCTCGCTCACAACAATATCGGTTTCCGTTATTTCGGGGACGTTTACGGTTTGCGTTTGTTCGGAAACCGCCGCGGCGGGCGTTTCAAACAAACGGGCGGAAAAATGTTTGTAGATAAAAAAGCCAAACACGCACAAAAAGATAATATCTACAATAATTAAAAACAGCCACAAATCCTTATTGCCGGCCGGTTTAACATCTAAATCCAGGTTTTCGTTTTCCATAGTTGTCCCTGATAAAAAAAGCGGGCGAAGGGAATCGAACCCTCGTCTAAAGCTTGGGAAGCTTCCATTCTACCATTGAACCACGCCCGCATAAACGGTTTGCTGTTATTATTTTAGCAAAGTTTTTTCCGTCTGTACATACTTTTGGCAAAATTACCGGGCAAGCGGTAATTTTTGAATAAACGCCAAGGCCTCTTCCTTGGAAGACACCTTGCCTTCCACCTGCGCCACGGCTACGGCTTCCAAAATCTCGCCGATTTTGGGGCTGGGCGGCAGGGATAAGGCGTCCATTATGTCCCGCCCCGTAATCAAGCGTACGGGCTGGACTTTTTTAGGCGTATCAAAAAATTTTTTAAATAACAAATTCAATACCTGCATATGACGCAGGGTTTTGCCGATATTGGCCGTTTTCTGCGCTTGCGCCAGCGTCATCATCCGCTGGCCGCTTTTGGGCATAATGCGCTTGAGCTGCGCGTCGGACACATAGCTTGCGTAATCGGCCCAGCACAACAAAAGCATTGGCACGGCCGCATCGCCCAAATCGCGGAAAAAGTGATAGGCCCCCCGGTCGGTGATGACGTCGTTGCTGGCCAGGTTGGACGGACGCAAATGCTCGCCAATCATTGCGCCAATCAGGCGGATGTCCGCCCGGCTGTAATGCAGGCGCTCCAAAATCGTTTTGGCCATTTTGGCGCCTTTTTCCTCGTGGTAAAAGAAACGCAGCCGATCCCCCATCACTTTGGCCGTAGCCGGCTTGGCTACATCGTGCAAGAGGGCGGCCATTTTGTAAAGCGGTTTATTTTGCGCATACGGCGCCAGTTTTTTGGCGTATTTGGGGAACGCCTTGGGCAAATGGTCCAGCAGATATTCCATCCGGGCAAACACGGCCAGCGTATGGCTGAACACGCCGCCTTTGCCATAGTATACTTCGGCGCAAGTGCGCTGGGGTTCCAATTCCGGGAACAGCGCCGTTAACAACCCGCATTTATCCATTAAAACGAGATTTTCATACGCTTTGGATGTGGCAAACAGGCGGTCCAATTCTTCGTGTACGCGCTCGCCGGCGGACTGCACAATAAGCGGATGGTCCTTTTTAATCTGCGCCAAAGTACGCGGCGCAATCGAAAACCCCAATTCCGCCGCCGAGCGAAACGCCCGCAGCATTCGCAGCGGGTCATCCTGGAACACCCGCGGGCCGGTGCGGTCTATCACTTTGGCCGACAAATCCGCCAGGCCGGAGGATTTATCTATAATCAACTTTTTTTGGAGTCTTTTTAACAGAATATGCGCCGTATCATTTTTGCGCGGCGTGATAACAATTTGCGGCAGGGCCGACACGGGGTAGGCCAAGGCGTTGACGGTAAAATCGCGCCGCAATAAATCGGCCTTTAAATCTTTGCCTTGGTAGGCGGTTAAATCAATTTGGATTTTTCCGTTGCGGGTAACCAAACGCCAGACGCCTAGTTCGGGGTCCATTTCAAACACGGCCGCTTTTAGGCGGCGGCCCAGTTCTTCGGCGGCCCGGCGCACATCCGAGAGCGGCAGGGTGATGTCTATATCCGACGACTGCCTGCGCAGCAGGCTGTTGCGCACAATTCCCCCCACGTAATGCGCCTGCGGGATAACCTCCCGCAGCACGCGCGCCAAATCAAGCAAGGGGTTCCTCCGGCGCCGCCCCGCCGCGCGCGGCCAGCTTGGCCACGGCGTCTTTGCGCAGTTCGCGTTTTAACACTTTGCGCAGGGCGTTTTTGGGCAGTTCGTCCACAAATTCAAAATCGCGCGGGCGTTTGTAATTGTCCAGGTGGGTTTTTAAGAATTTTCGAAATTCGTTGGGGTCAATTTCTGCGCCTTCTTTTTTGACGGCATAGAGCTTTACAAATTCGCCCCCGCGTCCGTCCGGCACGCCGATAATGGCGCATTCTTCAATGCCGGGGTGCTCGCAAATGACCGCTTCCACCTGTGCGGAAAACACTTTCAGCCCCTTGATGATAATCATATCCTTCTTGCGGTCTTTGATGAAGATAAATCCGTCGTCATCCACTTCCACAATATCGCCGGTTTTGAACCAGCCGTCTTCGGTAAATGCGTCGCGCGTGGCGGTTTCGTTGCCCCAGTAGCCGCGGAACACGTTGGGGCCTTTTACGCACAGTTCGCCTTCGTGGTTGCGGGGCACTTCGTTGCCGTCGTCGTCCAGCACAATCGTATTCACCGCGGGGATGGCCGGTCCGACCGATTTGATTTTTTGCAATTCCTCGGTATTCACGCTCACCACCGGGCTGGTTTCGGTAAGGCCATAACCTTCCAATATCGGCACGCCGATTTTTTGTTCAAACCGGTCCTTGATTTCCTGCGTCAGCGGCGCCGCGCCGGACACGGCAAAGCGCACACTCTTAAACGGCCAAAAACGCAAGTAGAGGCGTTTTAACCCCTTGGCTTCCTTGGACAGCACCGCATAAATTTGCGGCACGGCCAAAATAACCGTCACTTTTTCGGAACCCATCGCGCCCAGCCACTTGCTGGCCGGCATCACGTTGGCCACGATGACGACTTTTAAATTTAAATACATCGGAATGACCACGCACGTCGTCCACGCGAACGAGTGAAACATCGGCAGCAGGCACAGGAAGCAATCGTCATCGGTAATTTTAAAAATCTGCGCGCAGGAAATCACGTTGGACGCTAAGTTCCCGTGCGTAAGCATAGCGCCTTTGGGCAGGCCGGTGGTGCCGGAGGTGTACAAGATAAAAGCCAAATCATCCAAAGTGGCGCAAGCGGAAGAAGTTTCTTCGTGCACGGTGGATTTTTCAATTTCCTGCCAAAAAAGCTGTACTTGGGGGTTGCCCGCGGCGGACGAAGGGATTTCATCGGTAGAAAACACATATTGCACCGTAGGCAAGTTGGGCAGGCATTTGACGTAATGGCGGATAAATTCCGCCTGAGTGACCACCGCTTTCACACCGGCGTTGTTTAAAATATATTCAATTTCTTCGGGCTTGGTGACCATAAAGTTCATCGGAATACAAACCGCACCCAATTTATACAGCCCAAAGTTGGCTACTACCGTGTCAATCGCGTTGCGGTGGGCCACGGCCACGCGGTCCCCTTTGCGGATGCCGTGCTCAAAAAACATATCGGCGGCCCGGTCCACCTGCATTAAAAGTTCGTGATAGGACACTTTCTTTTCGGTGCCGGCCTCCACCAAGGCTATTTTATCGGGAAAACGAAAAGCACTGTCGGACAACGCGGTATACAAATCTTTGCGGCGAATCATAAGCACCCCTTTGAATGGTCGTTTTTTTTATTGTAGTAAAAATTAGGCTTGTCTGGGGTCCAAAATATCCCTAAACGCGTCCCCCAGCAAGTTCCAGCCCAACACAAACATAAAAATCGCTCCGCCCGGCGCCACCACCGTATACCAATAGGCAAACGGATGGCCCGGCGTACCCAACACCCAGTTGCGCGCCATCGCAATCAGCTGGCCCCAATCGGCCGTGCCGGGCTGTGCGCCCAGCCCCAAGAACGAAAGCGAAGCCGCCGTCAGCACCACGTAGCCAATGTCCAAGCTGGCCACCACCACGGACGGATAAATGGCATTAGGCAAAATATGGCGCAGCAAAATGCGCGGCCCGCGTGCGCCCAGCGTGCGGGCGGCGGTTACATAGTCGCGCTGTTTGACCGATAATATATCCCCGCGCACCAGCCGCGCATAGGACGGCCACGCCACTGCCGTCAGGGCAATCATCATATTTTTGATATCCGGCCCCAGCATGGCGGCAATCACCATGGCCAGCACCAACGACGGAACGGCAAACACCACGTCCGTCAGGCGCATTAAAATTTCGTCCGTCTTTCCGCCGAAATACGCCGCCGCGCCGCCCACCAAAAGACCAATCAAAAACGCAAAGAACGTCACCGTCAGCCCGATTTTAAACGCCAGCCGCGTGCCCCACACCACGCCGTAGTACAAATCGTACTGCTGTTCGGTGGTGCCGAACCAGTTCTGGGCGGAAGGCGGCTGCGGCGCAATCTGGTAGCTCTTTTGCGGCAGTTGGTAGGCGTTATTGGGGTTTTCCACCGGCGCAAGCAGCGGGGCAAAAAGCGCCACCAACAGGAAAAACACCACGATCACCAACCCAAACAGGGAGGTTTTATTAGTATAGATACGTTTTAAAATGCGGTCGTTTATCATATTATTCCAAGCGGATACGCGGGTCTACCGCCGTATACAAAATATCCGAAAGCAAATTGCCCAGCACAAACAACACCGCCACCATCAGCGAAAATCCCAAAATCCCCGCGATATCCAGCTGTTGGGCGGCAATCACGCCAAAACGGCCGATGCCGGGATAATCGAAAATGGTTTCCACAATCACCGTGCCGCCCAGCAGGCGGATGAACTGGATGCTGGCCAGCGTGATGACGGGGATAATGGCGTTTTTGCCGGCGTGTTTATACACTACTTGAAATTTGTTGAGCCCTTTGGCGCGGGCGGTGCGGACGTAATCTTTATTCAATTCTTCCAGCATACTGGAGCGCATCACGCGCACCATCAGTGCAAACGACCCGATACACAGCGTAACCGCCGGCAGCACCAGGTGGGATAATACGTCCCAAAACACGCGCAAATTGCCGTTTAACAACGAGTCAATCAGCAGGAAACCGGTGTAGGTTTTAAACATCCCGCTGTGGATGAGCACATCCGTCTGCACCGAATAGCCGCCGGGTGCAAACCAGCCCAGCTGGCCGTAAAAAATCATCAGCAAAATAAGCCCCAGCACAAATATCGGCAACGAAAACCCCCCCACCGAAATCAGCCGGGCCACAATGTCTTTCCACTCGTCCTTGTGTATGGCCGAGCCGCAGCCGAACCACACGCCGAAAAACACCACAAACACAATGGTTACAAACGCCAGCTGAATGGTGGCGGGCAGGTATTCCTTAATCGCCTGCGAAACGGGCATATTGGCGCTGGGGCTGTACCCCAAGTCGCCGTGTGCCACGTTTTTAAGCCAGCGGCCATATTGTTTAAACACATTGTCGCGCAGGCCGTATTCGCGGATGACTTCTTCCAGCGCGCCCATTTGGCGCGGGTCTTTTACGTACAGGGAGGCACGCATTTCGGGGCTTAAACGCTGGGTTAAAAAGAACAACAGAAACGTCACCCCCAGCACCACCAGGGGCAGCATCAAAAGCCTTCTTACAATGTAATTTACCATACGGCCCTTCCCTCGTTTAAAGCGCTATTTCCGGTACGCCAGCACGGCGGCAAGCGTGATTTGGAACGCTTTGAAAAATTCGTTTAATTCCAGCGTTTCCGCCGGCGTGTGGCAGTGGCGGCAGCCTACGCCCAAGTTGGGCAGCGTAAAGCCGAAGCCGCTTAAAATGTTGGCGTCGCACCCGCCGCCGGACGCTACCGCACGGATGGTTAACCCTTGTTTTTTGCCGGCGGCCAGCACGGCTTTCACCATCGGGTGGCTTTTGGGCACGTGCACGGCCGGATAGCGCTGCACCGCCACAAATTTTACCTGCGGTTTGCAGACTTTGCCGTCAATTTTTTTGGTAAAGTGTTTGACGGCTTTTTCAAAACAGGCTTTCATATGGGCGGTCTGCTTGGCCAGTTTGGCATTGTTTAAGCTGCGGGCTTCGCCTTTTAAATACAGCTCACCCATCACCACGTTGGTCACCTGTCCGCCCTGCACCACACCGAAGTTGGCCACGGTTTCTTTGTCCACGCGGCCCAGCTTCATTTGGGCCAGCGCATAGGCCGCCACTTCCAGGGCGGAAATGCCCTTTTCCGGGCAGACGCCCGCGTGCGCCGCCAGGCCTTTCACCCACACTTCAATGGTGTTTACGGCCGGGCCCTGCACCAACAGTTCGTCCACTTCTTCGTTATCCAAAATCAGCCCTTCGCGGCCTTTTAATTTTTTGTAATCCAAATTTTTGGCACCCATCATTCCGTTTTCTTCCGTCAGCGTGAACACGACTTCCACCGGCGGATAGAGGTGGTTTTTTTGTTCTTTAAGCGTGCGGAGCACTTCCAAAATAATGGCCAGGCCGGCTTTGTCGTCCGCGCCCAAAATGGTGGTTCCGTCCGACGTGATGCGCGTTTTTTTGACAACCGGTTTAATCCCTTTGCCCGGGGACACCGTATCCATATGCGAGCTAAGCACCACGGGCTGGCTTTTGGCCGTCCCGGGGAAATAACCGATCAGGTTGCCCTTGGCGTTGGTGTTGTATTTTTTGCCGGCATTATCCACATACACTTTGCAGCCCAGTTCTTTTAAACGGGCGGCTAAAAATTCCTGGATGTTTTTTTCGTTAAACGATTCGCTGTCTATTTTGACCAACGATAAAAACGTATCAACTAAACGCTGTTCCTCGGGTTTCATACCATCACTCCTATACGGCGGATTTACTTTTGTGGTTTTTAAACGGCAGCACGCCGCACGCGCATGCGTGGCGCAGGGCGACTTCCTGCAAGGCAAACGGCTGCGTTTGGCACGCGGGCTGCGCATAGCGGCACCGCGCGGCAAAAGGGCAGGCCCAGCTTTCGCGTTCGGGGTGTTCTTCGGGCGTTTCCTGCCCGGCAAAAACGGCCCGGCGCGGGGCGTGTACAGAAGGCACGGCCGAAAGGAGCGCCTCCGTGTACGGGTGCTGGGGGTTGGTGAATAATTCTTCCGCGGGGGCGCGTTCCACAATGCGCCCGCGGTACATCACGGCGATATCGTCGCACAAAAAGCGCGCGACAGCAAAAACGTGCGTGACAAGAAGCATAGACAGCCGGCGCGATTTTTTAATTTCTTTTAACAAATTTAAAATCTGCGCCTGCACCGATACGTCCAGCGCGGAAACGGGCTCGTCCGCCACTAAAATTTGGGGATTTAAGGCCAGCGCGCGCGCAATGCAAATGCGCTGGCGCTGCCCGCCGGAAAATTCGTGCGGGTACCGTTCCAGCTGGCTTTCCGAAAGGCCCACGGCCGTCAGCAGTTCCTTCAAGAAGGCTTTGCGTTCCTGCTTGTCCTTTTTCAGCCCGTGGATGTCCAGCGGTTCGCTTAAAAGCTGGCGCACGTTCATGCGCGGGTCCAGGCTGGAATACGGGTCCTGGTACACCACCTGCAACACGCGTCGCAATTTTTTAAATTCACTTTTGGAAAGGGTCGGCACGTTTTGGCCGTTCACTTCCACCAGGCCGGAGGTGGGTTTTTCTATCCCTAATAACACTTTGCACAGCGTGCTTTTGCCGCAGCCGGACTCGCCCACCAGGCCCAGCACGTGGTTGTCTTCCAGCGTC
The DNA here is from genome assembly GCA_944322825.1 of Candidatus Avelusimicrobium pullicaecorum. Classification (GTDB taxonomy): domain Bacteria; phylum Elusimicrobiota; class Elusimicrobia; order Elusimicrobiales; family Elusimicrobiaceae; genus Avelusimicrobium; species Avelusimicrobium pullicaecorum. Next base: position 8,352 of record CALUQD010000045.1, read on the forward strand.
AAAGACACGTCCTTTAGGACGGGTTTTTCCAGGTTTTTGCCCAGCAGCCGCCGGCGGGTGTAGGTTTTAAATAAATGTTCAATACGCACGGGGACGGTCATTTTCCCTCCCT
>CALUQD010000046.1 GCA_944322825.1 Candidatus Avelusimicrobium pullicaecorum
CCCTTGCCGGGGGCAGGCTTTTTGGCCCCGGCCAAGGGGTTGCCAAATACGGTGCTTACGCTATTAGGGAACAACTTGGTTGAGGATGTTCCTGCAAGGGCCAGAGCCTGGCCGCCCCCCTCTTTGCCCGTTAACACGACTGGTTGAGCCACACTGCTTTCGGAATGTCGCGCCCTTACGTAATGGCCCCTTGCCGGGGGCAGGCTTTTTGGCCCCGGCCAAGGGGTTGCCAAACACGGTGCTTACGCTATTAGGGAACAACTGGTTGAGGATGTTCCTGCAAGGGGCGAGCCGGGCCAGCGGCTGGCCTCCCTTTCCTTTACCCGCTAACACGATGAATTGTCTCTGTACTTTTTTGGGCACAAAAAAGTACCAAAAAATGCGGGGCCCGGGGAGCCATAAAATACACCTTTCGGGCGGGCGTTTATAACTCGCGCGGGTCCCCCGCGCTCAGACAAATAAAATGCCTTTTTCGCCCGAAAGCGTATTTTATAAGCGGCTCTAAAGGGCCCCAAAAACAACGGCAAAAATGAAAGACGTTTCCGCTTTTGCCGTTTCCGTTTCCGTTTCCGTTTCCGTGGCTGTTGCCGTGGTTGTTGTCGTTGCCGTGGTTGTTGCCGTTTATCCGGCCCTTTTGCCCCGTCTATAAAAAGCCTTCCAAGCGGAAAAGAAATTTTATTGTTTGAGCGCGGGGAACCCCGCGCGAGTTATAAAATTTCCCACTTGGAAGTGATTTTTATGGGGCCCTGGGGCACCGAGCCGGTGCCCCCTTTCCTTCACCCGTTAACACGACTGGTTGGGCCACACTGTTCCTGCAATGTCGCGCTCTTGCGCAACGGCACCGGGCGTTTTTTGGTACTTTTTCCCGCCGGAAAAAGTACATCGGCCAGAGCCTGGCCTCCCTTTCCCTGGCCCGCTAACACGACTCCTGGAGCCACACTATTTTCGCACTGCCGCACCCCAACGAAACGGCACCGATCCGGGCCCCCCTCTCTATGCCCGCTAACTCGATTAGCGGGGCCACCCCCTTCCCGCTTTGCCGCACCCTACCGCAACGCCACCGAGCCGGTGCCGAGGGCAGGGCCTTCCAAGCCGTTCCTCGTCGGTACGACGGAACCTATTTTTTTGTATTTCTCCGACGAAAAAAACTTTTCCGCGCGCTGCCCGCGCCCGCGCCCCCCTCTACAAATTGACAAAACCTCAAATTTGATAAAATAGAATAAGGATTTAACCCGTATGAACCGCAACATTCTATCACTGGATTTTGAAGGCGGCGAAATTATTGCCGCACTGGCTGCCCAAGACGACGACACCGACACCCTGCGCATCCGCCATATTTTGCGCCGGCCGAGCCGGGCGTTTGCGGGTGCGTTTGTGCGGGATATGCAGGGCGCACAGGAAGAGCTGACCAAAATTTTCTCCGAAATTGCGCAATACGTATCGTTTGATCCGTCGGTAGTGGTTGGCTTGCGCGGCAATTTCTTATCATTTAAACATTCCAACGGGTTCGAATCCGTCAACGCGCGCAACCGCATTATTGGCGACCGGGAAATAGAAGCCGCCGCCCAAAACTCCGTCCCCACCGCCCTAAGTGATACACTGGATGTTGTAGATGTGCTCCCCCTTTCTTATTCCATAGACGGCAATACGGATATCAAAAACCCGAAGGGAATGTCCGGTTTTACGCTGGGCGCGGAAACGTTCATTTCCTACGCGCTGGTGACGCATTTAAACAACTTAAACAATGTCTTCAATGCGGCCAATTGCACGGAATACCAGGTGCTTCCCTCCTCGGTGGCTGTGGGCGAAACTCTCCTCACACCGGAAGAAAAACAATCCGGCGTCCTGCTGTGGAATATCAGCGGCAGTTTATCTTCGCTATTAGTGTACTACAAAGGGTCTTTGATGGACGGATGGGAAATTCCGCTGGGCAAAGACAACTTGACGGAATACGCCGCCGATCTGTTGCAAAACGATATGGAAACCACCCGCGACATTTTGAATAACTATGAACCCGGTTCCGACGAAATTATGGACGAAATTTTGGAAGACGCCGACGAAAAATTAATAAATGCCCTCACCAAAGAATTGCTCCAATCGGTTTCCTACTTAAAGTATCCGGCCACGCGCTTGGTGCTGTGCGGCTCCGGCGCGGACAAAACCCTGCTAAAAACCGCCAAAAAACACTGGAACCTGCGCAAGGCGCGCATCGGCGCATTTGATAATTTAATTGCCGACTGCCCCGCCGATAACCCCGCCTACTGCGGAGCCCTGGCCTTAATCCGCCACGCACTGGACCGCGAAACCAAACAACTGGGCGTTGCCAAAGCCAAGGAACCCGGGCTTTTGGACGGTATTTTGGATAAATTGGGTTTAAGTGAGCTTTTTTAAATACATCTCCAAGCATAAAAACGGGGCTTTTAAAAGCCCCGTTTTTTAATAATCCGTCACGTCAAATTCGTTATCTTTAAAGTAAAACTTTCGGTCTTCCTCCGTTATCGGCCGCAGTACCTTGCAGGGATTCCCCGCCGCCACCACATTGGCCGGAACGTCTTTTGTCACCACACTGCCCGAACCAATCACGCTCCCGTCGCCAATCGTCACGCCGGGATTCACCACCACATTGGCCCCCAGCCATACATCCTTCCCAATGGAAATAGACGCGCCATATTCGTAGCCGCTGCGCCGCGAAAGCGGGTGTATCGGATGTCCGGCCGCCGCCAAGCAAACATTCGGTCCCAGCAAAGCATTATCGCCTATTTGCACACGGCAAACATCTAAAATCACGCAATTGTAATTGATAAACACATTGCTTCCCATTTCTGTATGCTTTCCATAATCACAGTGAAACGGCGGCAAAACAGTTACATTCTTTCCGCATTTTCCCAAAATGTTCCGAAGCAGTTCATCGCGCTTGGTGGTTTCTTCCGGCCGGGAATGGTTGAAATCGTATATTTTTTGTTTATTTTCCAATTGTTCCTGCGGAAGTTCCCCCTCGCTGGCCCGGTAAGGAAGCCCCGCCAACATCCGTTCTTTTGTATTCATAACAGTATCATAGCAAAAAAATACCGCGCCCCCAGTTGGGAGCGCGGTATTTTTAAAAGGCTTAGGCTTCTTCTTCCTCGGCCATTTCGGCGGCGCGCTCGGTGCGTTTTCTGAGCAAGTGGGAAAGAATTTTCTTACGCAGGCGCAAAGACGTCGGCGTAATTTCCACCAATTCATCCGGCGCGATATATTCCACCGCCTGTTCCAAACTCATCACGCGCGGCGGCGTTAATACATAGGATTCGTCGCTCGCTTTGCTGCGCATATTGCTTAGGTGTTTGGCTTTACAGGGGTTCACCACCAAATCGTTGGAGCGGGAGTTCTGCCCCACAATTTCCCCCGCGTACACTTTTACGCCCGGCCCCAAGAAAAGTTCTCCGTTGTTTTCCAGCGCAAACAGGGCGTACGGGGTAGTTTCGCCGTCTTCCTTGGCAATCAGCACGCCGTTGCGGCGCAAATCGGGCAGGTTGACTTTGGGATAATACCCGTGGAAGCTGTGGTGCATAATGCCCGTTCCGCGGGTGTTGGTTAAAAACTCGTTCTTAAAGCCGATGAGCGCGCGCGACGCGATTAAATACTCCAGGCGCAGGCGGTCTTCGCCTTCAGAAACCATATTCTCCAGTTTGGCCGCACGCGTGCCCAACATCGTAAACACGGCGCCTTGGAATTCGGATTTGATATCCAAAATCAAGTATTCCATCGGTTCCAACAGCTGGCCGTTTTCTTCTTTGTAAATCACTTCGGGGGAAGATACCGCCAGTTCAAAACCTTCGCGGCGCATATTTTCAATCAAAATCGTCAAATGCAGTTCGCCGCGGCCGTACACTTTAAATTTGCCTTCGCCTTCCAGCTGCTCTACGCGCAGGCCCACGTTGGTTTGGGCTTCTTTTTCCAGGCGGTTTTTAAGGTGGCGGCTGGTGACAAATTTGCCTTCGCGCCCGGAGAACGGACTGTCGTTTACCATAAAGTCCATCGACATCGTCGGCGCGTCAATCGCCAGCGGAGGCAGCGGTTTCAACGCGTCGGGGCGGCAGATGGTGTCCCCCACGTCCACGCCTTCCAACCCGGCGATGGAAACAATATCGCCCGCGGTGGCTTCTTCCACTTCCACTTTCCCAAGGCCCAAAAAGCGTTCGATTTTGGCGGCTTTGGCGTTGGTGGTGGTACCGTCGTGGTGGATAAGCGCCACCGGCTGGCCTTTTTTAATGCTTCCGGCCAAAATGCGCCCAATACCCACGTGGCCTAAAAAATTGTTATAGTCCAGCATCGTCACCTGCATTTGCAGGGGCGCATCCGGCATCGCTTCGGGCGCGGGTACGTGCGAAAGAATCGTATCCAAAATAGGCGCAATATCTTTGCCTTTTTCTTCCATTTTTAGGCTCGCCCAGCCGGCGCGGCCAGAGGCGTAAATAATCGGGAAGTCTAACTGTTCGTCCGTGGCGCCCAGTTCCATAAAGAGGTTGAACACTTCGTCCACCACTTCGCTGGGGCGTACGTGGTCGCGGTCCATTTTGTTGATGACCACAATCGGCCGCAGGCCCAAAGCCAGGGCCTTTCTTAACACAAAGCGGGTTTGCGGCATCGGGCCTTCCACAGCATCCACCATCAGAATGGCGCCGTCCACCATACGCAGTACGCGTTCCACTTCGCTGCCGAAGTCGGCGTGGCCGGGGGTGTCTACGATGTTAATGGTATGGCCTTTGTAGCCGATAGAAGTGCATTTAGCTAAAATGGTGATGCCGCGTTCGCGTTCCAAGGGGTTGGAGTCTAACACGGTATCTTGGGCCTGGTCTTCTTTTACTTTAAATTCTCCGGCAAATTTTAAAAGGGAATCCACGATAGTGGTCTTGCCGTGGTCTACGTGGGCGATAATGGCCACGTTGCGTACGTCCTGGCGGGTATTGTTCATAATTAAGTCTGTTTCCTAAATAATTTTCATAAAAATACCCCTCTAACCAACTGCGGGGCATTTAGTAAATTTCCTTTGCAGATATATATATTTTAGTATTTTTTGAGGGTTTCTGCTGATAATTCCGCCTTTTTCCCGTCCCATACAAAACGGCTGGCGGGCCCGCCATACGGTTTGTTACAATAATATAGAAATGAAAAAATTATTTTTACTTGCTTTGTGCAGCCTTTTTGCCATCCCGGCGTATGCCGCGGCCGAGCAGGACGGCCTGCTTACTCGGCTGCGGGCCCGCGTGGCCCGCATACAGGCCCGGCAGGAAAAACAGCCGGCCGCCCAGTGGAAACGCTTTTTAAGCCGCCAACATTTAACGCCCGGCCTCATCCAACAGCGCAACCGCCATATAGCTTTGGTCCGCACCTTTGTGCAAAATCCCCGCCGGCTGGAAAACGCCGTCCCGGTCAGCCGCAAGACGGCTTTTTTGCTGCGGTTGGCCCGCGGGGAAGGAGCCATCCCGCCGCAACTGGATAACGCCCGGCAAAAGGCGTTGCAGGAGCAAGCCGCCGAAACCAAAAAATACATTCAAAAAAAATTGCTGACCCGTTACAATCACCTCCAGAAATGCATTAACCGACATCCGCAGTTAGCCGGCTATACGCTCTACCCCTCCCCGGAACTGCTGTTTGCCCGTGATACATTTCCCTATGCCTACAGGACGGCTACCGCCTACCAAACGGCCGAAAAGATGTTTTGTTCGCTGCATTTTGGCGAATCGCTTTCTTCCCGCCAAGCCCAAACGGAGCTGAAGCCGTCTTCGCTAAGCGTGCGGTTTCCGAGCGTTAAAAACCCGTCTAGGGTGTTGGAAGCCGTTTTGGATGAACAAACGCACTTTATCACACTGCGTTTTGCGCTCACCCGTTAAAGGGCTTTGTTTCCGCCGGAAAATTATTATAATAACCATATGGAAAGATTACTTGGAATGCTGGGGGTTTTGGCGGTAGCGTATGCGGCCTATGCCCTTAGTTTTAAAAAATGGGATTATACATCCGAGGCCAAACGCCTGGAACGGCGCAATGTATTAAAAGCCAAAGGAATGTCCGACACGTTTTATTTTATCCACGCCCGCACCTTGTTTGTATTAAACGCGCTGAGCGGAGGACTGTTTGTATTTTATTGGCTATACCGCCAATGGCAGGCAGTGCTGTATGGGTTTAAACGGCAAGACGGCACCAAACTGGCCGGCAGCGCTTTGTTGCGCACAGTGGGCGGATTTGGTACATTTTTCCAATTAAACGCCATCATCTGCCGCACGTGCGAATATATGCACCACAAAGCGCCGCTGGCGCCGTGGGCGTGGGGGTTTTTGTGGCTGGGCGGGCTGGCAAGTGCGTTGGCCGCACCGGGTTGGGCGGGCAAATTGGCAGGATACCTGTTTTTCTGCGCCGCACCGGCTGCCTTGCAAAACCGTTTGAACGCACTGCCCAAAACGGCTATTCCGGCCACCCCTAAAACGCCCGAAATTATCGCCGCCGCGGGCGCACTGGTACTTGCTTTATGCCTGGTTGCTTTGGGGCGGATTGTGCTATAACCGCTTTTACCTGACCGGTGAAACCTTTTTAGAACCCCCAGCCCAGCTGGGGGTTTTCACAACAAACAAAAACCGGGGCCGCGTTGTATAACGGCCCCGGTTTGCGTAAACCATACATTTTTTAATCTTTGTTTTGGTCGGGGTTCGGCCGGCGCAGCTGGTGCTGAACGGTGCGTTTAACCGCCTCCGCCGCTTTGCGCTGCATATTGAGCTGCTGGGCCTTATTCACTACCGATTTGAGCTGCTGGGGAGTCATTGCAAGCATATCCTGCACGGTTTGGAACATCCCTTGGATGCCAATCATTTCCTCGGGTGCCTGCGCCAAGGCCTGCTTGAGCGATTTATCCTCCACCTGCTGCATCAAGCCGATTTCCTGGTGATACTTTACCGCCGCCGCCAACATCACCGCCAGCTGCCGTTCCCGCGGATACTGCTGATACACCCATACCGTGGTGGCCACGGTATGGGCGTCCTCGTTTTGCGAGGCAAGCACTAAGGCCAAACGCAAATCCTGCCCGCCGGCTTCGTTTACACGGTCCCGCAGCAAATCCAGCTTTGCGGGCATTTGGCGGCGCATTGTTTCAAACGGAGATTGTTCCGCCGAAACGGGTTTGGTCCCCCACAACATCAACGCCCCCGCCGCCGTAACCAACGCCACTACCCAGCCATATCTGCCTAAAAGATTTTTCATAACCCACCTCCGGGCCTGTCCTTACTCTAATCATACGCGGAAACCCTTTTTTTTCAAGGCCCACTAAAAGGCAAAAAATACTTATTTTTTAAGAATAATTTGTTATATAGTCCCAAAAAAGCCGCCCCCGAAGGAGCGGCTTTTTCCAAACATAATAAACAGCAAACTTTAATTCATCAAATAATACCCCGTCATCGTAGGGTCCTGCTGACCGTAAGTCTTGCAAATTTTCACCCCAGTTGAATTATCGGCTTTTGCCCGGCACCAATGTTTGCCGCTATGCGTGGCCGGGTAGGTGCTGGGAACATGCTGCAAATGAAATTCAATAAACTCGGGCAAATTGTTGACTTTCGGATAAGCAAAACACGTACGTTGTTCCTTGCAGAAAAAACGCCAGGTATTACTGTCTTTTACGCCGATATCCAAATCGGCTAAATCATTGGTATACGTTCCGTTGGCCATATAATATACTTCTTGTGCATCCGTGATAGCTTTTAAAATGGTCACGGCTTCGGTCGTGCGGCTTTTGGCTACGGCCACTTGATATTGCGGCAACGCTACCGCCGCAAGGATACCAATAATTAAAACGACCACTAATAGCTCTATTAGCGTAAATCCGGCGTTTTTCCCCGCCGGGTAGGGTTTTTGATAAATTTTGTTCATAGTCAAAATTTATCAAAAAAAAAAAACAAATCAAGGGGCGAGCCGCCCCTCCCTTACCTTGCCGGGGGCAGGTTTTTTTGTTGCGGTGTGTGGGT
>CALUQD010000047.1 GCA_944322825.1 Candidatus Avelusimicrobium pullicaecorum
GGTTTTTTGATAAATTTTGTTCATAGTCAAAATTTATCAAAAAAAAAAAACAAATCAAGGGGCGAGCCGCCCCTCCCCTCTCTATGCCCGTTAACACGACTGGTTGAGCCACACTGCTTTCGGAATGTCGCGCCCTTACGTAATGACCCCTTGCCGGGGGCAGGCTTTTTGGCCCCGGCCAAGGGGTTGCCAAATACGGTGCTTACGCTATTAGGGAACAACTTATTGAGGATGTTTTTGCAAGGCCCCGAGCCGGGGCTCCCCTTCCCTGGCCCGCTAACACGATGAATTGCTTCTGTACTTTTTTGGGCACAAAAAAGTACCAAAAAATGCGGGGCCCGGGGAGCCATAAAATACATATTTCGGGCGGGCGTTTATAACTCGCGCGGGTCCCCCGCGCTCAGACAAATAAAACGCCTTTTTCGCCCGAAAGCGTATTTTATAAGCGGCTCTAAAGGGCCCCAAAAACAACGGCAAAAAAGGAAAGCCGTTTCCGCTTGTGTTGTTGCCGTGGTTGTGGCCGTTTATCCGCCCCTTTAGAGCCGTCTACAAAAAGCCTTTCAAACGGATTAGAAATTTTATTGTTTGAGTGCGGCACGCACGAGTTATAAAATTTCCCGTTTGAAAGTGATTTTTGTGGCTCCTGGGGCGGGGCAGAGCCTGGCCTCCCCACTCTATACCCTTTCACACGACTAGCGGAGCTGCACCGCTCCTGCAAAACTCCCCTATTCACCGTCAAAAAAGGTACAATACCTATATGTCAGAAACAGCCGCCAATCCCGTTCCGCAGCACGTAGCCGTTATTATGGACGGCAACGGCCGCTGGGCTAAAGAACGCCACCTGCCGCGCCTGGCCGGGCACAATGCCGGGGCCAAAGCGGTGGAACGCACGCTGAAAGCCGCCAAAAAAGCGGGCGTAAAGATTTTAACGCTTTATGCCTTCTCTACGGAAAACTGGTCCCGCCCGCAGGACGAAATTAACGGCCTTTTTAAACTGCTGGAACAAACGCTGGACCGCTACACGCAGGACGCCGCCAAACACGGGGTGCGCCTGCTGGTAAGCGGCGCGCGCGAACCGCTGCCGCCTTCTATTTTAGCCAAGATTGACCACGCCGTTTCTTCCACGCAAGCCAACACGGGGCTCACCCTCAATTTAGCCTTAAACTACGGGGCCCGGCAGGAAATTCTCCACGCCGTAAACGCCCTGCTGGCCCAAGGCAAAACGCAAGCCACCTTGCAGGATATTTCCAATCACCTCTATCAGCCCCAGCTGCCGGACCCGGAACTCATCATCCGCACTTCGGGCGAAGAACGGCTTTCCAACTTTTTATTGTGGCAGGCCGCCTACAGCGAATTTTATTTTACGCCTGTGTTGTGGCCGGATTTCGACGAAACCGAATTTAATAAGGCCCTTGCGGCCTACCGCGGCCGCAAACGCCGCTTTGGAGGCGTATGACCACCCCGCTCATCCGTTCCCGCGCCGAGGAAATGATCCGGCGGATTAAACGCTTTTCTTCCGCTTCTTTCAAAAAGCAAATGGCGGAAAAATTCGGTATCTGCACGGATAAAGCCCTGGGAACGCCCGTCACCACGCTGCGGATTTTAGTCAAAGGCCTGCCTCGCCCCGACCAGGAACTGGCCGACGCTTTGTGGGCAAGCGATATCCACGAAGCGCGGATTATGGCCTCTATGCTGGCCGACCCGGCGCAGATGACGCGCGAAAAGCTGGACGCGTGGGCCAAAGAACTCAACTCTTGGGATATTTGCGATTTATGTGCAGGGAATTTGTTTTCCAAGGTCAAAAATCCGCTTAAACTGGCCGAACGCTGGATTAAGCGCGAGGAAGAATTCGTCCGCCGCGCCGGCTTTGCGGTGGTTTGTGTGCTGGCGGCGCCGCGGGCCAAAACAAAAGACGAGGACCTTATCAAAATGTTCCCGCTGATTAAAAACCACGCCTGCGATCCGCGGCCTATGGTGCATAAAGCCGTCAACTGGGCGCTGCGCAACATCGGCAAAAAAAACCCGCGCCTAACCCTTCCGGCCATCACCTGTGCGGAAGAAATTTTGGATTTGTACGCGGATAATAAATCCGCCCGTTGGGTGGCGACCAACGCTTTATGGGAACTAAAAAACCCTAAAACCAAAGCCATGGTGGCAAAACGCAAATGACCGATATTCATATCCGCACCGCCCGCCCGGGCGACTTGCCGCGCATCAAGCAAATCATCCGGCAGGCCAAAACGCTCTTAAAAGTCCGCCAGGTGGACCAATGGCAGGACGGATACCCTAACGAGGAAATTTTGCAGGACGATATCGCCCGCGGCAAAGGCTATGTACTGCAAGCCCAGGGGCAAGTGCACGGCTATTTTGCGTTGTCGTTCGAAGACGAAACCCCCTACCGCTACATCGAAAAAGGGGCCTGGCTTTCCGACGGCACCTACTGCGTGCTGCACCGCTTTGCGCTGACGGAAAAACTCCGCGGCACCGGGGCCGCCTTAAAAGTGTTGGAATTTTGGGAACAAGCCACCCTGGCGCAAAACATCTTCTCCCTCCGGGCGGATACCCACCCGCAAAACCATCCGATGCAGCACCTGCTGGCCCGGTGCGGATTTACCAACTGCGGGATTATTTTCGTGCGGGCGCATCAAGCGCGCCACGCGTTTGAAAAAGTCCTCTGCCGCTAAGTAATCTTTCCCCTGCGTTACGCAAGATAAACCCGCCCTAAATATAGTAAAATAAGAATATGCTATTACCTAGAATTTTAACCGCCCTGATTGGGGTTCCCGTTGTATTGGCCGCGATTCATTTTGGCGGCGTGATTTACATGGCTTTTGTAGGCTGTGTAATTTTGCTGTGCCTGTACGAATACGGCCTCGTGTTGACCGCCGGCAAAAAACCGGTGCATATGCTTAGCCTGATGCTTTTTGGCCTGCTGATGGCTGTGGTAGCTATTTTAGGACGCACACCAACGGAAATGGGCAACCTGCCGGATAATTTATATCCTTTTGCCATCAGCGTAGTTATTTTTGGCGTGCTGCTGGTGGAGGTACTCACCCCCAAACGCTCTTGGGACCGCGTTTGCAACACCTTTACGGGCGTGTTTTTAATTCCGTGGTCATTGGCGCACTTAATCAACCTGCGCGACATCGCCACCTACGGCGAATACTTAACCCTGTTTATGATTATCACCGTGTGGATCAGCGATACGGGCGCGTATTTCAGCGGGCGTTTCTTCGGGCGCCATAAATTAAACCTGGAAGTCAGCCCCAAGAAAACGTGGGAAGGCGCCGTGGGCGGCACATTGCTGGCCGTAGGCGGAGCGGTACTGATGCGCCATTTGTTTTTATCCACTCTTTTCACCGTCAAAGAAGCTATCCTGTTGGGGCTTTTGGTGGCGGTGGTGGGCCAAGTGTCCGACTTGGCCGAATCCGTCATTAAACGCACCACGGGCGTGAAAGATTCTTCCAACCTCCTTCCCGGCCACGGCGGATTTTTGGACCGTTTTGATTCCTACCTGCTGCTCGCGCCGTTATTTTATTACGTGGTGCTCTATACGTTATGAAAAACATCGTCATTTTAGGCTCCACGGGCTCTATCGGCACCTCCGCCCTGGACGTGATTGCACGCCTGGGAACGGACTACCGCGTAATGGCCCTGTCCGCCAACAACAATACCGAACTTTTTTTAAAACAGCTCCACTCCTTTAAGCCCCGCTTTGCGGCCGTCTTAAACCCGCAAAGCTACGAAAAAATCAAAGACCAAATGCCCGCCGGCACCCGCTTATTGCCGCCGGAAATTGAAAGTTTGATGTTTATGGCTTCGCTGCCGACGGCGGATTTAATCGTCAGCGGCGTGGTGGGCGCGGTAGGATTTCAGCCGCTGGTCAGCGCCATCAAAGCCGGCAAGACCATTGCCCTGGCCAACAAGGAACCGATGGTAATGGCCGGCAAAACCTTAATGAAAGAATGCGAACGCTGGCAAGCCGCTATCCTGCCGGTGGACAGCGAGCCTTCGGCCATTTTTCAATGCTTAAGCGGTATGGCCGACGAACACGGATATACCAAATTGGAACCCCAGATTTCCCGCGTATTTTTGACCGCCTCCGGCGGACCGTTTGCCAAACGCAAAGGCGCGCTTTCTACGGTTACCCCCGGCGAAGCATTAAACCACCCGCGCTGGCGGATGGGCAAAAAAATCACCATCGACTCCGCCACCTTAATGAACAAGGGCTTTGAGTCGATTGAAATTATGAATTTGTTCGGTCTGCCCGAAGAAAAGGTGCAAATTGTCATTCATCCGCAATCGATTGTTCACTCGGCGGTGGAATTTCACGACGGGGCCATTTTGGCTCAGCTGGGCGAGCCCGATATGCGCGTGCCGATTCAGTACGCCATCACCTACCCGCGCCGCGCGCCGGGCCCGGTGAAAAAACTCAATTTGTTTGAAGCCGCCAAACTGGAATTTTTTGAACCGGATTTGGACCGCTTTCCCTGCCTGGATTTAGCCCTGGCGGCCGCCCGCAAAGGCGGCATTTTGCCGGCCGTATTAAGCGCGGCGGACGAAATTGCCGTAGACGCGTTTTTAAAAGAGCAAATCAAATTTACCGATATTGCCAAACTGGTCTACACCGTGCTGAAAGCCGCCCCCCAAACACAGGGCGACGCCACGCTCAACCAAGCACAAGAAGCCGACCAATGGGCGCGCGAAGCCGCCCAGGCGTGCCTGCAGGACAAGAGCTATAAAAAAGCCGTCATTTAGGAGAAGATATGCTTTTATCCATTATCGCCGTTATCATCGTACTGAGCCCCATCGTCATTATTCACGAGTTTGGGCATTACATCGCCTGCCGCCTGACCGGCATCCGCGTGAACGAATTTTCGTTTGGGTTCGGCAAAATTCTGTGGCACAAAAAAGTGGGCGATACGGACTACCAAATCCGCGCCATTCCCTTTGGCGGATTTGTGGAACCCGCCGGCCCGATGTTCCACCCCGAAGACGCCCCCGAACCGCCCAAACCGTACGAATTTGCGGCCAAAAAATGGTACGCCAAATTTTTTATGGTGGTCAACGGGGCGCTGTTTAACTATGTGCTGGCGGCGCTTATTTTTGGCGTATTGATTTACATCAAGGGAATGCCGGAAACGGACCCCGTCAAACTCCCGGCCGCCGTGGGCGCCGTGGCCAAGGGCTACCCCGCCGAAAAACTGGATTTACAGGAAGGCGACCTCATCCGCCAAATCAACGGGGCCGACGTCGCCACCTGGCAGGATTTAACCGACGCCATGGCTCATCGCAAAGGCGATGTAACGCTGACTTACGAACGCAACGGCCAAACGATGACGGCCACCGTAAAAGACGGTGATTTTAACAAAAACGCCCCCACCGTGCTGGGCATTACCGTCAACCCGACGTACAACAAAGTTCCGCTGTGGAAAGCCGCCGGGCTGGGTGTATACCAGTGCTACTACTGGACGAAATTTTCGCTTACTTCGCTGGGCAAAAGTTTCACCCAAAAGAAAGCGCCCGAATTGGCCGGGCCGATTGGCATTGTAAACATCATCCACCAGTCGGTGCACCGCAGTTTGTTTGATTTTGTGTTTTTAATTGCAATGTTATCCCTGGCGGTAGGGATGTTCAACCTGTTCCCCATTCCGATACTGGACGGCGGATATGCCTTGGTATACCTGTGGGAAGGGCTGACGCACAAACTGCCGACGGAAAAAATGCTCAACCACGCCGCCAACGTGGGGCTGTTTATCCTGCTTTTGCTGGTGGTGTATGCCTCTTATTCAGACATCAAACGCATTTTCTTTGCTCCTAAAACCGCCGCCGCTGTAACCCAAACGCAAGACGGCGAAACCAAACCCGCGGAGGCGGACTATGTACAAGACTAGAGAAGTAAAAGTTGGCCCGTATATTTTAGGCTCCGGCCACCCCGTGCGCGTGCAAAGTATGTGCAATACCGACACGCGCGACCCGCTGGCCACGGCCGCCCAAATTAACCTGCTGGAGGACGCCGGCTGCGAAATCAACCGCGTGGCCGTGCCCGATATGCAGGCCGCCCAGGCCATCGGCGAAATCAAAAAACGCATTCACTCCCCCCTGGTGGCGGATATCCACTTTGATTATAAACTCGCGCTGGAAGCCATCAAACAAGGGGTGGACAAAGTACGCATCAACCCCGGCAACATCGGCGCGGTGGAAAACACCAAAGAAGTCGTCAAAGCCGCTAAAGACGCGGGCGTGGCCATCCGCATCGGCGTAAACGCGGGCAGTGTGAAATACTTAAAAAGCGTACAGGGCAAAATGGATTTGTCCGACGAAAAATGGGCCGAAGTAATGGTGAATGAAGCGTTGGAACAAGCCAACATTTTGGAACAGCTGAACTTTAAAGATGTAGTCGTTTCTTTAAAGTCGGATAATTTCAAACGCACCGTGCTGGCCAATGAGCTGTTTGCCAAACAGAGCGATATTCCGCTGCACATCGGGCTGACCGAAGCGGGCAGCTTTTTAAGCGGCACGGTAAAAAGCGCCGTCGCGCTTGGCACGCTGTTGCAAAAAGGCATTGGCGCCACGATACGCGTTTCGCTAACGGAAGACCCGCGTATGCAGGTGCGCACCGCGTACGAAATTTTAAAAGCGCTCGGCCTGCGTGAATACGGCCCCAATTTAATTTCCTGCCCCACCTGCGGCCGTACGCAAGTGGACGTGACGGGAACGGTGCACGCGCTGGAAAACAAAATCTATTCCGACAAAACGCTCTTGCAAAAAGCCACCGGGCTCAAAATCGCCGTGATGGGCTGCATTGTAAACGGCCCCGGCGAAGCGCGCGACGCCGATTTTGGCATCGCCGGCGGCAAAGGCGAAGGGTTATACTTTGAACACGGTCAAACGATGTTCAAACTCCCCCAGGAACAATGGGTAGATTTTTTAATTCAAAAAATTAAAGACTGGAAAAAATAAAGGATATTATAAAAATGAAACTCTCACAGTATTATT
This sequence comes from Candidatus Avelusimicrobium pullicaecorum, assembly GCA_944322825.1. Lineage (GTDB taxonomy): Bacteria > Elusimicrobiota > Elusimicrobia > Elusimicrobiales > Elusimicrobiaceae > Avelusimicrobium > Avelusimicrobium pullicaecorum. The sequence goes on from CALUQD010000047.1 coordinate 7,000, forward strand.
TGCCTACCTTAAAAGAAGCACCCAAAGACGCCGATACGCTTTCGGCCAAATTAATGATCCGCGCGGGGCTCATCCGCAAAGTAGCCAGCGGGCTCTACGAATGGCTGCCGCTGGGGCTTAGAGTACTTAAAAAAGTGGAAACCATCGTGCGCGAAGAAATGGACCGCGCCGGCGCGTGCGAAGTGTGGCTGCCCTTGGTACAGCCCAAAGAACTGTGGGAAGAAAGCGGCCGCTGGACGTACTACGGCAAGGAACTGTTGCGCTTTGCCGACCGCAAAGACGCCGAATTCTGCTTTGCCCCCACCGCCGAAGAAGTAATGACGGACCTCGTTAAAAAAGATACCACCTCTTATAAACAGCTGCCGTTCTGCCTCTACCAGTTCGGCACCAAATTCCGCGACGAAATCCGCCCCCGTTTTGGCGTAATGCGCGCGCGTGAATTCTATATGAAAGACGCCTATTCCTTTTCCGCCAACGACGAAGGCGCCAATGAATGGTATCAAAAAATGTACGACGCCTATCAGCGCATTTTCACCCGCTGCGGCTTTGAATTTAAAGCCGTAGAGGCCGACACCGGCGCCATCGGCGGGAACTTTTCGCACGAATTTATGGTGCTCGCTTCCACCGGCGAGGACGCCATCGCCAACTGCCCGTCCTGCGGCTACGCCGCCAACACGGAAAAAGCCGAAATCCAGGCCCCGGCGGATATTGCCATCAACGAAGCCGATTTGAAACCGATGGAAAAGCGCGATACCCCCAAAGCCTACACCATCGAAGACGTGGCCGCTATGCTTAACGTGCCGACCTCGCAGTTAATCAAACTGCTGGTTTTCACGGCCGACGGCAAACCGGTGGTGGCCTTGGTACGCGGCGACCACGAGTTAAACGAATTTAAATTTAAAGCGCTCTTAAAATGCAACGA
>CALUQD010000048.1 GCA_944322825.1 Candidatus Avelusimicrobium pullicaecorum
GTGGCTTCCAGGTTGTAGTTGTTGCCGGTTTCTTCCTGGAATTTCACCAGCGTTTCGCGCATAAACGTAAGCACTTTTTCGGCAAACGCGCGGCCTTTTTCGGAGCCGATGTCTTCCCCAATCAAGTTGACGGACGCTTCGTTGAGGCCCACCAAACCGATGGTGGAGAAGTGGTTTTTCCAAAATTCGTTGAACCGCTGGCGCACCGAGCGCAGGTAGAAGCTCATATACGGATAGAGGTTGCCTTTCGTAAAGCGTTCGATGACTTTGCGTTTGATTTCCAGGCTGGTTTTGGCCACTTCCATACGGTCTTTTAAATTGGCGAAGAATTCCTCTTCGTTCTTGGACAGATACCCCAAGCGCGGCAGGTTGATGGTCACCACGCCGATAGAACCCGTCAGCGGGGCGGAACCGAACAAGCCGCCGCCGCGTTTGCGCAGTTCGCGGTTGTCAATGCGCAAGCGGCAGCACATCGAGCGGGCGTCTTCGGGGTTCATATCCGAGTTGATAAAGTTGGCAAAATACGGAATGCCGTATTTGGCCGTCATTTCCCACAGCGGGGTGAGTTTGGGGTTGTTCCAATCAAAATCCTTGGTGATGTTGTACGTCGGGATAGGGAACGTGAACACGCGGCCCTTGGCGTCGCCCGCGAGCATTACTTCGCAGAAGGCGCGGTTGAGCATATCCATTTCGTCCTGGAACTCGCCGTAGGTTTTGTCCTGCAGTTTGCCGCCGATGATGACGGGCTGGTCCTTATAATAAGAGGGTACCGTCAAGTCCAGCGTCAAGTTGGTAAACGGCGTTTGGAAGCCCACGCGGGTGGGCACGTTGACGTTGAATAAAAATTCCTGCAAGGCTTGTTTTACTTCGTCATAAGAAAGTTTATCGTAGTAGATAAACGGCGCCAAAAGCGTGTCGAAGTTGGAAAACGCCTGCGCGCCGGCGCTTTCGCCCTGGAGCGTGTAGAAAAAGTTGACTACCTGCCCCAGTGCCGTGCGCAAGTGCTTGGCGGGTTTGCTTTCGGCTTTGCCGACTACGCCCGTAAACCCGCTTAACAGCAGGTCTTGCAAGTCCCAGCCGACGCAGTAGGCGCCCAGCAGGCCCAAATCGTGCAAGTGAAAATCGCCTTCCGTATGCATCCGGCGTACGTTTTCGGGGTAGATTTTATTAAGCCAATAAATTTTGCTGATTTCCGAAGAAATATAGTTGTTCAATCCTTGCAGGGAATAACCCATATTGCTGTTTTCGTTCACCTGCCAGTCAATTTTTTGGAGGTATTGGTCCACCAGGTCCACGTTAAATTTAGAAGAAATCTCGCGCATACGGGCGTGCTGGTCGCGGTACAAAATATAGGCTTTGGCCGTTTTGTGGTAGTTGGAGGTCAGTAAGACGTCTTCCACAATATCCTGCACGTTTTCCACGTTCGGAACCGTGTCCGAGTAGAGCTGTTGGATAATGTTGATGGCGCGAATCGTCAATTTTTTGGCGGTTTCCGTATCAAACTCGCCGGTTACTTCGGCGGCTTTGGAGATGGCCTTCGTAATTTTTTTAGAATCAAACCGTTGGGTTGTACCGTCTCTTTTGACGATGTGGGTGATAACTTCAGCGTTTTCCATAATGTGTTGTCCTGGTAGAAATAATTGGCCGTTTGGGAACATCAACGACTTTTAAAATTTTGGCAAAAACGGACCGAAATTGCAAATTACGTCTAAAAACTGTTTTTAAAAATGTGGCAAAAAAAGTTTCTTCCGTCGAGGAAAAGCCCTTTTTTGCGTTCCGCAAAGGCCCGGAAAAGGGGCGTTTCTTAATAGTAATTATTACTAATAACAAGTTTCTTGTCAATTTTTTTGAGGTCCTAGGTTCGATATTTCCCTAAAAAATAAGGAATAAATATAAAAAGGACCTAGATGCCCAAAATACCCCTAAACAGGGAAAAAGCGTGCGGGAAGAGCCGTTTTAATGCGTGTGGGGGCGTGTGTACGTGCGGGTTAATGCAAGCGGGGACTTGACGGAGGCGGGGGAAGTGGTTACAATAAGAAAAAAGACTAAAGGGGGCCGGATATGGATTTCTATCAGTGGTGTGTATTGGTGGCGGTAGTGGCGTTTGTAGTGTTTGTGGCGTTTGCCGTGCGGGCGTTTTTGCAGATTACGCGCACGGCCGAAGCGGTGGAGTATTTGGCGGTTTCCGCGGCGGAAAATGTGGATAAAACCAAAAGCGCGTTTGATTTGATTGACAATGTTTCCACTTTATTGGATTCCACTTTTTATAAAGTAATGAAGCTGGGAATGGATTTGGTAAAGCATTACCGCACCAAATAAAAATACTTTTTAAGTACAGCAAAAAGGCCCTCTTTAAAAGAGGGCTTTTTGCCGTCTAAACCGTTACCGCGCTAAAGGTTAAGCACCCATATGCCTGCGTTCAAATAACCGGCAAACAGCAGCCATAAGCCATACGGCAAAAGCAGCCACGTGGCCGTCCGATTTTTGCGCCAAAACACTTGCGCCAGCCAAAGACCCTCCGCCAGCATAGCCGCCAGCAAAAGCAGGGCCGCGCCGGGGTTTTGGTCCGCAAAAAAGACGGGCGTCCACCAGGCGTTAAGCGCCAATTGGACGATAAATAAAATAAGCGCCTTGCGTGCCCCCTTAAGCCCGTTACGAAACGCCCAAAAGGCCGCCAGCCCCAACAGTACATATAACACGCCCCACATCAGTCCAAACACCTTATCCGGCGGCATCAGCGGCGGCATTTGCAGCGTGTGGAACCACTCCAGGTGGGGGCGTACGGCTCCGGCGCCCACCAGGCCCGGCAGCTGGCACAAGACCAGCCAAAACATTAGTTTTAAAAAAAGGATAAAATGTTTCATATCCACACGCTAGCATTTTCCCGCAGTATGAGGAACCGCAAAAAAGGGTTAGAAGCCGTTGTATACTGTTTGGCGCTAAAAATGGTAAAATAACTAAAATGTATTTTAACCTTTCAATTTGAGGTCATTATGGACACGAAATTAATTGCGGAAGTAACCGATTGGCTTAAAACCACCGATTTGGCCGAATTTTGCTACGAAAAAGACGGCGATTGCATTGAAGTAAAAACCGCCGAAGCGCTGCCTGAGCCGGCACATTTTTCCTGCTCGCTTACGGCGGTTACGGCGCCGGCGATTGGGATTTACCACGCCGCGGATAAAGGCAAAAATTTGGTCCTAAAAGAAGGCCAGTCCGTAAAGGAAGGCGACGTGTTGGGCGTAGTGGAAACGGTTTCTAAAAAGCACGTAATTACGGCGCCCGTGTCCGGCAAACTGCAAGTAGTAACGGCACAGGAAGGAGCGCCGGTGGAATTTGGCCTGCCGTTGTTCTTCATTGAAAAGTAGGGGTTTTTGCTATGTCTGCTAACATTACCGTTACTCCTTTTAAAAAAGTCCTTATCGCCAACCGCGGCGAAATCGCCCTGCGCGTCATTCGTACGCTTAAAGAAATGGGCATCCAGTCCGTAGCCATTTATTCCGAGGCCGACCGCAGCAGCCTGCACGTGCGGATGGCGGATGAAGCCGTGTGCATTGGGGCGGCGCCGTCGCCCGTGAGCTATTTGAACATAGACGCTATCGTCACCGCCGCCAAAATCACCGGCGCCGATGCGGTGCATCCGGGCTATGGCTTTTTGTCCGAAAACGCCGATTTTGCCGCCGCGGTAACCAACGCCGGCATGACGTTTATCGGGCCGACCGCCGAAGCGATTGAAATGCTGGGCGTAAAATCCACCGCGCGCGAAATTGCCGTCAAAGCCGGTGTGCCGATAACGCCCGGTTCGGACGGCGTAGTGGGCAAGAACTTCCGCGAAGTAGCCCGCAAAATCGGGTTTCCGATTATGATTAAAGCCTCTTTGGGCGGCGGCGGAAAAGGGATGCGCGCGTGCTTAAAAGAAGAAGATTTGGAACGGATGATGAAAACCGCGCAAGGCGAAGCCAAAGCCAACTTTGGCGACGACCGCGTGTACTTTGAAAAACTCGTTTTGAATCCGCGCCATATTGAAGTGCAGGTGGCCGGGGATAATTACGGCAACGTGGTGGCATTCGCCGAGCGCGATTGCAGTATGCAGCGCCGCCACCAAAAATTGGTGGAGGAATCGCCCTCCCCGTTTGTGGATGCTGTCACCCGCCAAAAACTCCAGGAAGCGGCGTGCAAGCTCGTCAAAGCGGCCAAGTACCGCGGCGTCGGTACGGTGGAATTTTTGATGGCGCAGAACAAAGAATTTTATTTTATGGAAGTAAACACTCGTTTGCAGGTGGAACACCCGGTAACGGAATCCGTGTGCGGGCAGGATTTGGTAAAAATGCAAATCCAAATTGCCCAGGGTGAGCCGCTGCATATTACGCAGCAGCAAGCTGCCGTCATCAAGTGCCACGCCATCGAGCACCGTATTAATGCCGAAGACAGCGAACACAATTTTACGCCTTGCCCCGGCACCATTGAAGAATGGATCCCTGCCGGCGGATTAGGCGTGCGGGTGGACAGCCATATGTATACGGGCTATACGATTCCCAGCTATTACGACAGCTTGATAGCCAAGCTGATTGTCACCGCGCCGGACCGCGAGCACCTGCTCGCGCGCAGCCGCCGCTGCCTGGGCGAATTTGTGGTGGGCGGCGTAAAAACGACGATTCCCTTCCATCAGAAAATCGTAAATAACGAAGATTTCATCCACGGAAATATGGACACCGGCCTAATTGAACGGATGATGGCCCAAGAGAAGGAAACCCGTGAAAGCCAAAAGTAAAATCTTAGGGCCCCGTGCGCTCAAAAAATTCGTAGAAGAAGCCCGCCGGGAAGGCCGCAAAATTGTTTTTACCAACGGATGCTTTGATATTTTGCACGCCGGGCACGTGAGCGTGCTGGAATTTTCGCGTTCCAAAGGGGACGTGCTGGTGGTCGGTTTGAACAGCGACGCTTCTGTCCGCCGTTTGAAAGGCCCGACGCGGCCGGTGAATTGCCAGGCGGACCGGGCGTTGGTGCTGGCGGGGCTGGAAAGTGTGTCGGCGGTGAGCGTATTTGACCAGGACACTCCGTATGAACTGATTAAACTCATCCGGCCGGATGTGCTGGTAAAAGGCGGCGATTACAAAACAGATGAAATCGTCGGCCGTGAATTTGCAAAGAAAGTGGTGCGTTTTCCTTTATTAAAGGGCCGCTCCACCACGAATATAATTAAAAAGGTCAGTAAATAACCGCCTGAGGGTTTCCGCTGGGAACGCCGCCGGGCAGGTTGTTGCGCCACGAGGATAAAAAATATGTCTGATATTTTTGAGAAATGCAGAAATTACAAGGACGCCAAACTGGCTATGCGTATGGGGATTTACGGCTATTTCCAGCCGATTGAATCCGCGCAGGGGCCGGAAGTGATGTTGGGCGGCAAAAAATATATTATGGCCGGTTCCAACAACTACTTGGGCTTGGCGGACGACCCCGAAATGAAAAAAGCCGCCAGCGAGGCCGCGCTGAAATATGGCACGGGCTGTGCCGGTTCGCGCTTTTTAAACGGGAATACCCAGGCGGCGGACGCGTTGGAAGCACGGATTGCCCGGTTTAAACGCAAAGAAGCGGGGCTGCTGTTCTCTACGGGATATCAGATGAACTTGGGCGTCGTGTCGTGCCTGGTCAAAAAAGGCGACTATGCCATCGTGGATAAGCTGGACCACGCCAGCATTTTGGACGGTGTGAAACTTTCCGATGGAGAAATGGTTCGTTTTAAACACAACGACCCGGCCGATTTGGACCGCGTCCTGGCCAAACTGCCCGAGGAAGCGGGCAAGCTTATTATTGTAGACGGCGTATTTAGTATGGAAGGGGACATCTGCCCCCTGCCGGAAATTGTAAAAATCGCCAAGAAATACGGCGCGCGTATTATTGTAGACGACGCGCACGCTACGGGTATTATCGGCAAAACGGGCCGCGGCACCTGCGAGTATTTCGGTTTGGAAAACGGCGAAGTGGATTTGGTGGTGGGCACTTGCTCCAAAACTTTTGCAACCGTGGGCGGGTTTGTCGTGGGCGATGCGGACATTATCCATTACATCCGCCACAACGCCCGCAGCCAGATTTTTTCCGCTGCGCTGCCGCCGGCCTCGGTGGCTTCCATCACCAAGGCGCTGGAACTGATTGAAAACGACACTTCCCGCCGCGACAATCTGTTCCGCTTGACGGCTAAACTCAAAAAAGGTTTGGAAGACTTGGGCTTCGATTTGGGCACCAGCACCACGCCGATTTTGCCCGTGCACGTTGGCAGCAACGAAAACTGCTTTAAAATGTGGCGCGCCCTGCACGAACTGGGTATTTTTTCCAACCCGGTGGTCAGCCCGGCCGTGCCGCCCGGCCACGCGCTTATGCGCCTGACGCTGATGGCCACCCATACCGATGAACACGTGGCCAAAATTATCGACGCGTTTGCCCAGGCCGGCCGTTCCATTGGCATCATTAAATAATTGTTTTTCCGAAACCCCGTCCTGTTCGTATCCGGCGGGGTTTCGTTTTTTTAGCGAGGTATCATATGGCTGTGAATGTGCGGGAAATTTCCGATAACGAGTTGGACGCCTTTGTAGATTTTCCTTTTGAACTGTATAAAAACGACCCTTACTGGGTGGGAGAGCTAAAGGCGGATACCAAACACCTGCTGCGCGCGGATAACATTTTTTGGACGCACGGCCGGCGGGCGTTGTTTATGGCTTACCGGGACGGAAAAGCCGTCGGGCGGATTATGGCGTTGGTAAACCAAGCCCATAACGATTACCACCACGAAAATATCGGTTTCTTTGGCTTTTTTGATTGCATTAACGATGCGGACGTTTCCCAAGCGCTTTTTACCGCGGCCGAAAAGTGGCTGCGAGCGCAGGGCGTCTGTGCGGTGCGCGGCCCGGCGAACCCTTCCAGCAACCACGTTTATGGACTGCTGGTAGACGGGTTTGACAGTATGCCGGCTATTATGATGCCGTATAACTATCCGTATTACGAGCCATTAATTACGCAGGCGGGGTTTGCAAAAATCAAAGATTTGCTGGCATTCCACCGCACCAAGGATGACCGCTTTTCCGAACGGTTTTTAAAAGTGTGCGCACGTTGTTCCCGCGCGGAAGGGATTACGCTAAGACGGTTGAATTTAAAGAAAATAGACGAAGAAGCCGAAATCATCCGCAAAATCTATAACGAAGCCTGGGCCGAAAATTGGGGCTTCGTGCCGATGAGCCAACAGGAAATGGCCGACGTGGTGAAGGAATTGAAAATGGTGGTTCGGCCCGAAGGCACCTGCGTATTGGAAGAAAACGGTGTGCCGGCCGGATTTTACATTTTAATCCCCAATATGAACCACGTACTTAAAGAGCTGAAAGGCTCGCTGTGCCACCCGTGGCGGTTGGTCAAAGCGTTGCTTGCGTGGCGCAAAATCAAGGACGCGCGGATGATTATGCTGGGCGTATCGCCGCAGTTTAGAAAGCGCGGCATTGACCTTATTCTGATTAAGCACATCATCGACCACGGGGTGGCCGTATGGGACGAGGCGGAGCTTTCCTGGGTGCTGGAGGATAACGACGGCATTATCCGCGGCATTATGGAATGCGGCTGCCACCCCAGCAAACGGTATCGGCTGTATCAAAAAAGTTTATAAAGTGTGCAGAAATGAAAAAGCGGGGCTTCGGCTCCGCTTTTTTGTGTTTAGCCGGGGCGCTGTCTGCCGGCGTAAAATATAAAAAGGCCCTATCCTTCCCACAGGAACAGGGCCTTTTGCAGCAGTTGCCCAACCGCGAGTCCCCACTCGCGGTTGGACGGATAAAAACGGTTCAAGTACGCGTGTATTTGTGCAAGCAAGAGTAAACAAGGAAACGGTTAGAACGGTACTTTTATAACAT
>CALUQD010000049.1 GCA_944322825.1 Candidatus Avelusimicrobium pullicaecorum
CCGTTCATCCAGTTCAGTTTTTCCGGGTCCATTACGGCCGGGCTGGGCTGGCAGCCGGAGATATCAAATTTTTCTTCCAGTTCGCCGGGGGCAAAGAGCTGCTGGGAATCGGGCGTCGCCCAACCCAACAAAGCCAAGTAGTTTTTCAGCGCTTCGGGCAAATAACCCATATTGCGAAATTCCACCACGTTCGTGGCGCCGTGGCGTTTGGAAAGTTTTTTGCCGTCCGGCCCGTGAATCATAGACAAGTGGGCAAAAATCGGTTCTTTCCAGCCCAGCGCGCGGTAAATCTGGATTTGCGCCGGCGTGTTGGAAATATGGTCATCCCCGCGGATGACGTGCGTCATCCGCATTAAGTGGTCGTCCACCACCACGGCAAAGTTGTAGGTGGGGTAGCCGCTTGTTTTTTGGATGACGAGGTCGTACAAATCTTTGCTGGCAAACTTGACGTGCCCGCGGATCATATCGTCCCATTCCACGTCGCCTTCCTGCGGCATACGGAAGCGGATGACGTATTTGCGGCCTTGGGCTTCCAGCTCTTTTTGCTGTTCTTCCGTCAGGTGGCTGCATTTGCCGCTGTATTTGGGCGGGCGGTGTTCAGCCAGGCATTTTTGGCGGTTTTCTTCCAATTCTTCTTCGGTGCAATAGCATTTATAGGCTTTGCCTTCGGCCAACAGCTGGTCGATGTATTTTTTATAAATACCCTGGTCGGCGCGGATGGCCTGGTAGTAGGGGGCGTCGGGCCCTTTGTTGGTGCCGTCGGGCATAGGGCCTTCGTCCCAGGTTAAATTCATCCATTGCATTCCTTCAAAAATGGCGTCGGTGGAGGCTTGGGTGGAGCGTTCTTCGTCGGTATCTTCGATGCGCAGTAAAAACGTGCCTTTATTTTTTTTGGCAAAAAGGTAGTTGAAAAGTGCCGTGCGGACTCCTCCGATGTGCAAAAATCCAGTCGGAGACGGGGCAAATCTAACTCTTACGGTCATACGGTGTAATATCCTCTGTCTTTAAATATATACGTGTATAGATATATTATACTTATTATGGGAAATTTTTTAAAATATAATATAAGTAAGTTTACATAACTTTTGGGAGCAGGATGTGAGTGCATTTTTTATTGTAGCGTCTGTCGTGTTGTGGTTGATGCAGGTGACGGTGGGGAGTTGGCTGTTTTGGGCGTTTCCGCAAATTGGGTGGAAGGTGCCCGTGGCTTTATTGCCCGTGTTGATGACGGTGTTTTTTCGTTTTTCGATGGAGTACACCCGCAGCCATTGGGGCGCGTGGGAAGGCGTGCTGTATTATGTGGCTTATACGTGGGCGGGGTTGGTATTCTTGGCTTTTTGCATTTGTGCCGTGTGCGCCGTGGTGCAGGGGGTGTTGTGCCTTTTCCATACAAACGCCCGGGCCTGGCTGGGGCCGGTGAGCGTGGGGCTGATGGTGGCGGCGGCTGTTTTGGCAATTTATGGCGGGCTTGCCACGCCGCGTGTAAAACGCATTTCCGTTTCCATTCCCGGGGCTCCTAAAATGAAACTGGCCTTGCTTTCGGATGCACATTTGGGGGTGGGCGTTTCGCTCAAACGTTTTGATAAAGCCCTTGCGCGGCTGGAAGCCGAACGGCCGGATGCCCTGTTGGTGTTAGGGGATATTTTTGAATATGGCCCCAATCGTTCCGCTTATGCCAAGCGCTTGGCGCAAGTTCAAACGCCGCTTGGTTCGTATGGCGTGTTTGGCAACCACGAGTATTATGTAGGGTACGAAAATTCCAAAAAATTCTTTAAGGAAGCGGGCGTCACTTTGCTGGAAAATGAAACCGCACAGCTTTCTAATGGCGTAACGGTGGCTGGAGTGAAAGATGTGCGCACGGCGCACGTATCCGCGGAGCAGGTGCGGCAGCTTTTAGCCCAAGCGGATGCCTCCGACCTCCTTATCTATTTAAGCCACACGCCGCTGTATGCCGAAGAAGCGGCCGCCGCCGGCGCGGATTTGATGTTCAGCGGGCACACGCACAACGGGCAGATTTTTCCTTTCAATTATTTGGTGCGTTTGCAATTTCCGCGGGTGTATGGGTTGTTTGACGTCGCACAGATGAAATTCTATATTACGTCCGGTCTGTTTTATTGGGGGATTCCGCTGCGGTTTTTGGCGCCGTCGGAAATTCCGATAATAGAGGTAAACAAATGAAACGCTGGCTGCTGGCGGTGCTGGTTTTTTGCACACTCCCTGCGTGGGGGACGGTGCAGTTTGACGATTTGTCCTATGAGGAAAAACTGGCCCAAACCTTGGTAGTGTTCGTGGATGTGGACAGCGCCGAACTGGTGCGGCCTGCCATAGAAGCCGGCAAAATCGGCGGGGTATTAATCCAATGGGGGACCTATTCCCTGGAACAAACCAAAGAACTCGTAAACACTTTGCAAAGCTGGGCGGCCAAAAGCCCGCATAAAATACCGTTGTTGATTTCCATTGACTACGAAGGAGGCACCGTTTACACTCCCATTACCTTGGGTTTTGATTACCTGCCTACCAATATGATGCTTTCCGCTTCCCGGGATGAACAGGGCGCCGCGTCCATTGCGTATTTGGCCGGTTTGGAATTGCGTCGCGCGGGTGTACATATTAATTTTTCCCCAGTATTGGATGTAAACAGCAATCCCAACAATCCCATTATCGGCGTGCGTTCGTTCGGGTCCGACCCGGCCAACGTAACCAAAATGGGGCTTTCGCTGATGAATGGTTTTAAAGCGGCGGGGATTATCAGCGTGGTGAAGCATTTCCCGGGCCACGGGGATACTTCTACCGATTCCCATTACGGCGTGCCCGTGGTGAAAGACAGCTATGAACAGCTGCAAAAAATCCACCTGCCCCCCTTTGCCGAAGCCGTGCGCCAAGGCGTGCCCGGCGTGATGACGGGCCACGTGCTGTATCCGGCGTTGGACCGCAATCATATCGCTACGTTTTCGAAGCCGATTTTGCAGGATTTGCTGCGCCACCAAATGGGGTTTAAGGGGTTTATTGTTACCGACAGTTTAGATATGAAAAGCGCCACCACTTTCTGTACGATTGCCGGCTGTGCCGTGCGCGCTTTGGAAAGCGGGAGCGATATGGTGCTGTTGGGCCGGTATATTAAGCCTTTGCGGGTGTTTAACCAGATTTTGCAGGAAACCCAACAAAAAAATTTACAGCCCCGCGTGGAAGATGCCGCCCGCCGCATTTTTGAGCTGAAGGAGCAGTTGGGTTTGTTGGACGGCACCCGCGAAATCCCTGCCCCTATTGAGAAAGCCTATCAAGCGGAAATGGAAAAAATCAGCAATGCGTCCGTCACGCGGGTGCGGGACCGCAAACGCTTGCTGCCTTATGTTCCGCCCGTTGGCAAAAAGCCCACCGTGTGTGCGGTGTTTTTTGCACCGTCGCGCTTTGCCGACCAGCTGACCAGTTTTTCCAAACCGTTTTTGGAAAAGGGGTGGAATATCCGCACCTATAACGCCGCTTTAACGCCGCGCAAAAAGGACAGCCAGCGCGCCGCCGCCTGCGCCCAAGGGGCCGATTTGCTGGTGGTGACCAGTCTCCAATGGGCCGACAAAACCAACATTAATCAGAAGAACGCTATCAATGGACTGATTAAAGAGAACAAAAACACGGTTTTTATTTCCACGATGAGCCCGTATGATATAAAAAATTACCCGGAGGCGGACGCCGTATTGGCCACCTACGGGTTAAATAAATATGCGCTGCAAACCGCGGCGAACATCATCGTGGGCAATTTGCCGGCGCGCGGAGTTTTGCCTGTACAGCTTAATTTGCCCAATTAGTTCCGCTGCGGCTTGCGGCGGGCGTTCCAAAACTCATACACGGCCGGCAAGACGGAAATAATGATAATCGCTACCACTACGTAGTGAAAGTGGTTTTGCACCACCGGCAAATCCGCAAAGAAATACCCACCCAGCGTGAAGGCAAATACCCACAGCGCCGCGCCGATTAAGTTATAGGAAGCAAAATGGAAGTAGGTCATCTTGCCGATGCCCGCCACAAAGGGCGCAAAAGTGCGGATAATCGGAATAAAACGCGCCAAAATGATGGTTTTGCCGCCGTATTTTTCGTAAAAGGCGTGGGCTTTGTTTAGGTGGTCTTTGTTTAAAAAGATGCTGTCCTCTTTGGTAAAGACCTTGGGTCCCAGCCATTTGCCAATCTCGTAATTGCAAAAATCACCCAGCACCGCCGCTGTGAATACGACCGGGATCAACCAGTACAAATTAATGGAACTGCCTTCAGCCGCCGCCAATGCGCCGCAAGCGAACAGCAGGGAATCTCCCGGCAAAAACGGCGTAACCACCAGGCCCGTTTCGCAGAACACCACTACAAAAATCACTACATATAGCCAGACGCCCATCCAGGCCGCCCAGGAGTTCAAATGCACGTCTAAGTGCAGAAAAATATCGATAACTTGCGATAAAAATTCCATACGTAAATTGTACCAAATCCTTTTTGTGCCTTGCAGAAAGCCCGACAGCATTGACGATAAACATAAATTATGATACGCTGTTGCCTATCGATAAATATATATTTTAGGAGGGCTTATGCCCTTATATGCGCGTGTGTTTATTGTAATCAGTATGCTGCTGGCCGGATCCGGGACGGGCGGGAGCGTGTATGGCCAGCCGTATCATGTGCAGAATTGGGTGCTAAGTATAGGGGGGATTCTCTCTCCTGTGGAGTTGGGGAGCGATTGGGGGGGAAGTAAACATCCGCGATATCACCGCCGGGGTGGAACACGATTCCAAGCTGGGTGAACCTGGATTGGGAATGGAGGTCCAGGCGCTGTATTTCGTGCATCCGCGGGTGGCTGTGGGAGTAGAGGCCTCCCAGGAATGGTTTGCAGAAGAGCTGTCCAGCGGCTGGTGGGTGGATGGGAAAACCAGCCAACAGCGTTATTTGCTGGCCACGCGGTGGTATGTAAATCCGCAAAGTAAAACCAAGGTATATGCCGCGCTGGGAGGCGGTTTGGCCCACACCAAAATCAGCCTTGATTTTTCGTCGGAAGAAGAATTTTCGTATACCGGGTTTGGGTATTATGCCGGGTTGGGCATAGAGCGGAGCCTAAATGCCCATTGGAGCGTGGGATTAGAAATGCGCTATAACGGGAATAAATTCCACGATGAAAAACAAATTGCCAATGGCGATTATATGGAAGTTTCCCACCAAGCCAATTATCTTTCTGGAATTTTACAAATGAACTACCGGATTTAACAGAAGGGGGATAAGTCGGGGGGAGAACGGGGAGCCTGCTGCAACGGGCTCCCTGTTCCGTTTTAACAGGGGGCGACAGGGCGGGAATGACGTGGCCCAACTAATCGTGCTAACGGGCATAGAGTTCCACCCCCCTGGAAGGGGCCCTTTTTCTGACGCCAGAAAAAGGGCGAAAAAGAGCGCCGCCCCAGGGAGCCACAAAAATCACTTTCAAACGGGAAATTTTATAACTCGCGCGGGTATCCCGCGCTCAAACAATAAAATTTCTTCTCCGTTTGAAAGGCTTTTTGTAGACGGCTCTAAAGGGGCGGATAAACGGCCACGGGCTTGTCCCCGGCAAAGCGGAAAAAGGCTTTCCTTTTTGAATAGCGCGACATTTCGAAAGCAGTGTGGCCCAACCAGTCGAGTTAGCGGGTAAAGGAAAGGGAGCCCAGGCTCTGGGCCCTTGCAGAAACATCCCCAACAGGTTGTTCCCCATTACGTTAGCACCGTATTTTGCAAAACCCTGTCCGAGGCAGAGCACCGCGGCCTGAAAGGGTCGTTGCGTAAGAGCGCGACAGTACAGGGACAGTGTGGCCCAATTAGTCGTGCTAACGGGCATAGAATTGGGAGCCCAGGCTCTGGGCCTTGATTTGTTTTTTTTTTTTGATAGACTGGGCCTAGCGTTGATTTTTGGGCTGTTAATTATTAGACTGTAATTAAGCACTAAAATCAACTTGCTAAGGAGTTTTTAATGAAAAAGGGTTTTACGTTAATCGAATTACTGGTTGTCGTCCTAATTATTGGTATTCTAGCGGCGGTGGCGTTGCCGAAATATGAGCAAGCGGTGGCCAAAACGCGGTATATGAGTTTGCTGCCACTGTTGCGCGCGATTTCGGATGCGGAAAATGTGTACTATATGGCCAATGGTACATATACGCTGGATTTTACGCAGCTGGATATTACAATGCCCGCCGGCGCCAAGACGACTACTGCAAGCCGAATAGATTATGATAACTTTTATTGTCTTTTGAGAGCCGGACAGGTGGATAATTCGGGTCAGTATTCTGCGTATTGCAACAGCACCTACGCGAATATGCCTGCCTTGGAAAAGTACTTTGCCGAGCAGAATTTTATTTGCTGGGGCGGAAGCGATAAAAAGGACCGCCTTTGCCGCAGTATTTCCGGTAAGACGACGCCCGACCGGAGCCACGGCGGTGGTTCCCCCAATACAGGTTATAATTTCCAATAGTGCAAATCCTGCCTATTTTAAAATTCCCCGGCCCATTACACTGGGTCGGGGTTTTTGTTTATAGTGTTTGTGAAATTCTTGGGTGAAGAAATGAACTTGCCGTTTGTTGTGAGGGTGTGCAACATTGCGGAAACAGTGTGGCCCAACCAGTCGAGTTAGCGGGTAAAGGAAAGGGAGCCCCGGCTCGGGGCCCTTGCAGGAACATCCCCAACTTGTTGTTCCTTTTTGCGTAAGCACCGTATTAGGCGGAACCCTGTCTGAGGCAGAGCGCCGCGGCCTGAAAGGGTCGTTGCGTAAGAGCGCGACAGTACAGGGACAGTGTGGCCCAATTAGTCGTGCTAACGGGCATAGAATTGGGAGCCCAGGCTCTGGGCCTTGATTTGTTTTTTTTTTTTGATAGACTGGGCCTAGCGCTGATTTTTGGGCTGTTAATTATTAGACTGTAATTAAGCCTTAAAATCAACTTGCTAAGGAGTTTTTAATGAAAAAAGGTTTTACTTTGATTGAACTGCTGGTTGTCGTCCTAATTATTGGTATTCTAGCGGCGGTAGCGTTGCCGAAATACGAACAGGCGGTAGCCAAAACGCGGTATATGAGTTTGCTGCCACTGTTGCGCGCGATTTCGGATGCGGAAAATATATATTATATGGCCAATGGTACATATACGCTGGATTTTACACAGCTGGATATTACAATGCCCGCCGGTGCCAAGACGACTACTGCAAGCCGAATAGATTATGATAACTTTTATTGTTTTTTGAGAGTCGGACAGGTGGATAATTCGGGTCAGTATTCTGTGTATTGCAACAGCACCTACGCGAATATGCCTTGGTTGGAAAAGTATTTTGACCGGGATTTTTTTGCTTGCTGGGCAGCTTTTGATAATGAGCAGGAAAACAGAATATGTCAGAGTGTATCGGGCAAAAAAACAAAAGATGGAACTAATAGTTCGCGTAACTTATATCGTTTTCAATAAGTTTAGTTGAAAAAGAAACCCCGGCCCATTACACTGGGTCGGGGTTGTTTTTTGTTAGAAGCGTTTTTATTTACTAAACAACGTAAGCAAAATGC
>CALUQD010000050.1 GCA_944322825.1 Candidatus Avelusimicrobium pullicaecorum
AAGCCCAAGCCCAAGCCCAAGCCCAAGCCCAAGCCCAAGCCCAAGCCCAAGCCCAAGCCCAAGCCCAAGCCCAAGCCCAAGCCTCTAGTCCCCTTTTGTTGAAATTTATAAAAAGGGCGACCCCTTTCCACTAAACCACCGCCCCAAATTCATTTTGCCCCATATCCCAGGTACCCCCAAAACGTTCTGGCGCGTTATAGGGTGATTTTTTTGATTTAATTTTAATTTATATTAAAATTTAAAGATAATTTATTTTATAAATTAATTTATGCTTGCGTGGGGGGAGAAGAAGAAATTTTAGGAATACAAAAAATAGCAAAATTTTATATTTTTTAAAAGCCTGGAAAAATGAGATTAGGAACGCAAAAAAATCAATTTTTTTGCGTAGAGATATGCAAAATAATCTTAAAAAATGCAAGGGCAAACAAGCACAATTACAAAATTTTTTCTTAAAAAAAGACCATTTTTTGTGCAGATTCGGAAAACTTTTTCTGCCAAAAATAAATATCTATAATATATCTTATTTTCAATTGAAAAAATATTATAAAATAAATAAAATTCATATAAATCTAATAATATGTATATGTAAGGTAAAAAACGAATTTTTTAGGTTTTAGTTAACATAATAAAAATTATCAGTAGTTGTGTGGAGCGGACAAAAAACCCCCTTTTTCAAAAATTAAGAACTAATTTATGCCAGATTATGGCCTGGCTGTTTATAACCTGTTTTGTGGTATTTAGTAAAAGAGAAAAATTTAATTAAAAAGATGTTTTTATCCTTTTAATGCGGAAAAGCTGGTAAAAATGGGAGAAAAAATAAAAAATATATATAAAAATAAAAATACTTAAAAAATAAGGATAAATTTTTTGTATGAATTTTTTGTTTTTATCGTTTATAGTATAGGAAAAATCTTATAAAAACCTATTTTTGCCCTAGTTTCTAACATTTAAAATGGCAGTTTGTCATAGGCTTTGGCCTTTTGGTTGATAAAAAAGCTGGGCGACTCCTTTTTGAAATTTAGTGATTACAGTGGGAAAGCGCATCAGTGTTGGATGTTTTTTCCCTCCCCCTGTTGGGATTGGTTGCTAAATCAGCTTGTTTTTGGGCTGAGGCGGCCTGCTGTTAGGGGCGCCGCCGTGCCAGGTTTTTGTCTTCTCTGGGCGAGCCGGAGTTTCCCGCCGAACTTAATGATGTTTTACGGCAAACTTTTTGGGCTTTCCCCTCGCCGAGCTGGGCAAATCGCGCGGGGTTCGGCCGTAGAGTTTTAGCGGTTGGCCTTTAGGGCTCCCGGATTGCCATGCCCCCCTGCCGGTCGGCCGGCGGTTCGGCAGTAAAGTTTTAAGGTGATCCCTTCCAGTCCTCCCGTCGGATAGAGTGGACTTGGCGGTAGCGTTTAGGGCGGCCCTTCCGGGGAGCTTGTTTAATCCCTCGGCTAAGCGGTCGTCGGTTTGGGGTGAAATTTTGGATTTACCTCCAGTGCTCGGTTTGGCTCCGCCGGGCTGGGTGGAGCTTTGGGGCAGGGGTTGAAAAGTTCTCTAATGTTCTTAAGGTCCCCCCGCCGGTCCGGGTAAATTGTACGTGCTTTGGCCGGCGGTTCGGCAGAGGAGGGCGATCCCTTCCGGGCTCCCAGGCTTTTCCCTCTCGGGCGGCCGTTGGTTCGGCGATATTGAAACAAGGTTCCCGGGGCTATCGTCGTTGGGCGGGACATTCTCTATCGTCGAGCAGAGCATTTTCTGTTGGCGGAAGTTTCCCCGCTGGCTGGGGCATTCTCTGTCGTCGGGTGGAGCGTTTTCTGTTGACGGCAGTTTCCAATTGGCCGGGGCGTCCTGGGTGGGCGTTCCATAGCGGAAGTTCAGGTTCCGCAAACTCTGCAAAGGAGTTTTCCCTCCCCTGGTTATAGGGCAGTTGTCCGCAGGCGTTACGCTTACGGAATAAAAATTTCCCGCGATCCAAATTTGCGGTGGGTTTCCCGCTGATCCAAATCCCCTGCGGGTTCGGTTACAATGTTTCGGATCCCAGCTTTTCCGCCAGCACAAACGAGCGGGCGAAGCCTTCGTTCGTCAGCCGATACATTCGGCTGCGCTTGCTACCGTCCGAGGTGATATGTCCGTTTTTGATATCCGGGGCCAGCAATCGGTCCAGGCGGACTTCGTCGAAGCCGGACTTTTTTAAGGCGCGGGAAAGGTTCAAGGCGCTGCAAGCGGGTTGTTTGAGCAGCACCCGTGCTCCGGCAAGCAGCAACAGTGCGCCTTCGTTCGGGCTAAGACGCATTTTTTTACGCAGGACAACAATCTCCCCGTCCTCTTTCAAAATCCGCTCCCACAGGCGCAAAGCGGGAAAAGCGGCTGATTCGGCCGAAGCGCCTCTTTGGGCCGGCGGCAGGGATAAGTTGGGCCACGGTAGGGATAAATCGGCCCGTGGCGCGGATGCGGCGGCCCCCAAATCTGCCGGTTTGGGTGCGGCGGGGGCTAGCGTTCTGCTGCGTTGGGCGGCCGGCTCCAGCGAAATTACGGACGCCGGACTGCGTTTGCCAATCAAGGCGAGAAAATAATTGCGCTGTTGTTCAATAAAATCCCGGTTTCCTTCCGCTTCGAACTCCTCCCCATTGGGGAAACGGAAACGAATTTTAAAATTTTTATCATTTTCATTGACGCTCATATTTTTACCCCCGCGCTGGGAAGTTATCCACCGGAGTTTTCCCCTGGGTATGACATATAATAACTATTTCTGTGACATATGTCAATGGGTTGTGTTTTTATGCCATATATATGTCATAAAGTGTTCATAACCTGTATTCTCAGACGGTAGAATTAAAAAATGACGCGTAAAAGATAATCCTATTTATAAGATTTTTAGCAAAGAATTGGCATTAAAAAATCTCATATATGTCTTTGACTTAAATTTTTATTCCCAGACCGGACTAAATAATGAGTCGAGTTTATAAACTAAAAAACAAAAATGCAGGCTAAATTGGTGAAAGCAAAAAATGCAAAAAAAGATAAAAATTTGCGAGTGGGCAACACCGTTCTTTTTGTGCGGTTAAAAGCATACGAAAAAAACAAAATGACAGGCGATTTTGCAAAACGCAAAAACGGAGCCGATTTTGCTGTTGTTGCGAATTTCTTTAATTTGCGTTTAGGGGTATATCGCTATCCCCCCAAACCGTTTTAAGGCATAGCATAAATACCCCGCCGGCCAGCAGGGTGCGTATGTTGGGGTGCGGGAAAAAATTTGGCCAGCCGGATAAGCGCTTTTTGTGCAAAGCAGGGGACGGCGCTTATATAGGCAGTGGCCCCCACGTTTTTATATTTGCTTTTAGAAACATCTTCTGCGGCTTTCTTCTTGCTGCCGGGGTGCCTTGCGCGTTTGGGTTGTTTGGGCCGCCAAGGAAAAGCATCCCCCCGCGTTCCCCGGACCGTTGGGTTCCTGGCAGGATGAGGAAAATGTCTTGCCGCCGGGGTGCCTTGCGCGTTTGGGCTGTTTGGACCGCCAAGGAAAAGCATCCCCCGCGTTCCCCGGGCCGTTGGGCCCCGGGCAGACCAGGGAAAATATTTTTTCGTCGGGTGTCTTTCGCGCTTGGGCTGTTTGGGCCGCCAAGGAAAAGAATCTCCCGCGTTCCCCGGGCCGTTGGGCCCCGGGCAGACCAAGGAAAAGTATCTCCCCAGCGTTCCCCGGGCCGTTGGGCCCCGGGCGGCCGAGGGAAATGTCTTGCCGCCGGGGTGCCTTGCGCGTTTGGGTTGTTTGGGCCGCCAAGGAAAAATATCCCCCCGCGTTCCCCGGAGCGTTGGGTTCCTGGCAGGATGAGGGAAATGTCTTGCCGCCGGGGTGTCTTGCTCTTTTAATTGTTTCCAGGACCCGCGCGGCTGGAATCCGCGCGAGTTTCCTATAAATTCCTCTCCCACAAAACCCCGGTTCGGCCAGGGAATAGCGATGAAAACCGTCACACAAAAACGCACTTTTTGCAAGCGGCCAGGGAACGGGAATAGGCGAGCGGGCAAGCGTCACTTTTCCCCCAGGGAACGGGAATAGCCGGACGAGCAAACAAATCTTCGGCGAGAGGGCAAGTGTCGTTTTTTCCCAGGGAATGGCAACAGCCGGACGAGCAGACAAATCAAGCGAGTGCTTCGTTAAAAATAAGCGAACCCGGGGAGTTTTGTGGGAAGGGGCGAAAATTGTACAATAAACTATCTTATGAAACCTTTTTCTTCCGTTTTACTTTCCTGGTACGACCAAAACAAGCGGGATTTGCCCTGGCGGCAGACGAAGGACCCGTATTTAATCTGGCTGTCCGAAATTATCTTGCAGCAAACCCGCGTGGCGCAGGGGCTTTCCTATTATATGCGTTTTTCGGAGCGTTTCCCCACCCCCCGCGCGCTGGCGGATGCACCGGAAGATGAAGTGCTCAAATACTGGCAAGGGCTTGGATACTACTCCCGTGCGCGTAACCTGCACGCGGCGGCCAAAAGTATGAAGGGAAGTTTCCCCCGCACCTATGAAGGCGTGCGCGCTTTAAAAGGGGTGGGCGATTACACGGCGGCGGCTATTTGCTCGATTGCGTATGATATGCCCTATGCCGTGGTGGATGGGAATGTGTACCGGGTGCTTTCGCGCGTGTTTGGCATAGATACGCCGATAGATTCCCCCGCCGGTAAAAAACAATTTGCCGCTTTGGCGCAAGAATTGCTCGATAAAAAGCGTCCCGGCGATTATAATCAGGCGATTATGGATTTTGGCGCCACCGTCTGCACACCGTCCGCGCCCCAATGTTTGGTCTGCCCGCTGTCTTCGCGCTGCCGGGCGTTGGCCGATGGGCGCGTGGAAGAATTGCCGGTCAAAGCGCAGAAAACTAAAATTTCCAACCGCTATTTTCACTATATATATGTAAAACAAGGGCCGAATACGTGGCTGCACAAACGCGGCGCGGGCGACGTGTGGCAAAATTTGTACGAGCCGCCCCTGCTGGAAACCAAAGCGGCGGCCGACGATTATTTTACGGCCCCCGAATACCGCGTTTGGTTTGGGCGCAAAAAAGCGGTTTTAAAAATTCCGCCCGTCAAACACGTGCTTTCCCACCGGGTGATTTACGCCGATTTGTCCGAAATTATCCTCCTCTCTTCGGCTCCTGTTCCGAAAGGATTTATTTCCGTGCCCGACCGGGACCTAAAAAAATACGCGGTATCCCGTTTGGTGCAGAAATTGTTGGAAAAGTCCGGCCGGTTGTAGCCCGACGCTTGTGGATTTTCCGCGTGGTGCAAACGAGGTAGACGACGAGCCGCTAGCACCGATAAGTTACAATAGAACAATGCTTCTTCGGTCCAGGTGGCCGTACATCGGTTTGCGCAAGAGCGCGGCATTTCCCAAATAAAGTGGTCCAATTAATCGTGTTAACGGGCAAAGGAAAGGGGCGCGCCCCGGTTCGGTGCCTTGACTTTTTGAATATACTGGGCCTAGCGTTGATTTTTAGGCTGTGAGTTAGTAAACTGTATCTAGCCTTTTAAATCAACTCGCCAAGGAGTTTTTAGGATGCGTTCATCTCTCTCGGAAAAACTGTTTAAAGACAACCTCACCAAAACCGAGGAATTACAGCTGATCGCGGAACTTTCATATGAGTTAGCCAAAGGCCGCCCCGACACTCTCAAAAAACTGTTGCTGGGAACAGAACAAACAGCCCTTTATCACGGAACCTACCGAGGCGTAGGGCAGCATAGCGTTTGTGTAGGGTGTAAGACTCCCAGAATTACGGAAAAGCGGTTATGCCGCTGTATGTACTATTTCAACCGGAAAGACTGCCAAAAAAATTGTACGCAGTGTGCGTTTCGGGCGCGTTTTCAAATTGTCGGCGAGTATCAGGTGGTGGATTACGAAGTTCCCGCCGGTTGCGCAGGCAAAGGAATTGGCGAAATAGATTTAATCCTGCGCCGGGGCGAGACGCTCTATGCCGCAGAAGTGAAGCCCTATCGTCGGAAAACGCCCGAAAGATTGCTGCGTATGGCGGCCGAAATTTTGACGTATACCTTGGGGTATCCGCCGGACAAGTTTCAAAAAGCGCTTCTCTTTTTTGAAAAAAACCCCGACGATGGCCTTCCCTCTCCCCAACAGTTGGAATATGACACCGCTCCGGCGGAATTATTGGCCTTGTTAAAAAAGGCCGATATTGCCGTGTTCCATCTGAAAGAGGCGGGAGCCAATACTTACCGCATATGCAAATTATAGTTCACCGCGGGACGCATCAAATAGGCGGTGTGGCGACGGAAATTCGCACATCGTCCACCCGTTTGCTCGTGGATATGGGCGAAGAATTGGGATTGACGGAAAATTTTACGCCCAAGCCGCTTTCCATTCCCGGAGTGACCGACGCAAACGGCCGCTGCGACGGCGTGCTTTTCACCCATCACCATGCCGATCATATCGGCCAATTAAAAAATGTCCGCCCTGGTATCGCCTTATATATGGGCGCATTGGCCAAGCAAATGCTGCTGCTGACGCTTCCGCCCGGCGAGAATGTTTTAAAAAAACGGATTGCCGCCGCACACACTTTTACGCCGGGCAAGCGGTTTTATATCGGGGATATTGCCATTACGCCCGTTTTGACGGATCATTCGGCTTGCGACAGTTATATGTTCCTGTTGGAATCCGGCGGGAAACGCATCCTGCATACGGGTGATTTCAGACTGCACGGCTTCCGCGGCAAAGGGGTGTGCAAATGGCTGAAACGGCTTTCCGGCCGCTTGGACGCGCTGATTATAGAAGGCACCGCTTTGGACCGCCCTGCCGCTTGGCCTGTGGCGGAGCGCATCCTTCAGCAGCAGCTTCGGGCGTATTTGAAGCGGTACAAGTATGTGTTTGTGCTGGCGGCTGCGAGCAATGTGGAACGCATTTGCGCGTTTTCCAAAGCGGTTCCGCGCGGCAAGTATTTTATATGCGACGCTTACCAATATCGCCTACTCCGGCTTATCCAACAACAGTGGGGTGCCTTTTCGCCCCTGTACCGGGATATCAAAGCCGTTGTGTACACCCCCCGTTTGGAGGAACGTTTTAGCCAAAGGGGATTTGTAATGATGGTGCGGGATAACCGTAAATTCCGGGAAATTATCCGCCGATTTGACGCGGACAAAAGCCTGTTGCTTTATTCACTTTGGGACGGCTACCGCACCCGCCCGGGTAGTTCGCTTGCGTCTTTCTTGGCGCTTACCCCCCGCTGGGCGCCTTTGCATACCAGCGGGCACGCCGCCCCGGGCGATTTACAGCGGGTGATTGCGGCTCTCTCTCCGCAGCGGGTTATTCCAATCCATACGCAAGCTCCCGCCCGGTTAAAGGCTCTATGTCCAGGAGCGTCTGTTGTTTTGCCGCAGGACGGCGAAGCGTTGGATTTATAAACGGTTTGATTGTGAAAATCCGCCAAAAGGTCAGTTTCCCTGGCGGAGGAAATTTTGCCAACCGTGACAGAGCGGACCAACGAAAGATATTTCTCTTTTTGCGAGCATAGTTCCCGCGCGGAGGCCGTACATCGGT
>CALUQD010000051.1 GCA_944322825.1 Candidatus Avelusimicrobium pullicaecorum
TCCAGCCCGCCCATGCGGATAATATCGGCCGTTTTAAATTGTAAATCCTGCGGGACGTCATACTCCCGGTAAAACGAATTTTCTGTCATATGTTTATTTTAGCAAATAACCGCCTTTTCCGTCAGGCGCGGCGATGGGCGAAACTTTTGTTTTCCCACTTGCGGCTTTTCCAGCGGCGTTCAAACACGGCGGCGCGGATATTTTCGTCCAGCGCCATTGCCAGCCATATGCCGTTTAATCCCCAGCTCCACCAGATGCCCAACACATAGGCCAGCAAGGTGGCTACCCCCCACATCACAATCACGCCTGTGATAAACGGGTACATTACGTCCCCCGCCGCATTAAGCGAGTTGACCGACGTAATGTTGACAGCGCGGCCAATTTCCAGCAAGACATCAATATACAGCACCGTGGCTCCAATGGAAATAACCTCCGGGTTAGAAGAAAGCATTTTAAAAATATCCGTGCCGATGAGCGCCGTCAAAATAGAAATGCATACCGTCACCAGCATAGCCAATTTGATGGAATATTTTTCCACCGAAAAAGCCGCATTGTCGCGCTCCTCGCCAATCAAATGGCCAATCGAAATCGCCGCTCCCTGCCCAATGGCGATCGAAAACACATACGAA
Organism: Candidatus Avelusimicrobium pullicaecorum; assembly: GCA_944322825.1. Taxonomy (GTDB): domain Bacteria; phylum Elusimicrobiota; class Elusimicrobia; order Elusimicrobiales; family Elusimicrobiaceae; genus Avelusimicrobium; species Avelusimicrobium pullicaecorum. Next base: position 630 of record CALUQD010000051.1, read on the forward strand.
AACATCACAATACTCATTGCATATGTACGCGCCGTCAGCGCGGCCGTACCGAGCATCACGGAAAAGTATGTAATAAGCACCTGCGAAAAGTTATACGATACTTGTTCCCCCGCCGCCGGCAGGCCGATAATCAGCAAGTTTTTGATTTTGTCCCACGGGAACGGCTTAAAAAGTTTCAGCGCCGGGAACGGCGTTACTTTTGTAAACAACAAATAAGATAACAGGCCCACCGCTATCAACCGGCTGGCCGAGGTGGAAATACCGGCCCCCGTAATACCCAAACGCGGCGCGCCGAAATGGCCAAAAATAAGGAAATAGTTCCCCACTACATTGACAATGTTAATCAGCAAAGTAACAAACATTGGGTAGTAGGCTTTGTTGTGGCTTCGCAAAATGGCGGAAAGCGTCATCGAAAGCGCCTGCAGGAACGAAAACCCGCCGACTATCTTCATATACGATACGCCGTACCCGATTAAATTCTCGTCCAGGCCCATCAGTTTTAAAGACGGCTGCGCAAAGAAAAACAGCCCCGCGCTGACCGCCAGCCCCATCAGCAAATTGGCCAACAGCGATACGCCGATCACCTGCGCCACGTTCTTTTTCTGCCGCGCGCCCAAATACTGCGCGCACAGCACGGAAGTACCCAGCGTGGTGATGCCGTACAAAATAAACACCAGGTTTAACAGCTGGTTCACCACGCCGCCGGCGGCGACGGTTTCGTCGGAATAGCGGCTGAGCATAAACACGTCCACCGCGCCGGTAAGCATAATCAGCAACGTTTCCACAAAGATGGGGCTGGTTAAATTGAAGAGTTTTTGGCGAATAATTTTGCGTGGTTTTTTGCGGACAGCAGTCATTTGGCTCCACCTACTTGTTGTTCCAGTTTGGCGATATCGATAAGGCCGTTGCCTTGGGCGATATCCGGCAGGCCGGGCACTTTAACGGCGGACGCTTTCAGCGCGTTTTTCACTTCTTCGGGCGTAGGATAGCGGCCTAATTTTTGGGTTAACCCCTCCACGGCTAACGCCGCCGCGGCCGTCACAAACGCCGCCGCGGCCGAAGTGCCGCTCATCAGCGTATAGCCTCCGTCGGAAGAAGCGGTATATACACGGTCCCCGGGGGCGGTAAAATCCACTTCCGGCCCGTAGGCGGAATTTCCATACAAGTGCACGCCGTCCGCTCCCAGCGCGCTCACGGCCAGCACCGTTGATAAATTGGCCGGATAAAACACCCCCGGATACCCAAAATTCCCGGCTGGCACCACCACCGTCACGCCGGAATCGTGCGCGCGGTTGATGGCGTTGGTCAGCGGTATATGCCCGCCGCCCGACACGCCATAGCTTAGGTTAATAACGGTGATTTTATCGTTGGGATTTTTTTCGTTATAAGAAAGAATGGTATTTAAAGCATTTGCAACCACTTGCGGGGAGATTAAACGGCTGCCGTCATCAATTTTATACACCCAAATACTCGCTTCCGGCGCCGCGCCCGTAAACCGTACGCCGCGCGCCCCGATAATGGCGGCCACGCCCGTGCCGTGGTTTTTGGTATCGGCCAAGGAGCCCGAAAGCGTAAAATCCTGCCCGATGATTTGCTTGCCGTTTAGTTCCAGGTGGGGCGAAACGCCGCTGTCCGCCACCGCAATTTTTACACCTTTGCCGGTTAATTTTTTATCGGCTGGGAGGACGCGGTACGCCCATAAATTATCAAACGGTTCGGCGGATGAAGTTTTTTCCGCCGGGGCAAAATCGCCGTTTTCGTCTATGCGCAAATGCGTCGGGCCCAAAAACAGCGTATCGGCCCCGTGCGCGGAAAGCGCAAACAAAAACGGCACGAAAAAAACAATCCAACGGCACATAGATTATAAATTAATCTTTTTGATAATCGGCCGCAAAACAGACGCAAACGGATGCTCGCTCACTTGCAAAGCCGGCGCCGTTTGGCGGCGTTTCAAATCGGCCTGGTTGACGCGGGACAAAACATCCTGCACCACGGCCGCTTTTACGCGGCACTTTTTGGCGATATCCGCCGCGGGTAAACCGTCTTCCAGGTAAGCGTGCAGGATTTTATCCAGCACGTTATATGGCGGGAGGTGGTCCTCGTCTTTTTGGTTAGGGCTCAGTTCCGAAGTCGGCGCGCGTTCAATAATGCCGCGCGGGATGACTTCGCCTTGTTTATTGAGGTATTCTGCCAACTCATAAATTTCACTTTTGTACAAATCGCCAATCGGCTGCAAGCTGCCGCCGGCATCCCCGTACAGCACAAAGGACCCCACGGCGCATTCGCTTTTGTCGTCGGTGGAAATGAGCATTGCCTTGTATTCGCTCGCAAGCGCGCCCAAAATGGTGGTGCGCAAACGGGACTGGAGTTCCTGCTCGGTGGCGTCTTTCGGGTGCGATACGATATGCGACATCGCTTCTTTGACGCTGGCCAAAGCCGGCACTACGCCCACTTCTTCCAAATTTACGCCCAAACGCCGCGCCAGCTGGCCGGCCAATGTTTTGCTTAAATCGCTGGTGCAGTACGACGGAAGCGATACACAGTAGACGCTTTCTCCCCCCAAGGCTTTGGCGGCCAGGGCCGCGGTAAAGGCCGAGTCTATCCCGCCGCTTAACCCAAACACCACTTTATCCATCCCGCTTTTGTGCACGTAATCGCGCAAGCCAAAAGCCAACGCGTCGATGAGTTCTTCCGGCACGGGCTTTTTATACGCAACGGGCGTATATTTTTCCTCCGTATCCAGCGTCAGCACTTGTTCGCGGAAAGGTTCCCCTAACAGCACGAGGGTGCCTTTTTTGTCCGCCGCGGCGATTAAACCGTCAAAAATCATTCCATCCCCGCCGCCCAACAAGTTGCACAAGGCCATCGATACGGCATATTTTTTGGCCGTCTTTTTAAACGTTTCCAAACGCGGGGCGATATTCCCTTTTAAATACGGGCGCGCCGTCAGATAAAGCGCTATATCGGCGTCCGGGTCCGGCTGAATTTCGTCCGGGGCGCCCAGGGCAATTTGAATTTGTTTGCCATTTAAAGCAATCGTCTGCGTATCAAAAATTTTGGTAACTTTTCCTTTATATATATACGCCGCCGCGCTCACGCTTTCGCCGTTCTGGCGGTCCATATACCCCAGTACGACGGCCGTTTCCTTGGTTTCTTTGGTTAATTCTTTCAGCGCCGCCGCATTTTGGGCAAGCAGGCTTTTATCATCAAACAAATCATATAACGGGCATCCGCAAAGGGCGGCTTCCGGCAAAACGAGCAAATCCGCTTTCGGCGCCGGCGCACGCAGCAGCTGGCGCACCAGTGCCATATTTCCAGCAACGTCGGCCGCCAAGGGGTTAAAAGAAACCAAGTTTATTTTCATAGGTCACCTCTTATGATTATTTTAGCACTTTCTAATCTTATTTTTGTATGAAAAAAGCAGATTAAATTGCTACAATAAAAAACATCCAAAGCATATTTGCAAGACAATGGAGGAAAAAGCATATATGAAAAAACTAGCTGTTTTAGCAGCGCTACTCGTTGCAGCGGTACTGCCCGCTTCGGCGGATACGGGAGTTGTAAAACTCTCTTTGTGGGACGATATGGCGATTGCCGCTCCCAATAATATCCACGACATCAAAGGGCTCGACTTGGGTATCGGTTCCAAAACGGCCACATTGTCCGGGGTTCAGTTTGATTTCCTGTTTGCCCAAACCGAATATGAAATGAACGGCCTGAGCATGGCGTGGATTATCAACCTGGCCAACCAGGTAAAAGGCGCGCAGCTGGGCTTGCTGTCCAAAAGCGATGACCTCATCGGCGCCCAATTGGGTTTAGTCAACTTGTCTATCCACAGCGCCACTGGCTTGCAGTGGGGTTTCTTCAACCAAGCCGAATATATGAACGGCTTGCAGCTGGGTTTTGTCAACTATGCCAAAACCATCGAAGGCTTGCAGATTGGCCTGTTGAACATTGCCGAAAACGGCTGGTTCCCGGCGATGGTGCTTGTCAACGGACGTTTCTAAAAAACGGTTTCGTTTTAAACCGCGGGGCCACCCCCGCGGTTTTTTATAAATGCACACGGGCTTACATTAAAAAGCTATACTATACATATCAGTATACGCAGGAATGGCTGAGCGGTTGGCTTAGCCGTTTTTTTATGCTATAATAGCACTAAGGTGTATTATGAGCGGGATAGCGAAACCAGTTCGTAAATCAAAGCCAGTCCCGACGACACCCCAGGCCAACGCCACCGGGGAAACCCCTTCCCTAATTTAGGCGCAGGCCACAGGAGAAAACAATGAGCAATGTATCGATGAAAGCCATGCTGGAAGCCGGCGTGCACTTTGGGCACCAAACTTCCCGCTGGAACCCCAAAATGGGCCGCTTTATCTTCGGAGAAAGAAACGGCGTCCATATCTTAGACTTACAAAAAACCGCCAAAGAACTTAAAAAAGCCTGCGCTTTTATTAAAGAAGAAAGCAAAAAAGGCTCCAAATTTTTGTTCGTCGGCACCAAAAAACAAGCCCAGGAAGCTATCCAGACCGAAGCCGCCCGCTGCGGTGCGTACTGCATCCACGAAAAATGGCTCGGCGGAACGCTGACCAACTTCCAAACTGTTAAAAAATCCGTTGAAAGACTCAACGAATTGGAAAAATGGGAATCTTCCGGAGTGTTTAAAGCCATTTCTAAAAAAGAAGCCAGCCGCTTGACCAAAGAAATGAACCGCTTGCAGAAACTGCTGGGCGGAATCCGCGAAATGAAAGTGTTGCCGGACGTGGTTTTTGTGATTGACCCGGTGGATACCGCCGGCGCCGTGCGCGAATCCCACGCGTTGGGCATCCCGGTGGTAGCCGTGTGCGATACCAACGCCGACCCGGATATGATCAGTGTACCGATACCCGGTAACGACGACGCCGCCCGCTCCATCAAATTGTTCTGCAGTGCGATTGCCGATTCCATTTTGGAAGGCAAAGCCGAGCTGGAAGCCGTCAAAACCGCCGAAAATCAACCCGCCGAAAACCCGGTGATGGCCCAGGCCTTTGAATCCGCGATGCTCGCGGCCGAAAAAGCCGAACCCGCCGCCGAAGTCGTCGTGGAAGAAACGGTGAAAGCGGAAGAACCCGCCCAAGAAGCGGCCCCGGAAGAAGCCCCGGCCGCCCCGGCGGAAGAAAAAGCCGAAGAACCCAAAAAACCGGCCGCAAAAAAGAAAACGACCGCTAAAAAACCGGCTGCTTCCAAAGCCAAAAAAACCGTAAAAGCCAAAGCGAAAGCCGCCGCTGAAACGGAAGAAAAAGCCGAAGCCAAAGAAGAAGCTCCGGCCGAAGAAGCCAAATAACGATTGTGTGAAAGTTCCCGGCCCCGCCGGGAACTTTCCCCTCAGATTTAACACCCCTATACAGGAGAAAAAAATGTCTTTAGCCGAAAACATTAAAGTGCTTAGAGAAAAAACCGGCGCGGGCTTGATGGACTGCAAAAAAGCCCTGCTGGAATGCAAAGACGATATGGAACAAGCCATCGTATTCCTGCGCAAAAAAGGATTGGCGGATATGGCCAAACGTTCCGACCGCGCCACCAAAGAAGGCCGCGTATCCGTTAAGACCGACGGCAAAAACTACGCGATGATTTACCTGGGCTGCGAAACCGACTTTGTGGCCAAAACCGATGCTTTCATCAAATTGGCCGACGACCTGGCCCAATATGTATTGGAACACCCCGGTTTGGATTACGCCAACGATGAACACATCAAAGCGATGATCACCGAACAAGCGCCCAAATTTGGCGAAAACACCACCTTCAAAGGCGGCTATAACTGGACGCCCGCCGATGGCAGTGTAATGGCCTATTATGTCCACTCCGACAACAAAAAAGCCTCTATCTTGGAATTGGCTGTTGCCGGCAACGCCAAAAATGCCGAACAAGTAAAAGAAATCGCCCGCGGCTTAGCAATGCACACCGTCGGTATGCAGAGCGGCTGGGTGGACGCGAAAGATATCCCGCAGGCCGTCATTGACCGCGAGCTGGACATCTATAAAACCCAGGCTTTAAACGAAGGCAAACCGGCCGAAGCCATCGAAAAAATGCTGCCCGGCAAAGTCAAAAAGTTTGCCAAGGAAAACTGCCTCTTGGAACAGCCGACCATTAAAGACAACAAAAAAACCGTTGCCGACTACCTGGCCGAAGAATCCAAGAATCAAGGCTGCGAATTGAAAGTTGTCCGTTTCGTTCGCTTCTAGTTTTAAAAGCCCCTCCCCGCGAGGGGCTTCTTTTTATGCCGCCGGCGGGCCGGAATTATATAGCACCAGCCCGGTTGTTCAGCGAAAGAAACCTTTAGGAGGCTGACGCTGTTGGATACACATTTCCACAAGTATTGTCAGCGGCATAAAAAGAAGCCAGCCGCCGCAGTAGCGGGCCAAGCGGTTTTGTGCTACAATAATAAAAATATCATTCCAAGAGAGGACCCCCTATGGAAACGTGCTGCCAGCAACCAAATGCCCACCCTAAAAAAAGAGTGCTGCTTAAATTATCCGGTGAGGCTTTAATCAACGAAGGACACCGCGGGATTAATCCGCAGGCGTTAAAAGAAATCGCCGTAGAAATTGCCGACGCTTACCGCTGCGGCAACTGCGAGCTGACCATCGTGCTCGGCGGCGGCAATATCTGGCGCGGCGTGCG
>CALUQD010000052.1 GCA_944322825.1 Candidatus Avelusimicrobium pullicaecorum
CGTTTTTCCCCGCCGGGTGGGTTTTTTGATAAATTTTGTTCATAGCCAAAATTTATCAAAAAAAAAAAACAAATCAACCCCCTTGCCGGGGGCAGGCACTCTGCCTCGGACAGGGTCTTGCAAAATACGGTGCTTACGCTATTAGGGAACAACTGGTTGAGGATGTTCCTGCAAGGGGCGAGCCGGGCCAGAGGCTGGCCTCCCCTCTCTAGGTCCGTTAGCACGATTAGTGGGGCCACACTGTTTTTGAAATGTCGCGCTGTTTCAAAAAGGAAGTTGTTTCCGCTTATGTCGTTGTCGTTGCTGTTGCCGTTTATCCGGCCCTTTTGCCCCGTCTATAAAAAGCCTTCCAAGCGGAAAAGAAATTTTATTGTTTGAGTGCGGGGACCGCGCGAGTTATAAAATTTCCCGCTGGGAAGTGATTTTTATGGGGCCCTGGGCCGGCGCTCTTTTTCGCCCTTTTTCTGGCGCCAGAAAAAGGGCACCCCGAGCCGGGGTTCCCCACTCTATACCCGTTAACACGATTAGTGGGGCCACACTGTTTCCGAAATGTCGCGCCCTTACGCAACGGCCTTCCAGGCCGCGGGCAGGCACTCTGCCTCGGACAGGGTCTTGCAAAATACGGTGCTAGCGCAATTAGGGAACAAAAGCGTGTACGTTTCCGTCAAGGCCCAGAGCCTGGGCTCCCCTCTCTATACCCGCTAACACGCCTAGTGGAGCCACACTGTTTCCGCGCGGCCGCAGTATACAAAAAGGGCTCCTGCACTAAGCAGAAAGCCCTTACAGCTAAATAGCTTGTTTGGCAAGAAGATTATTTTTCGTCGCGCACGATGTAGCCAAATTCTTCCAGCATTTTCGTATCGTTGCGCCAGTTGGGCGACACTACCACATTCAGCTCCAACCGATATTTGCGGCCCAAAAATTCTTCTATGCGTTTTTGGGCGCGTTTTCTCAGTTCGGCAATCGCACTGCCGCCTTTGCCGATGAGAATCGGCTTTTGGCTTTCGCGCTCCACGTGAATGATGGCGCGGATGTAATTTTTGGGGCCTAAATCTTCGGTAAATTTTTCAATTTCCACATACGTGCTGTACGGTACTTCCTTTTGGTACAGCTGGAAAATCTGCTCGCGGATAAATTCCGCCACGTAAAAACGTTCCCAGCGGTCCGTCCACTGGCCGGGCGGGAAATACGCCGGGCTGTGGGGCATCGCCTCAATGACGGCCTGTTTTAACGCGTCCGTGCCCATCCCGTTGGCGGCCGAAATGCGGAACATTTGTTCTATTTTTAAATCGGCCTTTACGCGCGCTTCCAAAGCGTCCAGCGCGGCCGTATCGGAAACCAAATCAATTTTGTTGATGGCTAAGAAAATGGGACAATAAACGGTTTTTAATTTTTCCACCAGCTTAGCGTTCAGCGCGTAGTCGGCCGTTGCGTCCACCAAAAAAACGACCAAATCCGCGTCCTCACGCACGGCGCGGTCCACACAGCCCACCATCGTCTGCTGGAGCTTGTACTTGGCCGTTAAAAAGCCGGGCGTATCCACAAACACCACTTGATAATGGTCCCCCTCGGCAATGGCCAAAATGTTTTGGCGCGTTGTTTGGGGTTTGTTGGTTACGGCGGATAACAACCCGCCGGCTAAATTATTAAGCAGCGTGGATTTGCCGGCGTTGGGAAGGCCGGCCAATACGGCAAAACCGCTTTTAAAATTTTTATCGTCCATAGATGTATTGTACTTATTTTTGCTCCCTTCGCCAACGCGCAAAGTGCTATACTAAAGTATGTTTATCCGCTGGCGGGTTGTTTTCGTGTTGTTTCTTGCCGGGGCGGCTCCTGCCTGGGCCGAACCGCCTTCCGCTATGCTGACGCCGAAGAAATCCACCCCCCACATCCAAAAGGCTTCCTCCGACGAGGAACGCCTGCAGCAAGCCGGGCTGGTGGATGTGGAAAAATACCCGGGCTTACACGTATTTGTCCGCCTGCGCTACGCCACCCAAAACAATTTTACCGGCCAAAAAATTTACGCTTCCCCCCGCTGCTACCTGCACCAGGACGCCGCCCACGCGCTTGCCAAAGCCGCCCAGCTGGCCGCCCAACAAAAGGAACCGTTCACCTTCTGCCTATGGGATTGCTACCGCCCGCAGGACGCCCACCAAAAACTTTGGGACGCCGCGCCCAACCCCAACTATGTGGCGCCGCCCAAAAAAGGCTCCCGCCACAGCCGCGGGATGGCGGTAGATTTGACCCCGTGCGATTTTGATGGGAATCCCCTTCCTATGCCCACGGATTTTGACAATTTTTCCACCCGCGCCCATATGGACTTTTACGATTTGCCGCCCGATATCTTAAACCGGCGCGAAACGCTCAAAAAAATAATGACCGCCGCCGGTTTTACCTACACCCGCACCGAGTGGTGGCATTTTGATAAAACCGGCTGGAAGCAAAAGCCTCTTTTAAACCTGCCGCTCCCCTAAGCCGCAGGGATTGTGGCCCTCCCCAAGCGACTGCCAAAGCCAATAAAAAACCTCCCTTGCGGGAGGTTCTAAAATCATTCCAGCGCTGTTTATTCGGTGATATAGCTTTCCAAAACCTCACCGAAGTAGAACATATGGTAATCGTTGATTTCTTTGTTATACCACAACTCATCGAGCGCTTTATTTAGGTTGTCTTTCCCCATTAACCGAGCATATACCACCGAACATTCAAAATGCATACCGGGCACGTCCAGCACAGGCGTGGCAATTTGCAAAGATTTGCGGGTTTTTAAACCGGCCGCGGCCAGTTTGTCCATATTCCGGCCCGACTTCGCGCCGCAAATGGCAATGGCCTGCGGTAAATCCACATACGGCACCGTAACGGTAAACTCGTGCGATTTTTCAATCAGCTCATACGTAAAGCGGTTCTGGCGCACCATCACGCTAAAAATGGGCAGCCGCCACATCACGCCCAAATTCCCCCAGCCAATCACCATCGTGTTGATTTTATTGCCGGACTTCGTCGTTAAAAAAGCGCCTTTGGAAAGGATTTCCAAATTTTTCTGCGCATTAAAATTGTATGGTACTTTTTGCATATAGCATCCTCCCCTTTTTTATTATAGCTCCCTGGACATTGGCTGACAAGGGAATAAAAGGATTATTCCCGGCGCGGCACCGCCGCGCCGGGATACATACATTAGCGATGTAAGTTCACAAACGCGGCCGCCTCAATGCCGGCTTTAGCGCCCGACCCGGCGGCAATAATGGCCTGGCGGTAGTGTTTGTCCGCACAGTCGCCGGCGGCGAAAATGCCCTCAATGGTGGTATGGGTGCGTTCATCGGCCAGCACCAGGCCGTTATCGGCCAGCGCCACCAGCGAGTCTTTCAAAAATTCCGTCTGCGGCACGGCGCCCACCGCCACAAACAAGCCGGAGCAGGCGATATCGCTTTCCTCACCGGTTTGCACGTTCTTCACGCGTACGCCTTCCACGGCGTCGGAACCTAAAATTTTTACAGGAACATTGTTTAGCACCAATTTGATATTGGGGGTATTTTTGGCTTTTTCCACCGTTACTTGGTCGGCGCGGAAGGCGTCGCGGCGGTGAATCAAGCACACCTGCGGGCAGAACTGCGCCAGGAACAGCGCGTCCTCAAACGCCGTGTTGCCGCCGCCCACAATGCACACGTTTTTGCCGCGCATAAAAAACCCGTCGCACGTGGCGCAGGCGGATAATCCGCGGCCTTTAAATTTTTCTTCTTCCGCAAGCCCCAGCCAGCGCGCCTTGGCGCCGGTGGCGATAATCACGCTGGCGGCCTTGTATTGTTTGCCGTCCGCGCACGTTAAGGTAAAGGGCGTTTTTTCCCCTTCCAATTTGACGATTTCATCCGACGTAAATTCCACCCCCAGCCGCTTGCACTGTTTGTGCATAGCGTCCATCAGTTCAAAACCGCCCACCGGGTCCACAAAGCCGGCGTAATTTTCGATATCGCTCGTTTGCAGCAGCTGCCCGCCGGGAGCCGCCCCCCCGGCAATAACCGTTTTAATCCCGGCGCGCACCGCGTAAATGGCCGCGCTGCACCCGGCCGGGCCCGCGCCGATAATCACTAAATCCGTTTCAATCATAATGCTAAAAACTCCTTGAATAATTTTTGGAAAAATTCCACCGGGAACCCCACTACGTTGGTGCGGCTGCCCACGATGCGTTCGATAAATTTATCGTCGTTGTCCTGCACGGCGTAGGCGCCGGCTTTGTCCATATGCTTGCCGGCCATATGGGCAAGTTCTTCGCCGGAAAGTTTACGCGCTTTGCATTTGGAAACATCGTAGCCAAACAGCATTTTTTGGCCGTCTAATTGCATTACGCACACGCCCGTGTAGACCGACTGCCACGAACCGTTTAATTTTTTTAAAATCCGCAAAGCGTCCGCCTTGTCTTTGGGCTTGCCGATGATTTCCCCTTTGCAGTACACCAGCGTATCCGCGCCGACAACCACCGCCCCCGGATATTTGCGGGCCACGTCAAAGGCTTTTTGCACAGCCAGGTCCGTCACGCGGGCAGCAGGGCGTTTTTTGGCACTCTGTTCCGGGTTTTGGGAGGGAATAATTTCGAATTTCATTCCCAAACTTTTCAGCAGTTCAATCCGCCGCGGGGATTTGGAAGCCAACACCAAGCGCATATTATTTCCGCACGAATTTCGAAATGATGATGTATCCCAGCACCAAGCCAATCGCACCGCAAATGCTCACGCGCAGCGCCAGCGGGTGGATGCCAATCGTATACACGCGGGTTAAGGCTTGGTCCAGCTGCACGGGCAGAAACGAGGCCAATTTTTCAAGCCCCAGGCCCAACAGCGCGCCTACGAGCAAAGTCAGTACGGCAAATACGATTCCTCTCATAATAGCACTCCTAATAGTTAGTTTAAAGTGATTGTATCTTTTTTAATCGGCACCGGCACATTGGTTTTGCCGTCCTCGGTGTCCGTGAGGCTGCGGCGCATCCGCCAAAACCCCCAGCCGGCCAGCAGCGCGGCCGCGCCGACAATCAGCCACGGGCCGGGCAAATAATGCGGGGCGACATAATCGCTCAGCACGCCCGCGCCGAAAAATCCCGCCGCCGACCCCAAGTTATAAAACACCATCAGCATCCCCAGATACCGCCCGCGCGTTTCGCGCGAAGCAATGTTGGACACCAGCGTCTGCTCACCGGGCGACACGATCAGCTCGCCCAGCCCCGCCAGGAATACGCCCACGGCAATTAAAGCAAAACTGTCAAAAAACCCGACGGACCCGAACCCCACCGCATAGAGGGCACAGCCCAAAAACATCGCGGAGGAGAGGCGCATTTTCGCCATCAGTTTGGTGGCCCAGTATTGCAAGAACACCACCACTAAGCCGTTAATGGTAAAGAACCAGCCGATATAATACTCGGGCATATGCAAATACTGTTTGCAATGAATAGAAAGCCCCACCACCAGCTGCGAGTTTACCGCCGTGATAACCACCACATAAAAACAAATTTTAGCCAGGCGGGTATCTTTTAAGGAAAGCAAAGTGGACACAAAACTCGGCTTGCGGGATTTACAGGGCACGTGGTTATCCTGCACTTGGTACTGCAAGTAGAGAATTGTCCCTGCATACAGAAGCGCGGTAAAATAAAACGCCATACTGTAAGAATAGCGCACCAAAAAACCACCCACCGCGGGGCCCAGCGCCCAGCCGATGTTGAGCCCGATGCGGATAATGCCAAACGCTTCTATGCGGTCTTTAGGGGTTGTGTTGTCCGTCACCCACGCGTTGGAAGCGGGGCGGAAAAACGCCCCCAAGAAGGTGGTTAAAAAATAGCACGTCAGCATCCAGCCGACCTGCACTTTTAGTTCAATACACAGCCCCAGCGCAAACATCGCTGCAATCTGGGAGAATAACCCCCACATCATCACGGTTTTGCGGCCGAACGCGTCGGCCAGTTCCCCGCTGATGCCGCTGGATACGCAACGCGACAGGCCGGCCAGGGCAATCACCAGCCCGGCCATTGCGGAAGAAAGCCCGCGCTGGGAGATGAGGTAAATGGTAAAAAACGGCAAGGAAAGACCATAGCCAAACAGCAAAAGGCCGTTGGCTAAAGCGATAATAATCATTCCGCGGCGGGTTTCATTTTGCATATAGATATATTGTATTAAATCTGGCCGGCGCGGGGAAGCGTCTACGGCGGAGGGGCGGAAAAAATTGGTCAATTAAAGTATATTTTGATATAATATGTCAAGGGATTTTTTATGAACCGGGAAGAAACGCTCGTTAAAAATGTGCAAACCGTACAGGCCGCCCTATCGGCCGCGTGCCACAAAAGCGGGCGCAATCCGCAGGAAATCACCCTATTGGCCGTCACCAAGTACGCCCAAGACCAAGATGTTTTAACTCTTTTACAAAAAGGGCTCATCAAGCACGTGGGCGAATCCCGCGTGCAGCAAGCCCAGGCGCGCTGGACCAGCCCCGTTTTTGCATCGTTTCACACGGTAAAACACTTCATCGGACATTTGCAAAAAAATAAAGCTGCCAAAGCCGCGCAATTGTTTGATTTTATAGACTCGCTGGACGATTTGCAGACCGCGCAAACGTTAGCCAAAGCCGTGCCGGCGGGCAAAACCTTGCGGGTGCTGGTGCAGGTGAAACTGACGGATAAGCAAACCCAGTCCGGCCTGCCCTTGGAAGAAGCACGGCGCTTGGCGGCACAACTAAAAAACTTACCTGGGCTGAAAGTATGCGGCTATATGGCCATTGCGCCGCAGGGCGCCCCGCAAGAGCAGCTGCGCCAGCTGTTCAGAACGGTAAAACAAGCGTTTGACGCGGATTTTTCCCCCACGGAAGAACGATATTTGTCCCTGGGGATGAGCGAAGATTTTGAAACGGCGGTGGAAGAAGGGTCTTCCCTGCCCAGAATAGGCAGCAAATTGTTTGCTGAAAATTTGGAGGGTTTATGATTATAAAAGTCCGTTTAATCCCCACGGCAGGACGCAACGAAGTCATCAGCCGCATCGGCAGCGTACTGCGCGTTAAAATCAAAAATAAAAAAGTGGATGATGACGCCGCAAATGCCATTATGAA
>CALUQD010000053.1 GCA_944322825.1 Candidatus Avelusimicrobium pullicaecorum
TGACCCTGCGCCGATTTTTGCATATTCGTGCACCGTTACCGGCGCTACAAAATTCACGTTAGACCCTACAAACACGCGGTCCCCAATGACCGTTTGGTGTTTGTTTTTGCCGTCATAGTTGCAGGTGATGGTTCCGGCGCCCACGTTCACCCCGGCGCCCATTTGCGTATCGCCGATGTAGCTTAAGTGGTTGACTTTGGAACCTTCCCCGATGACGGATTTTTTAATTTCTGAAAAATTGCCCACTTTGGCGCCCGTTTTTAAAACGGATTTCGGGCGCAAATGCGCGTACGGCCCCAGCTGGCAGCCGGCTTCCACTTCCGACTCTTCAATATACGTACCCATTTTGATGGTGACGTTGTCGCCGATGACGGAATCTTTGATGTAGACGTTGCCTTCAATTTCGCAATTTTTGCCGATGACCGTATGGCCGCTGATGTAGCAGCCGGGGCAGATTTTGGTGTCCACCCCCACTTTGACCCCCGGGTCTATATACACTTCATGCGGGCGCACCAGCGTAACGCCTTCGTCCATCAGTTCGGCGGCTACGCGGTCGCGCATGATTTGCTCGGCCTCGGCCAGCTGCGCTTTGCTGTTTACGCCCAGTGCCTGCTTGTAATCCGTACCGGCCAGCACCAATACGGGCTGATTCATCTGGTTGATAAGGGCCAGGGTGTCGGTTAAATAGTATTCGTGCTTGGGGCCTTGCGGCGTGAGTTGGGAAAGCGCGGTTTGCAGCGCTTTGGAATTAAAAATGTACATGCCGCTGTTGATTTCGGCAATTTTTTTGGTTTCTTCGTCCGCGTCGGCTTCTTCCACAATGGTTTCAAACGAACCGTCCGCCGCGCGGATAATGCGCCCGTAGCCAAACGGGTTCGGCACCGTTACGCCCAGCACCATGGCGCCGGCTTCGTTATGTTCAAACACGTCGGCCATATGCGCCAGCGTCTGCGCCTGCAAAAGCGGCGTATCGCCGTTTAACACCATGACGGTTTCAAATTTTTCCAAAAGCGGTTCCGCGGCTTTGACGGCCGAAGCAGAACCGGATAATTCCGTTTGGTTTACAAATACCACCGGGGCCGTAATGCCCCACTGGGCAAGCCCCGCTTTGACGGCGTTTACCACCGTGTCGGCCTCGTGGCCGACAACAATGCCGATAGCGGCCGGACCCAATGCTTGGGCCGCCTTTAAAATATGTGCGAGTATCGGGATTCCGCAAACGACGTGCAGCGGTTTGGGAAGGGGAGATTTCATCCGGGTGCCTTTGCCGGCCGCCAGGATGAGAACACACAGATTTTTTTTGGCTACCATTGTTTTATCTACTCTTGCCTAAAAAAGAATCTAACTTGTTAATGACGAATCAGGAACAAATTATATGTATATTATACCAATAATCCGCCCAACCTGCAAAGCGGAAATGTTGGCACTTCCTGCCTTAGGCGGGGCATTAAGGATATTGTAACATTTTAGCCCAATCATCCGATGTCATTTTTTAAATAAAGAAATTAAATCTTGATTTAGAGAATCAAGCGGAAGCAAGTCTGTTAAAGTTAAAGTCAGTTTATAATTCACCGCATTTCCAGGATTCATAGCAACCAATTGTTTATCTTTAGATCCCACTTTAATGTAATATTTCCTTTTTTTATGATTATACGTAGAATGTCCGCTAATAATTCTATAATACGCTTTATCAACAGTTAAACCCAATAAAACAATATAATCATGGTTATAGCTAGGATTAATCCCATTAAATTGAAAAGTCTTGTTTTTGCTTCCTTTCCGCGCTGTTTTGATCTCTATTTTTGCCCCAGCAGACAAGATATCATACTCATCATGCACATTATCTCTATTATCATCCAAGGGCAAATTGTTTTGTAAAAAAAGTTGTTTAATAAAAGACTCGCCTATTTGTCCTATGGCGTTCCCTTCGAAATATTTAATTTTGTATAAGAGCCCTGTTTCTTGTTCCCCCAGCCTTAATTCTTCGTACTTTTCTTCTATAATTTTTTTCAACAAATTATTTATATTCATTTTTAAATCCCTCATCTGTTAATAATTGAAAAACATGAGATTTCCCAATATGCCGACAACCATTCGTGGCTAAACTGGAGTATTTTGTCCAGTTTGCATTTCGAAAAATTCGATCTAATCGCTGTTTTTCTTTTATTTTTTTCGTGGTATAAATAATGGCGATGCCGCTTTTGTATTTTACTGATTCAAATTCTTTAACAACATTATTCTCTTTAAAGAAAGTAGAAGAAAGATAAAAATCTGCTTTTTTATCAAAAATCCACTCTTTGCCACATTCTCTATTTTTTGCCAAAGAAACCGTCACAACTCTAATAAGATTTTGAAAAGGTTCTTCTTTTTCTTTTTGTCTATACCAACTAAACTCTTGTGTTAAGCGTTTATATTTTTTACTCCAAATTTGGAAACAACACTTTACGTCTTTTTCCTTTCCTCCTGCCGTATAAAAAGAATTTTTAGGTAAGGTTTCTTCATATAATAAATTGAAATTTTTAACACGGTATCGAATAGAACCTTTCCCCAAACTTTGAAAAAACATCGGAAGGATAAATGCCACAAAATCCGCTTGTTGAGAATGATTAATGAATTCTAAAGCCATCACTCCCCGATGTCCAAAGGGAGGATTTCCAATTACAATTAAAGGTTTTTTGGGCAGAGAAAAATCCAAATAGTCACATTGGACAGTATCAAAACGCGTGGGGCGAATATCTACTCCTATTTTCTTTTTAGGTAAAACACTAAAAAAACATCCTTCGCCCACACTAGGTTCTAACCAAGTATATTTAGATAAAGATTCATATTGTGCAATAATTTCACAAGTCTTTCGATAAAGTTTCGCTGAAATTTCTGGTTTCGTAAAATACTCATCGAAAGGATTTTTTTCATTTATCTTCATGGTATTGCCATTAGTATACTTAATCCTCATATGCGGCCTTTTAGAAACAATAATATAGTAATCTATTTTATAAAAATTTTTAAAGCTAAAACAGTTAAATTTTTCTGCTAATTTCCCCTATACACAGGGGGCCTTCGGCCCGCGTAATCACCGCGCGCACCAGGCCGTGGGCGCCGGAGGCGCCTTCCAGCACGACCTGCTGGAAATTGGACGTTATCCCGTGCGGCAGGCCGGCTTTGTGCTCCTCTATAAATACTTCCTGTTCCGTGCCTACCAAAGACGCGGCAAAGGCCGTGCGCAGCTCTTTATCCAGGGCGCGCAGCGCGTCCGAGCGGCGTTTGATTTCCTCGTGCGGCAACTGCTTGAGTGCGGCCGCCGGGGTGCCGGGGCGCGGCGAATAGCTAAACACGTGCAATCCCGCCAGGCGGACCTCGCGGATGAACGCGGCGGTAGCCTCAAAATCGGCCTCGGTTTCGGTAGGAAAGCCCGCGATAACGTCAGCAAAAATGCCGATTTGCGGCACCCGGCGGCGCAGGTCTTCCACGCGCGCCCGATAGGCGGCCGTATCGTAATGGCGGTGCATATCCTTTAAAATTTTGTCACATCCGGCTTGCAGGGGCAAATGGAAGTAATTGCAAAACCGGTCCGGGCGCAAAGCCATTTGGTCAATAATGCCATCCGTGACGGTTTGCAGCTCTATGGAAGAAAACCGCACGCGGAACCGACCCGGCAGGCGGGCGATTGCGGCGCATAAACCGGCCAAATCCGTCCCCGTTTGCGGGCAGAGGTAGTTGCCGATGTTAATGCCGGTCAAAACGATTTCGGCAAAGCCCTTTTGCTGCAACACTTCAATTTCGTGCAACACATCCGCCAGCGGCTTGGAGCGTTTGACCGGGCGGGCATACGGCACAATGCAATACGAACAAAAACAATCGCACCCGTCCTGAATTTTGATAAACGCGCGGCTGTGGCCTTCGTGCCCGGAGACCGTCCAGCAGACGTCCGGCACGTTAAAAAGGGTTTTGCCCAAGTCGTATTTGCCGATGATTTCGGCCTGCGGGAATTTGTCGCGCACCATTTTTTCGTGTGCGGCGGCGTAGCAGCCCGTCAGCACAAGGCGCGCCCGCGGGTTGCGACGCAAAATTTGGCGGATTTGCTTTTCCACGTCTTTATCGGCCTGGTGCGTGACCGTGCAGGTATTGAGCAGGCACACATCGGCGGTTTCAAACGAGTCCGCCGGCACATAGCCCTGCCGCAGGAATTCCTCCCACAGGGCTTGGCTTTCCACCTGGTTGACGCGGCAACCGAACGTTTTGATAAAAAAAGTAGTCATTATAACAGTTTGGCGGCTACGGCAATGCAGGCCGTTTCCGCACGCAAAATGTTTACACCCAGCGTAACCGGCAGGACGCTGTATTGCGCGGCGATAACCACCTCTTCGTCCGTCCAGCCGCCGGCCGGCCCCACATACACGCGCAAGCGCTTGGGGTGCCCGAGTTTTTCCTGTCCCCAGGCCAGGGTGTGGGTTTCTTCGGCCTCGTAGGCCAAGAGGGAAGGCTCTTCCTGCCGGAGGGCTTCCGTAAATTTGACGGGCGGCAAAATAGCCGGGATAAACGGTGTATCGCACTGCTTGCAGGCAGCCACCATCACTTGGTGCCAGCGGTCATTTTTTCCATCCCATTTTTTGAGCACATCGTATTCGCTGCGCTGCGTAACAATCGGGCAGAAAGCAGCCACCCCCAGTTGGGTGCCTTTATCCAACACTTCTTCCAGCCCCGTGCGGGAATTGGGTGCAAAAAAGAGCTCCAGCTCCAACGCCGGGCGGCGCACCGGGCACGGTTTTAACAGCGTGCCGCGGACGAACTTTTTTTGCACGCGGTCTATGCGCGCCATATACTGGCGGCCCGTACCGTCAAACACGCGGATTTCGTCCCCTTCTTTGTGCCGGGCTACCGCGCTGGCGTGGTGGGCTTCCGCGTCCATCAGGAAAAATTCGGTTTCTTTGATGTCTGCAAAATACTGGGGCATATAGTTATTTTACTTTTTAAGAGTGCAAAAGTAAAAATGCACCCTGGCCAGAAACGTCTTCGTACCCATATGGGGCATTCATTGGGCGTTTTGCGGGTCGAACAAAGAAGACAACGCCTCGTTTTCTTTTTAATGTATCCTTCGGCTTATTTATCCCCGGGATTGCAGTCCAGTTTTATGAAAATTAAACATCTGTCTGTTTGTTGCACCGGCATAACGGTTTTATTATAATGTTGCTATGCCTCCAATTACGGAAACGTTTTACCCCCATACAAGAGAAGACTGGCGTTTATGGCTTAGCCAAAATCATCAAAATAAAAAAGAGGTCTGGCTTCTCTATCCGCATAAAGACACCCATTTGCCCTGCATAGCCTACGCTGACGCCGTGCAAGAAGCGATTTGTTTCGGATGGATAGACGGACAGCGATGCAAGTTTGACGAAACATTTTCCTGTCAACGCTGGACTCCTCGTTCCGCTGCCAGTTCTTGGAGTGAATTAAATAAACATCTTGCCCGTTTGGCACTAAACAAAGGAATAATGACCCCTGCCGGGTTAAAAACACTTCCTGATCTAAACCCAAATACGTTTGTGATTCCTCCCCTTCTGTTACAAGCGCTTAAAAAAGATAGGCTGGTTTGGAAGCACTTTTGCGCATTTCCCCCGCATTATCAGCGCATACGTCTGGATTATATCATCCGCCGGATGAACCGCCCCGCACTATACAAAAAAGCGTTGGAGCATTTTATAAAACAGACCCGGGACGCAAAGCGCTACGGTCCTTTCAAAAACAGCCCGGATATTTATTAACATACTTGCCGCTAGGCGGATTTATTAGCTTCCCTAAAAAT
This sequence comes from Candidatus Avelusimicrobium pullicaecorum, assembly GCA_944322825.1. Classification (GTDB taxonomy): domain Bacteria; phylum Elusimicrobiota; class Elusimicrobia; order Elusimicrobiales; family Elusimicrobiaceae; genus Avelusimicrobium; species Avelusimicrobium pullicaecorum. The sequence continues at coordinate 5,801 of CALUQD010000053.1, forward strand.
AAAATCCCCGCTAAAAAGCGAGGAACAAAGAATAGGAACAGACACTAAAATGCCAATCATTCTATCAGGTAAACCCTTTGTTTATCAATTCTCCATACTGGATATTTACCATAAAAAAGGGGCCGGATATACCGGCCCCTTTTTGGATTTATCACCCAAACTTATTTATCCACCACTTCGGCTTCTACGACGTCATCCTTGCCGCCGTTGTTCGCGGCTCCGGCCTGGGCCGAGGCGTCCGGGCCCGGCTGGGCGCCGGCTTGCGCACCCGCTTGGGCCTGCTGTTTGGCCTGAGCGTCTTTATACATCGCTTCGCCCAGTTTTTGGCCAGCCTGCAAGGCGGCTTCCGTAGCGGATTTAATCCGCGCCACATCTTCGCCTTTCAAGGCGTCGCGCAGGTCGCCCAGCGCGCGGTCGATGGCCAAGCGGTCGTCCTGGGACACTTTGTCGCCATAATCTTTCAGCGATTTTTCCGTTTGGTAGAGCACGCTGTCGCCCTGGTTTTTGGCCTCAATGACTTCTTTGTGCTTTTTGTCTTCTTCCGCGAATTTTTCCGCGTCTTTTACGAATTTTTCCACTTCCGCATCGCTCAGCTTGTTAGGAGAACTGATGGTAATGTGCTGTTCTTTATTGGTGCCCAAGTCCTTAGCGGATACGTTTAAGATACCGTTGGCATCAATATCAAACGTCACTTCAATCTGCGGCACGCCGCGCGGAGCTGGCGGAATGCCGTCCAGATCGAATTTGCCCAGCGGCACGTTGTCTTTGGCCATCGGGCGTTCACCCTGCAAGACGTTAATGGTCACCGCCGGCTGGTTATCCGACGCCGTAGAGAAGATTTGCGTCTTGCGCACCGGGATGGTGGTGTTGCGTTCAATCAGGCGTGTGCACACACCGCCCAAGGTTTCCAAGCCCAAGGACAACGGCGTAACGTCCAACAAAAGCACATCTTTTACATCACCCGTCAAAATGCCGGCCTGTACAGCCGCACCGATAGCCACGCATTCCATCGGGTCAATCCCGCGTTCAATTTTCTTGCCCACGAGGTCTTCCACGTATTTCTGCACGATCGGCATACGGGTCGGGCCGCCGACCAAGATGATGCGGTCAATCTGCGA
>CALUQD010000054.1 GCA_944322825.1 Candidatus Avelusimicrobium pullicaecorum
TCCCGTTTGAAAGTGATTTTTGTGGCTCCCTGGGGCGGCGCTCTTTTTCGCCCTTTTTCTGGCGCCAGAAAAAGGGCACCCAGCGGCTGGCCTCCCTTTCCTTTGCCCGTTAGCACGACTAGTTTAGGCACACTGCTTTAGAAATCTCGCCTCCTTGCACAACACAGCCCCAATGCCCAGGATTTTCTCCCCGCAAAACCACAAAAAGCCGCCCGGTCCGGGCGGCTAACATTAACAGAGAAAACTTTATTTTTTACAGAATGACTTGGCGGCCTCAAACGCATCTTGGATACTGTCCGGCTCCGGCCCAACAAACACTTTGCTTAGCAGCATTTCGTGGTTGGAAACTGCCCGGATAATTTCATCCATCCAAAGCCCTTTATCGGCTTCGCGCTCGATGGCGTCAATCACGCCGGAAGCGTCTTTGGGCGCCAGGATATTTTCCACCCCGGCGTGCAGCATTTTAATGGCGCTGGCTTCTTCGTAGCGCAAGCGCCCTTTAAACAGCGGAAAGCTAATCACGCACCCTTTATAATTCAGCCGCTTTTTAAGCAACTCTTTAATCACTTTATCCGACAGCATTGCCTGCGTGTCATTATCGATATTCGGAAAAATCATATCCGAAGGCATAATCGCATCTGCCCGGCGGAACGTATGTTTATACGGCACGAACTCGGCGTCTTCCAGCTGGGCCAGCATTTTGAGTACCCCGGAAATACCCGGGAAATACTTAATGCAGTTAAGCGCGCCGCCGTTGGAAAGCCCAGCGATAAAATCCCCCGCCAAATGGGTTACGGTAAGCGGTACATCGGAAAAAGCCGGCGACGTATAGCCCAAGTCCACTACCGGGGCGAGCACCCAGTCCAACCCCACGCTGCGGGCCATCCGCGCCAGCAAATTGCCTTTGCGGTAGGCGCCGTCTTGCGGGGAAGAAAACTGCTGCAAGGAAAAATTGGAAGGCAGGGGCGGCGCGTCGGTAATAATTTCGCTCAAATCTTCGTCGATATCGGCGCAGAAAAGCAAACGACCATAGGGGGACGCCTCATTCATCCGCAGGGTAAAATCACGCGTTTGCTGGGCCGTTCCGCCGTACACGCAAAACCCGCCCACGCCGCGGCGCGCCAATTCCACGGCGTCTTGCAAGTTGCTTTCGCCAAACCAAAAACCGGGAAAAACAATGCGAGCAGGTTTCATAGAAAGCCTCCCAAGCGGGTTTTTCTGTTACGCTATTCCAATACCGACGGCACCAGCGATTCCTCCGTTGACGAAGGAGCCACAAACAAACTTTGCGTTTCAACCGGCAGCGGTTCCGGAGCCGGAGGTTCATCCGGCAGCACTTCCGGCTTATGTGGCGTTTTAAGCCACTGGATAACCGCCGGCCGCAAATACTTATCCAACATCTCGTGCGAAGTTAAATCATACGCGGTCAAAAAGGTAACCTTTCCTTCCCCCGCACTCAAAAACGCCACATTGCGGATGACGCTGGCTTCTAAAAAGCCTTTTTTGTCCGCCGCGCCGGCGGCAATTAAAATATCCCCTTTGTAAAGCCGCATCGCCGGAATGGAAAGAACATCGCGGTTGTTGGCCGTCGGACTGATCAGCGCCACCGCCGCCACATCCGGCGAGAAACTCATACTCTTCGCCGCCACATTGGCACCCAAGCCGGCCCCCAGTACAACGGTATCTTCCGCGGGTACGCCCTTGCTTTTTAAAAACGAAAGAGCTGCGTCCACATCGCGCGTCATTTTGTTAAATTCGTTGTCTACGCCTTCTTTGGCAAACGAGGCAGCCTCGCCGTTGCCGGTGCTTTGCCCGTAGCCGCGCAAATCCAACGCCAAATAGCCAATTCCTTCCTGGGAAAGGTTGGCTTTAAAGGTGCTGAATTCTTCTTTATTTTTGCCCAAATCGTGCAGCAGCACGACGGTTTTCTGGCCGTCTTGCGCCGGGAGGTACAGCGCCGCCAAGGTCCATCCGTCCTGCGTCGTAAGCGAAACGGACTGTTCCTCCGCCGCCCAAACGGGCGGCAATGCGCTTGCCAGCAGTAAAACGGCCAGCACCGTATTTTTAAACAAACGGCCCCACATGTTAGCGGTCCAAAACCTCTTCCGGTTTAAACCAGAGCGCGATTTCTTTTTCCGCATCTTCCGGCGAGCCGGACGCGTGTACGCAGTTTTGCATTACATCGCCGATAAAGCGGCCAAAGCTGCCGCGGATGGTCCACGGGGCGGCTTTTTCCGGGTTGGTGCTGCCGATTTCCTGGCGCACTTTGGCGATGGCGTTTTCGCCCTGGAAAACGAATGCATAAATCTTGTGGTTCGGCACATTGTTAAATTCACCCATCATATACTGGATGACTTCTTCCAAGAAGGGTTTGCCTTCCAAATTTTTGTAATGCGCGCGCGCCAACTCTTCCGTCAGCGAAACCACTTTAGCCCCGGTCATTTGCAGGCCGAGGTGATCTAACCGGTCCAAAATCAGACCGCTGATGCGTTTTTCAATGGCATCAGGTTTAATTAGAACGAGTGTTCTTTCCATATATCTCATATGTAAACATTATACCAATCTTAAAAACCCTGTCAATCTTTTTACGAACGCGAAGGATTTTTGCCCAATACCGCGGCACATTTAGGTATAATAGATAAAACGGAGATGATTTTTATGGCCCAAGACAAACCTATCAAATTCGGCGTCATCGGCGCCGGCAAAATTGGAACGTTCCATACGCGCACCCTGGCGGGGATGAAAGGCGTCACGCTGGTGGGCGTGTGCGACCCGGATTTAATGCGCGCCCAAAAACTCGCCTGGGAATACAACTGCACTCCTTATTCCAAGCCCGAAGAACTCGTGCCGCAGGTGGATGCGGTAATTGTTGCCGCCCCCACGCCGCTGCACCACCAAATTGGAATGTACTGTTTGGAACACGGCGTGCATACCTTGGTGGAAAAACCGATTGCCGTTACGATGCAGGAAGCGCGCGATTTAATCCAATGCGCTAAACGCCACGGGCTTGTTTTGCAAGTGGGCCACGTAGAACGCTTTAATCCGGCCGTAGTGGAAGCCGTCAAATACATCAAAGATCCCCGTTTTATCACCATCACCCGCCAGGGGCCTTACGACGGGCGTATGGCCAACATCAGCGTAGTGCTGGACCTGATGATACACGATATCGATTTACTGTATACCCTTGTTCCCAGCGAGGTCATCAGCGTAGACGCGGTGGGGCTCAGCGTTTTTTCGCCGCACGAAGATATCGCCAACGTACGCCTGCACTTTGCCAACGGCGCCGTGGCCGACGTAACCGCCAGCCGCGCCAGTTTTGAACGCGCCCGGTTTATGCACTTGTTCCAACCGGACGGATATGTTTCCGTGGACTTTATGAACGCCCGCGTGAAAACATACCGCAAAGAAAAACCGGTCATCGAAAGTATGAACGACGTAACCGTCATCTACCCCAAAGTGGAAAAACAGCTGCCCATTACCGCCGAAATTTTACATTTCATCGATTGCATCAAAACGGCCAAAACGCCCGCCCCCAGCGGCGAAAAAGGCACCAAAGCGCTGGACCTGGCGTTGCAAATCTGCGAGAAAATGAACCGCTTCGACATTCCCAAAACCGGCCACCTGCATACGCCCAAACCGTTCCAGGCCATCAGCTCCGTAGCGCGCGCCGCACAGGCCGTGCTGGACGAAACACTGGGGCACCTGAAAGGAGACGATAAATAATGTCCACCATCACTCCGATTACCAAAAACATTTTGCTCGTCGCGGGCGACGTATCCGGCGATATTCACGCCGCGGGTTTGGTGCGCGCTTTGAAAGAAGCCGACCCCGACGTGCGCGTAACCGCCATCGGCGGCAAACAGCTCCAAGCCGTGAGCGATGTGTTCCTGTACGATTTAGCCAGCAAAGGCGCCAGCGGGTTCATTGAACCGCTTAAAAAAATGCCGCTGTGGATTAACCTGATGAACCAAATCCGCGACTATATGGAAACCCAAAACCCCGTCGCGCTGATTGTGGTGGATTTTTACGGCTTTAACCACCAGATTTTAGGAATGGCCAAACACCGCAGCATTCCGGCTTATTACTATGTAACGCCGCAAGTGTGGGCCAGCCGCCAGTACCGCGCCAAACGGTTGGCGGAACTGACCAAAAAGATGTTTACCATTTATCCGTTTGAACCGGAGTTTCATAAAAAATTCGGCGGCAACGCCGTATTCTTGGGCAACCCGCTGTTGGACCAGCTGCCCGCACCACAGCCCAAAGATTATCACATCGCCGACCGTAAAAACCACGCCTGGAAGCTGGGAATGCTGCCCGGCAGCCGGATGGGCGAAATCAAACGCTTAACGCCCGTTTTTTACCAGGCGTTTAAACAAGTATTAAAAGAATTTCCCCACACACAGGCCTATATGTTTTTGCTGCCGGACGCCGATGAACAGGTGTTTTTAAATTTAATCGGCGAAAAACCGCACGACAATTTCCATTTGGTAAAAGATAAAAATTATGAGCTCCGCTCGCAGATGGATTTCCTGCTGGCGTGCTCCGGCACGGCCACCTTGGAAAACGCCTTATTGGGCATTCCGATGGTAGTGGCCTATAAATTATTCTGGCCGACCTACCAGATTGCCAAAATGGTAATTAAAGTGCCGTATATTTCCTTGGTCAACCTGCTCTCGGGAAAAGCGTTGGTGAAAGAACTTATTCAGCACGAAGCCACCCCCCGCGCGCTGGCGGCCGAAACGATGGCGATGTTCCAAAATCCGCCCCAGCTGGCCCATATGCGCGAAGAATTGTTAAAACTGCGCGCCAGCTTGGGAGAACCCGGAGTCGCCAAACGGGCGGCGGCGGAAATTTTAAACGATTTAAAACACGAGTAGCTTATGGCAGACGCACCGGATTTGCAAACGTTGCTGCATAAATTTAAAGAATATAACCCCAATCAAGACACTTCTTTGATTGAGAAGGCCTATCACTTTGCCGAAAAAGCCCACGCCAACCAAAAGCGTGAAAGCGGCGAACCCTATTTTACCCACTGCCAGCACGTAGCCAACATCTTAATGGACTTTAACCTGGATGCCGACACTATCTGCGCGGGTTTACTGCACGACACCGTGGAAGATACCTCCATCACGCTGGAAGATTTACGGCGGGAATTTAATAAAGAAGTCGCCCATATGGTGCAGGGCGTAACCAAAATCAGCGATTTAAAATTTTCCTCCACGGACGAAGAAACCGTGGAAAACTGGCGCAAAATGCTCATCGCCGTAGCCGAGGACGTACGCGTGATTTTAATCAAGCTCGCCGACCGCACCCACAATATGCGCACGATGGATGTAATGCCGCCCGAACGCCAAAAATTTAAAGCCTACGAAACCATTTCCCTCTATGCGCCGCTGGCCCAGCGGCTGGGGATGTTCACCATCAAAACCGATTTGGAAGACTTGTCTTTTAAATACCTGCACCCCGCAGAATACCAAGACATCAAAAGCCAGGTGGAAGCCCGCACCGCGGACAGGCAAGCCGCACTGGACGCTTTCAAAAAGCAGCTGGAACCGGCCCTGCAGGCGGAACATATGGACTTCCGCATTTTGGCGCGTGCCAAAAATTATTATTCCATTTACCGCAAAATGCAAAAGCACAACTGCACTTTTGCGGAAATACAGGATTCTTTGGGCGTGCGTATCATTACCAAAACTCTGCAAGACTGCTACCGCGCACTGGGCTTGGTGCACAGCGTATTTAAACCCATCGCCGGCACTTTTACCGATTACATCGCCACCCCTAAAGCCAATATGTACCAAAGCATTCACACCACGGTGCTTTCGCCTACGGGGGATATCATCGAAATTCAAATCCGCACCGAAGATATGCACCGCACGTGCGAATACGGTATCGCCGCCCATTGGCGCTACAAAATGGGCAATGTAAAGGCCGACAAAAACTTTGACGAAAAAATCAACTGGATCCGCCGCTGGATTGAATGGCAGCAGGATCTAACCGCCCCGCGCGAATTTTTGGAAGGATTTAAAACGGACGTCAACTTACAGCAGATTTTCGTATTCACGCCGCGGGCGGATGTAAAATCCCTGCCGGAAGGCTCCACCCCCATCGACTTTGCCTACGCCATCCATACCGACATCGGCGACCACTATGTGGGTGCCAAAGTGAACAACCGGATGGTGCGTATGGACTACGCGTTTAAAACCGGCGATGTGTGCGAAATTATCACCCGCAAGAACGGGGAACCCAAGCGCGACTGGCTGGAATTTGCCAAAACGGCCGGTGCGCGCAGCCACATCAAACGCTATTTGCGCAGCAAAGGAGTGGAATTATGAAAGAATGTCCCCGCTGCCACTGCCCGGTAGACGAAACCGATAATTACTGCCGCGCCTGCGGGCGCAGCCTGCGGCCGGGAACGGGGTTTCTTTTTACCCACTCGGGCATTATTTTGCTGGCAGTTGTGCTGGGCCCGTTTGCCCTGCCGGTGGTATGGATGTCCAAACTCATTTCCACCCCGGCCAAATGGATCTATACGGCCTTATTGGCCCTGTTGACGGTGTATTTAATCCACGCCTTTTACCAAGCCTACCTGCTTATGCAAGACGCAGCCCAAATGATGTTGGGCGGCGGTTTCTGATTTTCTGCTAAATTTCTCCGCGGTATCCGTCATATTTTGTACAATATAGAGTACCCTTTTGAAATTGCAAGGAGAAATCAATGACATCAGAAGTAGCAACCGTTAAAACCGAAAAGCAGCCCACCGGTCTGTATGTGTTGTTTTTGACCGAAATGTGGGAACGCTTCAGCTACTACGCCATGCGCGGTATTCTCGTGCTGTATTTGATTAAAGTCATGCAGTTTTCGGAATCTCACGCCAGTAAAATTTACGGCGCAGTAACCAGCCT
>CALUQD010000055.1 GCA_944322825.1 Candidatus Avelusimicrobium pullicaecorum
CGGAAGAAGACGGTTGCTTTTCTTCCGCTTGGGTGGTGCACAAAGCGTTGTAATCGGCGGCTTTGCAGTGTTGGCCGCGGTGGTAGGTTTCCCCACAGCGCACGCAGGTAGCGGCCGGGGCAGCGGTTTGTTTGCCCGGGCAGCAGAGCACGTCGGGGTCCTGCGGACATTTGGTGTATTGGTTTTCGTCGGTGATAGTGCGTCCGCACCAAATGCATTTGGGGGCTTTTTCGCGTGCGGCTTTTACCGAGCGGACCAGCTTGCGGTCCATTTCGGACAGTTGCTTTTTGGAAAACTGCTTGCCCTGCAAACTATTTGCCGATTGGGCAAATACGGGCATGGATACGACTAATGCGGCAAGTACAGCTACAACCCATCTGTGGTTTTTCATGGTAGCTCCTTAATATGACAGCTTTTGTTTGTTACGGCTTCTTACCCATACTGTATAAGTTTTCCTATGCCGAGTAAAGGGCCTTTGGACCTATTTATACAGAACAAAAAGGCCTAGATTTCATCTAGGCCTTTGACAAGAAAATAGACCGTTGTTTTATTGCCCCAACATAGCGGCTTGCATTTCGGCGCTTAATACTTCGGTCACTTTGCCTAAGAGCAACCCTTTCCCCTGGGCATACATAAAGGCGGTGATCATCGTCATATACACGCCGGTTTGTTTGTCCAAGGCCGAGGCGGGGTAGATGTTTTGGTTTTTAAGCAGTAATTCCGTCAGCTGGGTAAGAGCGGGTTCCAATTCGTCGTAGATTTCGTCGGAAGATGTTTGAATCTTGTTTAAAATGGCCGGGATTTGTTTTTCCAGGACGGATTCGATGGCTTTATCGGTTTCGCTCATTGCGTTTAAATCGCGGTGGGCGTCAAAAACCATCAACCCCATCGACAGGGCCTGCTGGGTGTTTTTGATGATTTGCGGGTCGACTTCTTCTTCGTCTACGGCGGCGGCAGCGGTGTTGACGGAATCTTCAATCAGCATACTGTTGCTGGACGAATTGCCCGCAAACGCAACGGTGGAAAATGCCATTACGGCAAACAGCGTAAAAAGTTTCTTTAGGTTCATAATTCCTCCGAATGAATGTACATCTTTCCCTAATATCATAATAAAAGAATCCGCCAAAAACAGGGGCCTTTGGTCCTAAAAAAATTGAAAAAAAGACCTAGTTTTTTATAGGCCCCGGCATATCCAATGCGCCAAAATATACTACAATGTTAGATATGATTATACCTACTATTATCGAAAAGAACGTCGGTTACGACATTTTTTCCCGCTTACTCAAAGACCGCATTATCTTTGTAGGCGGCCGCGAAGGCGAGGTGGACACCGCCAGCGCGAATATGATTATCGCCCAGCTGCTCTACTTGGACGCGGACGATTCCAGCCGGGAAATCAACCTCTATATCAACTCGCCCGGCGGCTTGGTTACGGCCGGCCTGGCTATCTACGATACGATGCAGTTTATCAAAGCGCCCATCACCACCATTTGTATGGGCCAGGCGATGAGCTTTGGCGCGGTGCTGTTGGCGGCTGGTTCCAAGGGCAAACGCTATGCCTTGCCGCACGCGCGCATTATGATCCACCAACCCCTCATTTGGGGCGGCGGCATTTCCGGCCAGGTGACGGATATCGAAATTGAATCCAAAGAATTGCGCGACAACAAAGAACACCTGCTCGACATTTTGGCCAAACATACCGGCCAGGATAAAGAAAAAATCCGCCGCGACAGCGAACGCAACTATTATATGTCGGCGCAGGAAGCCAAGGAATATGGACTGATTGACGAAGTGCTCCCGCTGAAAAAATAACGGGTTCATCGTTGGAATTTAAAAGGAACGGACAGGGCGTCCGTTCCTTTTTTGCGTGTTCCGCCCGCTGCGGCGGCGGACGGACTTTTCCGGCGGCATATGCCGGCTCTGCGCCGCCCGCTTAGCGGCCTGAAACGTGCAGCAGCTTTCGGTTTCAAAACTAGCAGACTTGCAAAACATTTGCTAATTTTAAAACAATTTGCTACAATTTATCAAACACGGATCCGCGGCCTTGTGCCTAAAAAGCGGCTTTTTTAAACGATTTACCCATTTTACAAGGGGGATATATGACAGAAGAAATTAAGAAGACAACACTTTCCTTGCCGACGGTAGTGCCGGCGGTTGCCATCCGGGATGTGGTGATGTTTCCGGGGATGTCGCTGCCGCTGTCCGTTGACCGCGAAAAATCCATCGCTGCGGTGGAACTAGCTTTGAACACGCCGGAGAAATACATTTTGGCGGTTTCGCAAAAGAATGCAGAAATTGAAAACCCCAAAGAATCCGACATTTACCACTTTGGCGTAATTGCGCAAATCACCCAAAATTTAAAAATGCCCGACGGTTCTATGAAAATTTTCCTGCAGGGCTTGGCCCGGGCGCGCGTAACGAATTTGGAAATGAACGACGTGGCCGGTTCGTGGTTTGCCACGGTGGAATACATCGAGGAGGAAGAAGACGACTCCCCGGTGGTCCAGGCGTTAATGCGCAAAGTGCTTGACGAATTTGACCACTATGCCCGCGTGTCGCACCGGATTGCGGTGGAAGGGGTTTCCTTTCTGCGCCAGATTAACGACCCGTCCAAACTGGCCGACACGGTGGCTTCTAATATGCTTGTAAAAGCTTCGCAACGCCAGGAAATTTTGGAAGCGGTGCACATTAAAGATCGCTTGGAAAAAATCTTAAAACTCATCACCAGCGAAGTGGAAATTTTGGGTTTGGAAGAAAAAATCCACTCCAAAGTGCGCGCGCAGATTGAAAAGAACCAAAAAGAGTATTATTTGAATGAGCAGATGAAAGCCATTCAAAAGGAGCTCAGCCAAAAGGACGACTTCCAAAAAGAGCTGGATGCCCTGCGTGCCAAAATCAAAAAGAACGGCCTGCCGCCGCACGCCAAAGAAGCGGCCGAAAAAGAATTGGACCGCTTGGCCAAAATGGCTCCGTTTTCGCCGGAGGCCACGGTATCGCGCACGTATTTGGATTGGCTCGTCAATATGCCGTGGAACAAAACCACCGAAGACGTGTTGGATTTAAAAGAAGCCAAAAAGATTTTGGACGAGGACCACTTCGGCCTGGAAAAACCCAAAGAACGCATTTTGGAATACTTGGCCGTCAGCAAGCTGACCAATTCGCTGCGCGGGCCGGTGCTGTGCTTTGCGGGCGCGCCGGGTGTAGGGAAAACGTCTTTGGCTAAATCCATCGCGCGGGCCATCGGGCGCAAATTTGTGCGTATGTCTTTAGGCGGCGTGCGCGACGAAAGCGAAATCCGCGGCCACCGCCGGACGTATATCGGCTCGATGCCGGGGCGCATTATCCAGGGCATCAGCAAAGCCAAGAGCTCCAACCCGGTGTTCTTGCTGGACGAAATCGACAAAATGGGTTCGGATTGGCGCGGTGACCCGGCGGCTGCCTTGTTGGAACTGTTGGACCCGGAGCAGAACAAGGAATTTACCGACCACTTTTTGGACGTGCCGTACGATGTTTCCAAGGTGATGTTTATCACCACGGCCAACTCGCTTTCTAACATCCCCACCACGCTGCGCGACCGCTTGGAAATTATCGATTTCGACGGCTACACCGAATACGAAAAACACGATATCGTAGATAAATACCTCCTGCCCAAACAGATGAAAATGCACGGGTTAAAAGAAGGGCAGCTGGAAGTTACCCACGACGCGGTGGCCCTCTTAATGCGCGATTACGTGCGCGAAACGGGCGTGCGCAATTTGGAGCGCGAAATCGGCTCCCTGTGCCGCAAAGCCTCTAAAATGATTGTGGAAGGCGCCAAAAAAGTGACGGTCACGCGCGAAAACCTGCACGAATTTTTGGGCGTGCCGAAGTATTCCAACTTCGCCACCGAAGAAAACGGCGTAGGTATCGCCACCGGGCTTGCGTGGACGAGCGTGGGCGGGGAAACCCTGTCCATCGAAGCCACCAAACTGCCCGGCAAAGGCCAGCTGATTTTGACGGGTATGCTGGGCAACGTGATGAAGGAATCCGTCCGCGCCGCACTGACCTACGCCCGCAGCCGCGGTTATGGCGAAGGGGTTGATTTTGACAAGACGGACTTCCACGTCCACTTCCCGGAAGGCGCCGTGCCGAAAGACGGCCCTTCCGCCGGCAGCGTGATTACCACCGCCTTGACCAGTTTGCTCACGGGCCTGCCCGTCAAAAAGCACCTGGCGATGACCGGCGAAGTGACCATCACCGGCCGCATCCTGCCGGTGGGCGGCATTAAGGAAAAATTCCTGGCGGCCTACCGCGAAGGCGTCAAAACCATTCTCTACCCGCACACGAACGAAAAAGACGTTTCCGAAGTGCCGGAACGGGTACGTAAGGAGATGACGCTCATCCCCGTCAAGCATATGGACGAAGTCCTGCCGCTGGCGTTGGAAGGATGGAGCGAATTTGCGGCGAAACTGTCCCAAAAAACCGACCATAAAAAAGCGGCCGCGGCCAAGTCCTCCGCCAAGCGTGCCGCCAAAGCACACGGAAAAGCCAAAAAAGCGGCTAAAAGCGTTCGCAAAGCGCCTACCGTAAAACCGGTTAAAAAAGCGGCTAAAACGCCTAAAAAAGCCGTTTCCGGCCGCACAAACAAGGCCAGGAAAGCATCTAAACGCAAATAAACTATTGCCCGTTGAAAAAACGCCTCAAGGCCTCTTTGGGGCGTTTTTTATTGCCAAAGAAGTTGCTTTTTAAAAAGGTTAAATTCTAAACTATAGTTTGTCCTTTCTATGGAACTAAACAATATGCTAAAAAACAAAATCATCCGCAACCTTCTTACCGTCCTTATTTTTGCCGCCATAGTCGCCGGGCTTGTGGCGCGTTTTACGTTGTTTTCGATGTCGTTTGAATACGACGAACTGTTCACCGCCGTTACAACGGATCCTTCGCTTTCGCTGGGGTGGATATGGGTGAATTGGCTGCTGCCGGACGTACATCCGCCGCTTTACAACGTAATGATGTGGCTGTATAACCATTGTGTGCCTTTCGGACCGGAGCTTTGGCTGCGGCTGCCCAGCGCATTGTTTGGGGCGGGGGCCGTAGCGTGCGGGTGGCTGATGTTCCCGCGGCGCTTTGGTAAGACGGCCCGGCTGATTTTTGTGGCGTTGCTGGCGTGCCACCAATATATGATTCTATATTCCCAGCAGGCGCGCGCTTATGCGTGGATTTTGTTGCTTTGCGTCCCGTTAACCTTTTGGTTTTTAACTATGTCGCGGCAAATTTGGCGTCGGAAAGAAATTACCCGCCGGCAGTGGGTGCAATTCGGCGTATTGTCCCTGGTGCTGGCCTGGAGCCATTATTTTGGCACCTTGCTGGTGGGGATTTTTTATGGATTGCTGCTGTGGCAGGCTGTGCGGTATAAACGTCCGTTAAAAATGTTTGTGCTCGTTCCGGTGGTGGTGGGACTTTTGTTCCTGCCGTGGATTATCCCTAACTTTTTGGCGCAGGTACAGCAGCATCGGTTTACGGGGGATAATTGGTGGGCCAATCGCACGGTCAGCTGGTATATGGCGGGGGTATTTCTGCGGTTTTTTTCTTTTTCCACTGTGGGGCATTGTGCACTGGGCGTGTTGGTGGCGGGAATTTTGTGGGTGTATGGACGGCGGATTAAAAAAGGTCTCCCGTGCGCTTTCGGGCGCGAAATAGGGTTGCTGGGGGCGGTACTTATTCTGTTGACGGCGATCGTGGGACTTATTTCGCTAAAATTGTATTTCTTTATAGGCCGCTATTTTACAGTTATTTTGCCGGCCTTATTTTTGCTGACGGCCCTTTTAACGTCGCCTATGATCCGGCGCAATAACGGGTGGCGTTTGGCGTTGTTGGTTTTTCTGGCGGCCGAAGTCGTCAGTTTTGGTATGCAATACAAAACCTTCCACCACCCTACCACCTTGCCCGCCCGGCTGACGAGCCAGTTTTACCGGGATTTTTTCCGCGGGCGGGAAATGATGGTGGCGGCGGTGGAGGCTTTTCCGCCGCAGTCTATGCCGGCGATGTATGGCTTTTATGTCAACAAGGTGTACGGCCTTAATACACGCGTGACGGAACTCGTCCACCTGGGCGCACCGGAACGGGAAGCCGCCTTGGAGCGGCATAGAGGGGCGTTTGTGTTTATGCCCAATTGCGAAGAATGGAAACTGTTGGAAATTTCCAAGCGATGGGGGCGCAAAATAGACGTATATGGCAATTTGGGCACTACGTGTTTGATTGGGTTCCAAGCGGCGGGCTCCTACGATGGAACGCCACAGCAAGCTCCTTCGGCGGCCAAATAACCGGCCGGTTGCCTGCCGCCGTTTCGTTGGAGCGCGACATTTCAGAAATAGTGTGGCTCAACTAATCGTGTTAGCGGGCCTAGAGAGGGGAGCCCAGGCCCTGGGTCTTTGCAAAAACATTCACAACAAGTTGTTCCCTATTGCGTAAGCACCGTATTGGGCGGAACCCTGTTCGAGGCAGAGCTCCCGGGCCTGGAAGGCCGTTGCGTAAGAGCGCGACATTTCAAAAACAGTGTGGCCCCAGGAGTCGGGTTAACGGGCAAAGGAAAGGGAGGCCAGGCTCTGGCCCTTGATTTGTTTTTTTTTTTTGATACACTGGGCCTAGCGTTGATTTTTGGGCTGTTAATTATTAGACTGTAAATGAGCTCTAAAATCAACTTGCTAAGGAGTTTTTAATGAAAAAGGGTTTTACGTTAATCGAATTACTCGTTGTCGTCCTAATTATCGGCATATTGGCGGCGGTAGCGCTGCCGCAGTATACCAAAGCAGTGGAAAAATCC
>CALUQD010000056.1 GCA_944322825.1 Candidatus Avelusimicrobium pullicaecorum
CCAGAGCCTGGGCTCCCCTTCCTTTGCCCGCTAGCACGACTAATTGGGCCGCACGGTTTCCGCAATGTTGCGCCCTTACGCCACCATTCCACCAATGGCCAGTATTTTCCAACAAACAAAAATCCCCGGGCGAAACGCACCGGAGATTTAACAAAAATTGCGGTTTAAATCAGACAAGTATTAGCACCGCATAAATTCTTGCACAGTTTTTTGCCTAACTCAGTGCTTCCTATGCAAGTGAATTTGCCACGCCAACTTTCAGTTCCGCTCCCATTTGTGAAATAATACCCATACCGTAAATTAAAGTCAGAAGGGTTAGAATCTGAACCCCGGGTTGTACTGTCCCAACCCATAAAGTCGCTTTCGTTCAAATCAAAACGAACTTTTGAACAGATTAAATCCCCAAGCACATAATTGTTAGGAGTACACCCCTGTATATCGATATCCAAATCGGACCAGTGTTTCGGATATTCCCCATTCGCCATATAATACATTTCCACCATTTTGCTTAAAGAGGAACCGACCGTCTGTAACTCTGTCACCCGCGCTTTAAGAACCGCCAGTTGGTACTGCGGCAACGCTACCGCCGTCAGGATACCAATAATTAAAACGACCACTAATAACTCTATTAGCGTAAATCCGGCGTTTTTCCCCGCCGGGTGGGTTTTTTGATAAATTTTGCTCATAGCCAAAATTTATCAAAAAAAAAAAACAAATCAAGGGCCCAGAGCCTGGGCTCCCCTCTCTATGCCCGTTAACACGACTGGTTGAGCCACACTGCTTTCGGAATGTCGCGCTCTTGCGCAACAACCTTCCAGGCCGCGGAGCGCTGCCTCGGCCAGGGTTGCGCCAGGTACGGTGCTTACGCAATAAGGAACAAAAATCGTGTACGTTTCCGTCTGGGCCAGAGCCTGGACTCCCCTTCCTTTACCCGCTAGCACGACTAATTGGGCCACACGGTTTCCGCAATACCGCCCCTTTACGCCACCCTTCCACCAATGGCCAGTATGTCCCAACAAACAAAAATCCCCGGGCTAAACGCACCGGGGATTTTGTTAGCCAGCAGTACAAATTATTTTCCCTTTATTTTGGAAAATTTCGGATACAATACGTCGGTAAACTTATCAAATTCCTTTTCACCGCCGCGGATTTTTAAATTGACCGACAGCACATATACGTCTTTGGTCAAAATTTCGCGCCAGTTATCGGGGAATTTTACAAAGTCCTTAAACGTGGTAATCAAGGGCAGATTTCCGCGGGTTTCTTCAAAGGTGCGCAAATTTTCCTCGGTATAGAACTGGTGGTCCGGGAAGCGCCACTTCTGCTTGAGTTCCAACCCCAGGTTTTCCAAGGTTTTTTCAAACGTTTCAGGGTGCCCCAGCGCACAGAAGCACGCCGCCGGCCCCTTGATAGCCCCCAGCTCTACTTTTTGGGTTTTAGAGATATCAAAAAAATACTCCGGCTCGTGGATGCTTTCCAAAATTTCCACGGTATCGTTGTAAAGGCGTATTTCATCGCGGATATCTTCCAGCTGGCGTTCGGACACTTGGTCGCAATGCGTGAGCAAAATCAAGGAAGCGCGCTTGAGCGCCTCCATCGGTTCGCGCAAAATGCCATAGGGCAGCAAGTGTTTATTGCCAAAGGGATTTTTGGCGTCCACCAAAATAATGTTCGCATCGCGGCGGAGGCGGTGGTGCTGCAAACCGTCGTCCAGTAAAATAATTTGGCTTTTAAAGCGTCTTAACGCCTCGTTGGCGGCTTCGGCGCGGTCCGGGCTGATGACGATAGGCACTTTGTATTGGCTGAGCACGCGGCTCATCATAAAAGGTTCATCGCCGGCCAGGCGCCAATCGGCGTCCGGGTTGTCAAACAGCACCACGGGCCCGTCCGCTTTTTGCTGGCGTTTATAGCCGCGCGATACAATCGCTACGCGGATGCCTTCTTTGGCCAATGTGGTAGCAGCCAGCAGCACGGCGGTCGTTTTCCCGGTGCCGCCGGCAGTAATGTTGCCGATGCACACCACGCGGGAATTAACGCTTTTGGATGTTTTCCATCCGTTGTCGTAGGCTGTTTTGTTTAACCAGGCGCCCCAACCGTATATTTTAGAGGCTCCCAACAAAATACCGCGCCCCAGGGCGGATTGCTGTAAATCTTCTTTTAACTGTAATAAATCCATAAACTCCCCAAAAAAACTGTTTTAGATATTTTAGCATTTCCAGCGGACTTTCAAAACCGGGCGGGTTTTTAACGAAAACTTGCTATAATGGGTATATATGGCAAAAGACCGTTTTAAAAAGACTCCTTTACATTTTATCCAATACATAGCGCTCAAAATTTTTTGCGCGCTGTTTGGCTTGCTTCCCTATAAGACAGCCGTTTGGCTGGGGCGCAAGGCCACCGGGGCGGTGCGCTTTGTAATGAAGAAACGCTTTAACCGCTCGGTATACGATATCCAACGCGCTTTCCCGGAAATGTCCGCAGAAGAAGCCCGCGCCGTCGCCCTGGAATCCTGGCGCAATATGGGCGGCATTTTGGCGGAATTTATCAAGCTGACCCATATGAGCCCGGAAGAATTTAAAAAGCACAGCCGCATTATCGGGGCGGAAAAAATGCTCAACGCCCAAGACCATACGGGCGGTATTATCCACATTGGCCACTTTACCAACTGGGAAGCCTTCGGCCTGGCGGGTGCCATATACGGGGTGGACAAAGCCGTGCTGGCCCAGCGCGTGGACAACCCCTATGTGGACGAGGAAACCAACCGTCTGCGCAATATCTTTACGGGCCGCACCTTTTACAGCAATAACGAAGATAAACCTTTCTTTGCCTGTATGCGCTGGCTGAAAAAGAAAAAAATGCTCGGTATTCTAATCGACCAAAATGCCGGCTCCAGCGAAGTATGGCTGCCGTTTATGGGCCGTATGGCGGCGTTTTCCCCCATTACGGCGCTGTTATCCATCAAAATGCAGGTGCCGGTGTTCCCGGTGCGCGTGTGGCGGGAAAAAGACGGCACCATCGTTTCCGAAGTGATGGACCCCGTTTATCCGCCCAAAGATTTTAGTATGGAAAACGTCCGCCAATTTACCAAAGTGTTGGTGGGATATTACGAAGACTGGCTGCGCGAAAATCCGGCCTCGTGGCTGTGGGCCCACAACCGCTGGAAACGCGAAGCCGAAGGCGAGGCGTATTTAAAACAGCACCCGGAGGAACGCGTATGACCGGAATAAAAGCCGTGTTTTTGGACCGGGACGGCACCGTCATCCACGAAAAACCCGGCACCTATTTAAGCGACCCGGCCAAAGTCAAACCTTACCAAAGCGCCAAGGCGGCGTTTAAATTGCTAAAAAAATGCGGATTTAAATTTTTTATCGTTTCCAACCAATCGGGCATTGGCCGCGGGTATTTTACCGCAAAAGAAGTAAACGCCGTACACGCCCGTATGCTGACACTTTTAAAACCCGCCGTCATAGAAGAAATCGTTTTCTGCCCCCACTCCCCCGACCAACAATGCGCCTGCCGCAAACCCAAACCCAAACTGGGCCTGCAACTCATCAAAAAATACCGCATTGATCCTTCCCAATCCTATATGATTGGCGACAAAAAGGCCGATGTGGAATTTGGCCGCGCCATTGGCTTTAAAACCGTTTTGGTCACGACGGCCAACGGCAAAAACCATATCAAAAAATACCCGGATATGCACCCGGATAAAATTGCTTCCAACCTGTTAAACGCTGCGCGCTTTATCGCCAAAGACTGCGGAGCCGCCTATGAAAAATAACCCGCTGTTTCTTGTATTATGCTGTGGCCTGCTGGCGGTTTCCTGTACGGGGAACCGCACCGCAGAGCCAGCGGCCGTCCCCCCGGTGCGTGACGCCCTGGCCTACGACGCGGCCGACAATGTTCCGGCCGAAGAACCGCTTTTTGCCCCGTCTAACGCAAGCGGGGCAATTTCATCCGCTTCGTCCGCCGCGCAATCAACCCAAACGGACGCCCCCCTCCCGGCGGCCCAGGCGGAGCCGGCTGGAAATAAACCCGCCGCGGCTAAAAAATCTAAAAAAGAAGCCGCCCCGGAAGAGGTAACCATTTTCTTGCAAGACGTCGGCACCAACTTGGACGCCCAGCCCGACACCGCCGCCGAAACCCAACGCGCGGAAGACCTGATTAAACAAGCCCGCGCCGCCCAAACTTTGCCCGCGCCGCAGGCCGACCAAGCCTCGTTTGAAGACGAAGATTTAATCCCCTTGGAGGGCCGCCGCCTAAGCCCAATGGCCTATGAACCGGCCGTTAAAGCCGCGTCCGCGGTGCCGTGGAGCGGCGAAGAACTCAAATACGGCGTTTATTATTCCTTTATTAAAGCCGGAACGGCCTATATCAAAAACCGCGGGCTGACTACCGTAAACGGACGCAAAGCCTATTTAATCCAAACAACGGCATTTTCCGCCGCCGTCATCGACGCCTTTTTTAAAGTGCGCGATGTAAACTATTCCTGGATTGACGCCGAAAATTTCTATTCACTCGGCTACACCCAAAGCGTGCGCGAAGGCAGTTACAAGCGCGACGAATGGTTGATTTTTGACTACCCCCGCAGCCTCTTTTACGGCGAAATCCAAAAGAAGGAAGACCCGCGCGTCATCTCCGGCCCGCTTTCGATGCAGGTGCTGGATATGCTGTCGTCGCTTTATTATGTGCGCGCGCAAAAATTGGAAATCGGCCAGGATATCGTGTTTGACATCATCAACCGCGAACGCCAGTACCCGCTGGTCGTAAAAGTGCTGGGCAAGGAAACCGTAAAAACCAGCGCGGGAAAATTTAATTGTATTGTGGTGGAACCCCAATTTCGGGGAGAAGGAATTTTTGTAAGCAAGGGCAAAAGCCTAAAAGTGTGGCTGACGGACGACGAATACAAAATGCCGGTTAAAATGAAGACGGAAGTGTTCATCGGCAGCGTATCCGCCGAACTACTGGAATACAAACGAAATTAAAGCTATAATGGTTTAATAATACAGCAGGAGAGTTTATGCACGCAATTCCAACCAAACGCTTGAAAGAAATTTTGAAACGCTTTGAAGGGCAGGAAATCATCGTCGTGGGCGATATTATGCTGGACCATTTCATCAAAGGAACGGTCAGCCGTATTTCGCCGGAAGCGCCGGTGCCGGTAGTGGACGTAAAGAAAGAATTTTTCGTAGCCGGCGGCGCGGGCAACGTAGCCGTGAACCTGGCCGCTTTGGGCGCGCGCCCGGTGATGATTTCGGTCGTCGGGCAGGATTTGGGAGGCGAAATGCTAAAAGGCTTCCTGCGCGAGAAGAACGTCAACATCTACGGCGTAGCCGAAGACCCGGACCGCCCCACCACCCAAAAAATCCGCGTGATGGCCGAGCAACAGCAAATCGTCCGCTTCGACCGCGAAAGCAAAAAAACCATTTCCCCCTCAGTGGCCACCTTATGTATGAAAAGTTTTGAGCTGGCCGTCAAAACCGCCAAGGGCGTTATTTTGTCCGACTACGGCAAAGGAATGCTTAGCAACCATAACATCCAAACCATCATCGAAACCTGCCGCAAGCACAAAATTCCCGTGTGCGTGGACCCGAAAATTGACAACTTTAAAAAATACAAAAACATTACGTGTATGACCCCCAACACCAAAGAAGCCTGGGAAGGAATGGGCGAATCGCCCAAACCCGGCGAAGAAGCCATCGAAACGTTGGGCAACAAAATTTTGAAAATGCTGGACGCCGACTCTATTTTAATCACGCGCGGGGCAGACGGAATGAGCTTGTTTGAAAAAGGAACCAAACAACCCACCACCGTCAAAGCCACGGCGCGCGAAGTGTACGACGTCACCGGCGCGGGCGATACGGTTATTTCCGTGCTGACGCTTGCGCTTTCCACGGGCGCTACGCTGCAGGAATCGGCGGTGCTTTCCAACTATGCGGCCGGCATTGTGGTAGAAAAATCCGGCACCGCTACCGCCACCCGCGAAGAAATTGAAGGAGTCTTGCCGTGAGTGATATTTTAATTGCCATCCCCGCACGCTACGGTTCGTCGCGCCTGCCGGGTAAAATCCTAAAAGATTTAAACGGGAAACCCGTTATCCAGCACGTCTACGAAGCGTGCAAACGCACCGGATTGGGCGAGGTCATCATCGCCACCGAATCGCCTTTGGTGGTGGAAGCGGTGGCCAAATTCGGCGCCAAAGCCGTGCTGACCAGCGAAGCCTGCCAAAGCGGCACGGACCGCATTTTTGAAGCGGCCCAAAACCGCCCGGAAGAATACATCATCAACGTCCAGGGCGACGAGCCGTTCATCTCTACGGAAACCGTTTCCGCCGTGGCCAATTTGCTTAAAAGCGACCCGTCGTGCGATATTTCCACCGCCGTGTTCGCCACGCTCGATGACGCCAAGATAGACAACCCCAACTGCGTCAAGGCGGTCATCGCCAAAGACGGCCGCGCGCTTTACTTTTCGCGCTCGCGCGTGCCCTACAAACGGGAGCTGACCGAAGAAAACAAAAAAGCACCGTACTGGCAGCATTGCGGCATTTACGGTTACCGTCGCGAGGCACTCAAACGTTTTGTATCCCTTCCCCCCAGCCCGCTGGAACAGCTGGAACGCCTGGAACAGCTGCGCGCGCTGGAAGAAGGTTTGACCATCAAGTGCGTGGAAACCCACCCGACGGGTCCCGCCATTGATACCGCGGCCGATTTGGAAGCCGCCGAAAAGTACTCTAAAGAACATCAAGCCTAGCGAAGAACTCCCGCTCCGGCGGGAGTTCCTCTTTT
>CALUQD010000057.1 GCA_944322825.1 Candidatus Avelusimicrobium pullicaecorum
AATCCGGCGTTTTTCCCCGCCGAGAGGGATTTTTGATAAATTTTGCTCATAGCCAAAATTTATCAAAAAAAAAAAACAAATCAAGGGGCGAGCCGCCCCTCCCTTACCTTGCCGGGGGCAGGCTTTTTGGCCCCGGCCAAGGGGTTGCCTAATACGGTGCTTACGCCATAGGGAACAACTTGTTGGAAATGTTTACGCAAAAGAGCCAGCGGCCGCCCCTCCCTTACCTTGCCGGGGGCAGGCACTCTATGCCCGCCAACACGACTAGAGGGGCCACAGTGTTTTTGGAATGTTGCGCCTATACGCAACGGCCCTTCCAGGCCGCGGAGCTCTTCCTCGAACAGGGTTCCGCCTAATACGGTGCTTACGCCATTAGGGAACAACGGGTTGGGGATGTTTTTGCCAAGGGCCAGCGGCTGGCCTCACCCGCTAGCGCGCTATTCTTGCCTGTATTTTGGGGCATAAATTTTACAACAAAAAGGGCGGAGAATTTTTCTCCGCCCTTTCTATATAAAAATCTCAAATCAGTTAAACGCGTTCATCGCTTTTTCCAATCCTTGCGATAAAATCATTTCCAGCGCGTCCACCGCGCGCACCAGCGCATCCTCCAGCGCGGGCTGGTCCGCCTTGGGGAAATTGGACAGCACAAAATTGGCCAAATCAACTTTTTCCGGCTTGGGACCAATTCCTAACCGCAGCCGCGGAATGTCCTGCGTGCCCAGTTGTTCTATCACGCTTTTCATTCCTTTTTGGCCGCCCGCAGAGCCGTTTTTGCGAATACGCAGTTTGCCTACGGCCAGCGAAACATCATCAAAACATATCAGGCAATTTTGCGGCGGGATTTTATAGAACCGGGCCAAGCTGGATACAGCTCGGCCCGATTCGTTCATATAAGTAGAGGGTTTGATGAGAAAGACATCGTGCCCTGCCACGGTAACTTTTGCATATACTCCCAAGTTCTGCCAGGTTTTCCATTCGGCCCCCCATTTGCGGGCAGCTGCGTCCAGCACCATAAATCCGGCGTTGTGGCGCGTATGCTCGTATTGAGAACCGGGATTTCCAAGCCCTGCCAGGAGATATTGCATACGTTATTTTTTAGGGGCTTCCTTATCCTTGGTAAGGTTGCCTTCTTCGTCTTTCTTGCCCTTGGTAGAAGAGCTTTCCGGCTGAGCGGCGGCATCAGCAGCGGCCGGAGCAGGGGCAGCTTCTTCTTTCGGAATGGCCAAGTGCACTACCGGCGCTTCCGCATCGGTTACGAGTTCCACGCCTTCGGGCAATTTGATATCACCCGCAAGCAGACCTTTGTTGATAGTCATCGGCGTGATGTCCAACACGATTTCGTGCGGAATGGCGCTGACCAACGCGCGTACTTCAATTTCGCGCAGGATGTGTTCAATGATGGCACCATAGTTGGCCACGTCGGCAGGAGTGCCTTCCAGTTTGAGCGGAACGACGACATTCATCTTGTCTTTCATACTCACGCGCTGGAAATCGGCGTGAATCGGGTTATCCGTCACGGCGTGATATTGAATTTCTTTTACCAACGCCAATTCTTTGGCGCCGTTCAAGTCCATTTCCACCAGCGTATTTTTACCGGCTTTTACGATTTTTTCCAAATCTTTTACGCTTACGGTAACGCTCACAGGTTCTTTGTGTCCGCCGTAGACAACGGCCGGAATTTTCTTTTCGGCTCTGATTTTAGATAGAGCCCCTTTGACGCCAATCCCTTCGCGGGAGGCGGCAGAGATAGTTACTTTTTCCATTTGTTTCCTCCAAATTTCCTTTTAGAAAATTTTTGAAATCTCGTTAATTAAACATATCGCTGATGGAGCGGCCGTCGTGGTTGCGTTTAATGGCGTCCGCCAACAGGTACGACACCGACAGCACATCCACCTTGGGCCCTAAATCCCGGATAGGCAGCGAGTCCGAAATGACCAGCTTTTTAATATCCGATTTATTGATTTTATCCATCGCGTTGCGGGACAGCAATCCATGCGTGCAAGCCGCATAAATTTCCCGCGCGCCTTGTTCTTTAATTTTTTGGGCCACGGTGGTCAGTGTACCGGCTGTGTCCACAATATCATCAAAAATAATGGCGACTTTGTCCTTCACGTCCCCGATAACGTTGTACACCACGGCTTCGTTGGCTTTCGGGCGGCGTTTATCAATAATCACCAGCCCCGCGTCCATCCGGGCCGCAAATTTGCGGGCGCGTTCCACGCCGCCCACATCCGGGGAAATGACCACCAAATCTTTGCGGTCAAAATCTTTAAAATAATCCAAAAACACTTTGCGCGCGCGCAAATGGTCCACCGGGATATCAAAGAACCCCTGGATTTGCCCCGCGTGCAGGTCCACCGTCATAATCCGGTCGGCGCCGGCTTCGGTAATCAAATTGCAGGCCAGCTTGGCCGTAATCGGCACGCGCGGCGAGGCCTTGCGGTCCGCACGGGCGTAGCCAAAGTACGGGATAACCGCCGTAATTTTGCCGGCGCTGGCGCGTTTGAACGCGTCAATCATAATCAGCAGTTCCATCAAGTTTTCGTTGACGGGGGGACAGGTGGGCTGAATAATGTAGCAGTCGTGCGCGCGGACGCTTTCCAAAATTTGGACGTCAATTTCTCCGTCCGCAAAGCGCTCTACGCGCAGCTTGCCCATATCCATATTCAGGTGATTGCAAATCTTCTGCGCCAGGGCAATGTTGGCATTGCCGGAGAAAATCCTCAAATCGCCGTTTACGCTTTTAGTCATTTTTCTTTACACCTTTTTTTTCCAGAACGACCTGACGCGAACGGGCAATCGCCAGAGATTCCGCCGGAACCTCTTTGGTAATCGTTGACCCTGCGCCGATTTTTGCATATTCGTGCACCGTTACCGGCGCTACAAAATTCACGTTAGACCCTACAAACACGTGGTCCCCTATAACCGTTTGGTGTTTGTTTTTCCCGTCGTAATTGCAGGTAATCGTTCCGGCCCCCACATTTACCCCGGCGCCCATTTGCGTATCGCCGATGTAGCTGAGGTGGTTCACCTTGGAACCTTCCCCTATGACGGATTTTTTAATTTCTGAAAAATTGCCCACTTTGGCCCCTTTCTTTAACACCGATTTCGGGCGCAAATGCGCATACGGCCCCAATTGGCAGTTTGCCTCCACTTCCGACTCTTCGATATATGTGCCCATTTTAAGGGTTACGTTATCGCCGATAATGGAATCTTTTATATACACATTGCCTTCAATGTCGCAATTTTTGCCAATGACTGTTTTCCCGCAAATATAGCACCCGGGGCAAACACGCGTATCGACGCCGATTTTCACTCCTGGGTCAATATATACTTCTTTCGGGCGGACCAACGTTACCCCTTCGTTCATCAGGTCGGCCGCTACCCGGTCGCGCATAATTTGCTCGGCCTCGGCCAGCTGTGCTTTGCTGTTGATGCCCAGCGCTTGCTGGTAATCCGTTCCGGCAAAAACCAATACGGGCTGGTTCATCTGTTTAATTAGAGCCAGCGTATCGGTTAAATAATACTCGTGTTTGGGGCCTTGCGGCGTAAGCTGGGTAAGCGCGGTTTGAAGCGACTTGGAATTGAAAATATACATCCCGCTGTTGATTTCAGCGATTTTTTTGGTTTCGGCGTCTGCGTCCGATTCTTCCACAATGTTTTCAAACGAACCGTCCGCCGCGCGGATAATGCGGCCATAGCCGAACGGGTTCGGCACCGTTACGCCTAACACCAAGGCGCCGACTTCGTTATGTTCAAACACATCGGCCATATGCACCAGCGTCTGCGCTTTTAAAAGCGGCGTATCGCCGTTTAAAACCATAATTGTTTCAAATTTCTGCAAGAGCGGTTCCGCCGCTTTCACGGCAGAAGCGGACCCGGATAAATCGGTTTGATTGATAAATACCACCGGGGCCGTAATACCCCACTGCGGCAAACCCGCTTTGACGGCGTTGACCACCGTGTCGGCCTCGTGGCCGACCACAATGCCGATAGCGGCCGGACCCAATGCTTGGGCCGCCTTTAAAATATGTGCGAGTATCGGAATTCCGCAAACGATGTGCAGCGGTTTGGGAAGGGGAGATTTCATCCGGGTGCCTTTGCCGGCCGCCAAGATGAGAACACACAGATTTTTTTTGGCTACCATTGTTTTATCTACTCTTGCCTAAAAAAGAATCTAACTTGTTAATGACGAATCAGGAACAAATTATATATATATTATACCAATAATCCGCCCAACCTGCAAAATGGAAATGTTGGCACTTCCTGCCTTAGGCGGGGCATTACGTATATTATAGCATTTTGGGGTTGCAGCGGCCGGCTCAGCGCTTTTGCGCCCAGCACACAGGGCCTTCCGCACGCGTAATTACCGCACGCACCAGGCCGCGGGCGGCGGGGGCGCCTTCCAGCACTACTTGCTGGAAATTGGAGGTAATCCCGTGCGGGCGGCCGGATTTATGTTCCTCAATGAACACTTCCTGCTCCGTGCCCACTAAAGAGGCGGCAAACGCAGCCCGCAGCTCTTTATCCAAGGCGCGCAACGCGTCCGAGCGGCGTTTGATTTCCTCGTGCGGCAGCTGTGTAAGCGCCGCCGCCGGGGTGCCGGGGCGGGGTGAATAGCTAAATACATGGAGCCCGGCCAGGTTTACTTCGCGGATAAAAGCGGCGGTGGCCTCAAAATCGGCCTCCGTTTCGGTAGGATAGCCCGCAATCACGTCCGCAAAAATGCCGATTTGCGGCACCCGGCGGCGCAGTTCTTCCACGCGCGCGCGGTAGGCGGCCGTATCGTAATGGCGGTTCATATCCTGTAAAATTTTGTCGCACCCTGCTTGCAACGGCAAGTGAAAATAATTGCAAAACCGATCCGGCCGCGCGGCCATCTGGTCGATAAGTCCATCCGTAACGGTTTGAAGTTCAATGGATGAAAACCGTACCCGGAACCGGCCCGGCAGTTGGGCAATTTGGGCGCATAAGCCGGCTAAATCCGTCCCCGTTTGCGGACATAAATAATTGCCAATGTTAATGCCTGTAAGCACCATTTCGGCAAAGCCTTTTTGCTCCAAGGTTTGGATTTCGCCCAGTACGTCCGCCAGCGGTTTGGAACGCTTGACCGGGCGGGCATAGGGCACAATACAATAGGAACAAAAACAATCGCACCCGTCCTGGATTTTGATAAACGCGCGGCTGTGCCCTTCGTGCCCGGACACCGTCCAGCAGACGTCCGGAACGTGAAAAAGGGTTTTGCCCAACTCGTATTTGCCGATAATTTCGGCCTGCGGGAATTTTTCGCGCACCATTTGTTCGTGCGCGGCGGCGTAACAGCCCGTCAGCACGAGCCGCGCCCGCGGGTTGCGGCGCAGGATTTGGCGGATTTGTTTTTCCACATCCTTATCGGCCTGGTGGGTGACGGTGCAGGTGTTGAGCAAACAAATGTCGGCCGTTTCAAACGAGTCCGCCGGCGCATACCCCGCCCGCAGGAACTGTTCCCACAGGGCTTGGCTTTCCACCTGGTTGACGCGGCAGCCGAAAGTTTTGATAAAAAAAGTAGCCATTATAACAGTTTGGCGGCGGCGGCGATGCACGCCGTTTCCGCCCGCAGAATGTTGACGCCCAGCGTAACCGGCAGGACATTGTATTGGGACGCGATGACCACTTCTTCATCCGTCCAGCCGCCGGCCGGCCCAATGTATACGCGCAAACGCTTGGGATGCCCGAGTTTTTCCTGCCCCCAAGCCAGCGTGTGCGTTTCTTCGGCCTCGTAAGCCAAGAGGGCAGGCACATCCTGTTGGAGCGCATCGGTAAATTTGACGGGCGGCAGGATCGTGGGGATAAAAGGCGTATCGCACTGTTTGCAGGCGGCGACCATCACCTGGTGCCAGCGGTCGTTTTTCCCGTCCCACTTTTTAAGCACATCGTACTCGCTGCGTTCCGTAACAATCGGGCAGAACGCGGCCACGCCCAATTGGGTGCCTTTGTCCAGCACTTCTTCCAGCCCGGTGCGGGAATTGGGAGCAAAAAAGAGTTCTACTTCCAGGGCCGGGCGGCGCACTAAACAGGGCTTTAACAAAGTGCCGCGGATAAATTTCTTTTGAATGCGGTCAATGCGTGCCATATACTGGCGGCCCGTGCCGTCAAACACGCGGATTTCGTCCTCCTCTTTATGCCGCGCTACCGCGCTGGCGTGGTGGGCTTCCGCGTCCATTAAGAAAAATTCGGTTTCTTTGATATCAGCAAAATACTGGGGCATATACTTATTTTACTTATTAAGCGGGCAAAAGTAAAAATGCGCCCTGGACGGAAACGTCTTCGTGCCCATATGGGGAATACATTCGTTTTATTTATCCCCGGGATTGCAGTCCGGTTTTATGAAAATTAAACATCTGTCTGTTTGTTGCACGGGCATAACGGTTTTATTATAATGTTGCTATGCCTCCAATTACGGAAACGTTTTACCCCCATACAAGAGAAGACTGGC
>CALUQD010000058.1 GCA_944322825.1 Candidatus Avelusimicrobium pullicaecorum
GGGATCTCTCATGGCTACTCCTTATACAGCGCCTTATTTATGGAAAGAGCGACTTGTTGCCAAGTCGCTCTTTCTAGAACACTTTTATGATAACATTCCCCGGGGGGGTTTGTCAACCCCGTAAACGGCCTGACGAAACGCCCCGCCGTACAGGGCGCTTGGTTAGGTGGCGTTAAGACAGCCACTTCACGCCGGCTGCTCCCATAACAATCAACACCATTGCGGCAATGCGCCCGGCACTGCGGCCTTCGTGAAAGAAAACCATATTCACCAGTACCGCGCCTGTCGTTCCCAGGCCAATCCATACCGCATAAGCCGCACTGACGGCTATCACCTGGAACGACAAGTAGAGCAACCCAAACGACAGCCCAAACCCGCCAATAAACAACAGCAGGTGGGGCCATCTTTTTTCCGAGCTGAACTTTTTCAGCCCAACTACGCCGCACACTTCCGCGGCGGCAGCCGCCAAAACCCACAGCCAATTCATAAGCTCCCTCCCGACTGTGGTTCTCCGTCCGACAGCTTTAATAGCACAACGCCGCTTATCAGTACGGCCACGCATACCAGCTGCCCTGCGGAAAGCGCTTCGTCAAACAGGAGCCAGTCCATTACAACCGTTCCTCCCGAACCCACCGCCGCAAACACGGCATATACGGTGCCGGTGGGCAAGGATTGGCAAGCTTGGGTTAAAAAGTAAAAATCCAGTACAATCACCCCGATTACCAATCCCCAGTGCCACCCTTTGCCTGCGGTATTAAAACCATACACCCACAAGAGCTCAAACAGGCAAGTAAGGGCGACAAATATCCAAGGATTTAACTGCTTCATAAAACACCTCTTTTGAGCCTGTCATTAGACCCCTAGAGCGTGTTCAATAAATACCCGTGTTTCCTCCTTTTGGCGGGCGGCGTCTTGCGCGTCTCTTTGGCTAAAGAGAAAAACTTGCTCTGCCGCTTCTTCGATGCATCCTATCATTACGCGCGCCGTATAGGGAGCTTGGATTCCGGCCCGCAGGAGAGGGGCGTTACGGGTTAGAAAGTCCTTAAGCCATTCATAAATGGGGGCGTATAAGCTTTCCCATTTGGTAATATCGGCGCTTTGCGTCAGCCCCGTGTAGAGAAAGGCCAGCACGTCGCGGTGTTTTTCCACCGTTTCAAAAACACTTTCCACTATTTGGGCCAGCTGCTGCGGAAGGGGGGAACTTGGATTTACGGTATTTTTCAGTTTTTCTTCCATTTTGGCCACCATGCATTGGGCAATGGCCGGCATAATGGCTAATTTGGAAGGAAAATACAGGTAAAATGTCCCCTGTGCCACACCAGCTTGTTTTACAATGTCTGAAACTTTGGTTTTTTCTAAACCATTTTTCTTAAATACCGCCATAGCGGCAAAAACCAGCTTTGTTTTAGTATCCATTGAACCTCTTATCTAAAAGGTAAATGACTGACTGTCAGTCATATTATATTTGTAAAAAAGGGGTTTGTCAAGGGGGGTGCATATAAAGTTATAATAATTTTATGCAATCCAATTGGCTTACAAACAGCTTGCTTACTCCGGGCAGCGTGCAGCAAGCCTGCGCGGCTTTTGAGGTGATTCAACGGCGCATTGAGTGGATGGAACAGCGCGGCATAGAGCAATGGCCGCGTAAACACTATTTGCGGCTTTTTAATCGGGCCTATTTTGAACAAGCCGCCCGGAAAAAACAGCTGTGGTTGTTAAAGTGGGAAAACACGGTACTGGCGTGTGCCGTTGTGTTGGACCAAGACGACCGGTGGCAGAAAAAACCCTTTGTCCCGGCTTATTACATACACAATTTTGCCTCTTTGCCAGAATATCCCGGTGCGGGTGGCCGCCTGCTGGCCCTGTTGGAAGCCAAAGCCTTGCAAGACGGGAAAACCTGCCTGCGGCTGGACTGCAAGACGGGTTCCGCCCCTTTAAACCGCTACTACCGGCGGCGCGGATATGCCTTTGCCGGATACTTCCGCAGTGCGGTTTATAACGGAAACTTGCGCCAGAAAAACCTTTCACTTGCCGATTAGCCAACTAATCCTTTTTTGCATTGCATAGCGAGCGGGTGTTATCTAAAATAGTTAGGTATCCGGCGCTTATCCGACGGATAATTCCTAAAGGGGGACGCATGAAAAAAACATTAGTATTGGCGGCCTGTGCTTTTGTAAGCGTACAAGCCGTGTTTGCTCAAAACACTCAATCGGCAACTTACCAGCAAAAAGCTGGTGCTGCCGCCACCCAGCAGGCCAATGAAGCCTCTTTAAAACAGGGCGAACCCAAGCTGAAAGTAAATACCACCACCACGACAACCAGCGTGTACGATTCGTCCGTACGCAACAAAAGAGGAACGACGGATTCCGTCGTGGTGCAGCAAAGCGTGACCAACGCCCAGGGCCAAACCACTACCGACGGCGAAGTGTATGAAAGTTTCACGCCCAGCAAAGCGGCGCTGACCAATGATAAACGGATGGAAGTGTCGGTGGCGGCGGGGCAAACGTACAGCTACAACAAAGACAACCGCGACGACCGCTACGGCTCCAACGGCCTTGCGGCGGATGTGAATATGCTGTGGCATATGTCGCCCAATTTTGCGTTGGGGTTGGATTATATGATGCTTCACCCGTCCAACAAAACGCATCACGCGGACGGTGAAACCCGGAATTACGATGATATCTACCTGCACGGCATTTCGCTGGCGGGCAAATATACATTAAACGCCTGGAGCAATTGGCGCGTGTATGTTCCGATGGGGTGGGGAATGATGAATGCCCGTATGAAAACCCATTCGGACGCGTTGCGCTCCAGCAACGACAAATGGGGCACGGGCTTTTATGCCGGGCTGGGCGTACAGTATGATATTACTTCCTGCCTGTTTGCCGGCTTGGAATACCGCTACACGTATGCGTTTATCAGCGATAAGGACCTCTCCTCCTACGGCAGCGATAAAGACTTGCAATACCATTCCGCCTTTTTGCGGGTAGGTATGCGTTTTTAGCGCAACGTCATATGACAGAAGCAAAAAGGCCCTCGCAAGAGGGCCTTTTTGGTGGCTCAAATAACGGCTAAACTAGCATTTTATACCCAGCGTGTATATACGCGGGCGGCTTCTTTGCCGTCGGATTGGCGGGTGAGCGTCAGCCAAAAGGCGTTGGGCGCGCACGGATAAACGCCGACGGTGATTTTTTCGCCGGCCCGGCATTCGTTTTTAAAGGAAAGGAGCAGGCGGTCCAATTTTTTGCCTTCGCGCGCGGCCAAGGGGACGCTTTGGATGGCCCAAGCAGCGTAGTGTGTGTTGTTGACGTGGGCGTTTAGATCCAAATCTTCTTCGCGCGTGAGGATTTCCAGCGTGCTGGCAGGCGCGTCCGCCGGGAGCGGCGCTTTGAAATTTTCTTCGGGTTCCAGGTCTACCGGCAGGGCTTCGTGTCCGTCCAGCAAACGCTGGGGCGTGCGCGTCAGGCGGCGTTTTTGAATGTCCATAATCGCCCACCAGGAGGACCCTTCAAACAAAGGTGTTTTATTAGCGCCGTATACGACAAACTGGCGGCGGCTGAGCAAACGGTCCGAAAACACGTGCCAGGTTTTGACGGTGACGTCTTGCAACGGGATATCCGCTTGCAGGGCGCGGGCCTGCATATGCGTAAGAATCCAGGCCAGGTTGTCTTTTATTAAATCCTTCCAGCCAAAACCCAGCTGGGCGCTGTCTTGTGCGGCCGCTTGCTGGAAGTATTTTAAAAAAGCAGCGGCGGGAATATGGGCGTGCGCGTCCAATTCGTCATACCGTACGGGAAAAATTTGTTCTATCATAAGTTTATTGTAACTTATTGCGCCGGATAAAACTATCCGGCGAGGAAAAAACCTTGATTTTTAAGCGGAAAAAGATTAAACTATATCTAGCTTTTTAGGAGGTTTTTATGTCGAAAGGTTTTACATTAATCGAATTAATGGTGGTCGTGCTGATTATTGGTATTTTGGCCGGGGTGGCTCTGCCGCAGTATACGGTGGCTGTTGAAAAAGCCCGTTCGGCGGAACTGGTTTCCAATGTGCGCAACATCATCCAGGGGGACCAGATGTGGCGGTTGACTTATCGAAATCAAAAATATAACACGTGGAAAGATGTTTACACCATTCCTGGGGCCACTTGTAATGGGACTTCATGTGAAACGAAAAATTTTTCATATGATTTGGATGCCGGATCAATGACGGATGCCGGGGTAGGGGTTATTGCAAATGGAGATAGACTGGCTTCTGGCGATAGTTTTTATGAATGGGATGTAGTGCGCAATGCCGACCGCACGTATACCAGCACTTGCTATGCGAATGGAACCCGCGTAGGCCGAGTGGTATGTAACAGCTTGCAGTCGCAAGGCTGGGTGTATAATGAAGGCACCCAGTGAGGTTTGGATTTCTTAAACGCCCCGGGCCAAAAGCTCGGGGCGTTTTTGTGTGATAAATAAAAAGTGCTTACCGGGTTGCCTGTTGTTTAGAGGCCATTGGAGGGATACTGCTAACGGGGGTTTTCCGTTGAAATGACAACGAATTTTTCTTTAGATAGTTGCTTGGTGTATCGCGCGACCAATTAATACCCCGTTTGACGATTTGGGAAGGTGTGCCGGCTATAATAACATGGGGTTCGGTAAATTTTTTGGATACCAGCGTGCCCGCTCCCACTACCGAATAGTCGGCGATGGCCGTGTTTTTAAGGACATAAACGCCGTTCCCAATCCACACGTGGTCGCCGATCTCAATGGTCTTTCCCAGGTTCAAACATTCTTTCGTTTCTTCGGAATAAATGGTGTGAAAATCCGTACACCAAAGGGCGATATTCCAAGAAAACATACAGTCTTTCCCGATGGTTACGGAAGAATTGTCTTCGCGCAGGGAGATGGCAATGCCGGCCGCCGACGAATTCGCGCCGATTTTAACCGT
This sequence comes from Candidatus Avelusimicrobium pullicaecorum, assembly GCA_944322825.1. GTDB lineage: Bacteria > Elusimicrobiota > Elusimicrobia > Elusimicrobiales > Elusimicrobiaceae > Avelusimicrobium > Avelusimicrobium pullicaecorum. The sequence goes on from CALUQD010000058.1 coordinate 4,936, forward strand.
GCAGTTGTCGGTCGGCGATTCGGCTTCTCCAATGGATATTTGGCCTTGAAAATAAGTAACCGTGGGGTCTATCTCCACGACATTGCCGTTGCCCCAAATATAAATTTTTAATCCTTCGGGGCAATAAGAAATTTTATTTTCTTTTCCGTAAGTATATACATTGCGGAAGGGGCGATGGTATAAACTTTTAAGCCACAGGCCAAACAAGTGGGTATAGTATTTCAACGTATTGCCGTATTTTAATTTTAAGATTTTTTTGTGTGTTTCAAAGTTCATAAGGGGGGTCCTTTTAATCTTTCCGTCATATGCGTTTCCCTAATCGTCAATTTGCCGGGGGAAATGGATCCAGCTGAATATTCCACCCCCCGGGCAAAGCGGGGGGTGACGCGCGCAAGAGTTATTTTCCGGCGGTTTCCAGCAATTTGGCCGCGGCTTCATCCAAATTCCAGCGGACGGCGTCTTTATCGGTGCGTTTTTTATATTCGCACTGGCCGTCTTTTACGGTGCGGCTGCTGACCACCAAGCGGTGCGGCAGGCCGATTAAGTCCATATCTTTAAACTTAATGCCGGCGCGTTCGTCGCGGTCGTCCAACAGGACGGACAGGCCCGCTTTTTCCAACTGGGCGGTAATTTCGTCCGCGTGTTTTTTGACTTCGGGGTTAGACGCATAGTCAATGGCTACCAGCGCCACATCAAACGGAGCCAGCGGGGCGGGCCAAATAATACCATTATCGTCGTGGGATTGCTCGATGGCGGCGGCCACCACGCGGCTGATGCCAATGCCGTAGCAGCCCATAATCATCGGTTTGGACGTTTGGTTTTCGTCCAGGAAAGTGGCTCCCATCGCGGCGGAGTATTTGGTGCCCAGTTTGAACACGTGCCCCGCTTCAATGCCGCGGGTGAAGGTAAATTCGTGCCCGCAGCGGGCGCATTTATCGCCGGCGGAGGCCATTTTTAAATCGGCGTATACGTCCACGGTGATGTCGCGGCGGGGGGTGACGTTGATGGTGTGGACGTCTTTTTCGTTCCCGCCGGAAACGCCGTTTACAATGTTTTTGACGTAGTTATCGGCGTAAATCATTACAGACGGATTTTTTTCTTTCAGCCCCTGCGCACCCGCAAAGCCCACAAACGACCCCGTTACCTGGGTGTAGACTTCTTCGGACGCTTTTTCCAATTCGTTGCATTTTAAGAGCGCTTTAAATTTAAATTCGTTTAACTCGTGGTCGCCGCGTACCAAGGCCACCACCGGTTT
>CALUQD010000059.1 GCA_944322825.1 Candidatus Avelusimicrobium pullicaecorum
GTTCCGGGTTTTAAATGGAGCGGGCGAAGAGAATCGAACTCTCGTCTCAACCTTGGCAAGGTCGCGTTCTACCATTGAACCACGCCCGCAAAAATCGGTTTACCTTCAACATTAAAATTATATCACATTTGCCGCGCGGCGCACAAGATTATTTTTTTGCCCGACGGGAATTACGCGTATTTTTGGCCGCGGGCGCAGCCGGAGCCGCCGGCGCCAGCAGCACGAAAGCGATGTTTTTTAAGTACGGGTTTTCTTTGACGGCAATCTGTACGTTGGGGTTCTCCTGTAATTCTTTTAAATACGGGTTTGCGGCGATGATGGCGGCCGCCTCTTGCGGACGGTCGCGGAAGTATTTGGCCGCTTTGCTAATCAGCAAATAACTCATAAAACGGCTGCCGGCTACGGTGCGAAGCATTTTTTGGTTGGCCAGCACGGCTTTGACGGTATCGCTGTCAAAAAAGTCCCGCATCGTTGCCATATCCTGCGTAAGCGCCAACAATAGCTGCGGGTCCTCCAACAGCGGGGCGACATCTTCGCGCGCCAAAAACGCTTGTATCATATCATTATTGGAAAGCAGATAGCGCATCAAATCCGGGTCATTTAGATTGGACGCAAAATTTGTCGTCAGTGCCCAGGGTGCGGCTCCGATAACTTTATAATTATCCGGCGTAAACGATTTATAATTATACCGGCTGATAATCGGCAAGGTGGTTCCTAATTCATCGACCGTTACACTGCGGTTCTGTCCTTCCCGCACCTGGACATAAGTCACCCCCGTATTGGGGTTAAATTCCGTGGTTTCTACGGACAAACCTTTGATTTGTTCCGGGTCCAACGACGCGGTTAAATTTTCCGCCCGATTCTTGGCCGAAGTCATCACCAAGATCGTCAGCAGCACCAACACTCCGATTCCTGCCGCCACCCCCAGCAAAACTTTGTCCTGGGGCTTCATCCCGGCCAACAGCCCCGCCGCGGACGCCGCGCCGGTTTCTTGCGAGGGTTCCCGCTTTTCCTTGCGGTATTGCATAGGATTGCGTAATAGTTTTATCAAATCTTCTTTTTTCATACGCTTATTGTAACACATTGGGCCGTTCTTCGCCCGTTCATATCAAGTATAATTTAATTATATGAAATCTTATACCCAATATCTAACCGTTTGCACCGACAAACGCTACGACATCGTAAACATCACCCCGCAGGTAGAAGACGCCCTGAAAAAAAGCGGCATCCAAGAAGGGCTGTGCCTCGTAAATTCCATGCATATCACTTCCAGCGTGTTTATTAACGACAACGAACACGGCCTGCACGCCGACTTTTTGCGCTGGGCCGAAACGCTGGCCCCCTACGGGATAGATAAATACCAGCACAACTTAACCGGCGAAGACAACGGCGACGCCCATTTAAAGCGCACCTTATTAGGGCGCGAAGTGGTGGTGGCGGTAACCAAAGGCAGGCTGGATTTTGGCCCCTGGGAAACCATTTTCTACGGGGAGTTTGACGGCCAGCGCAACAAACGGATTTTGATTAAAATTATCGGAGAATAATATGAAAAAAACGATCTTTTACCACGATACCGACTGCGGCAATGTGGTCTACTACGCCAACTATTTAAAATACTTCGAAGAAGCCCGCACCCTCTATATGGCGGAACGCGGTTTTTCCGTGCCGGCTTTGATGCAGCGCGGGCTGTACTTTGTGGTAGCGCGCCAGGAAGTGGAATATAAGTACTCCGTGCGCTACGCGGACGTGATTGACGTTTCCACCAGAGTGCTGGAAGTGTCCGACATTAAAATCGTGTTCGAAAACATCATCACCAACCAAAACGGACGCCTGTGCACCAAGGGCAAAACCACGCTGGTATGCGTGAACAGCTCGGGAATGCCTACCTCTATGGGGGCGGATGTAAAAGCGGCGATGGCGCCCGCGGCGTAAAGTTTCTTTGGTTCCCCCCGGCCGCACGCCGGGAGGTTTTGCTTTTGTGCATGACCCGCCGCCCGATCCGGCCGCGACGCCACGGAGGGCGGTGCGCAACTTCATTCTCCATACAAAAAACGGGGCCCTTTTAAGAGCCCCGTTTACGAAAACCCACGCCAAACGCGCTTAAACGATTTTTTTGGCCTCGTCCTGCGCTTTGGCGATTTCTTTATCCAACTTGGCGGACAAGCGTTTTAAAACCGCTTGGGTATTGCGTTTCCACTCTTTCAGCGCGCGCAATTCGCTTTCGGCGGTTTTTAGTTTTTCCACGTTATCCTCCAGCGTGCGCACCTTGGCTTTCAGTGCGGCATTTTCGCCCTGCGTTTCCTTCTGCCGGGCGAGCAGCTGCGTCACCAAAAGCTCCAGCTGTTTGAGTTTTTCCTGCATATTACCTCAGTTCCGCCCCCACTTGGGCACGAAGCTGTTCCACAATGCGGTTGAACGCTTCGTCAATTTCTTTGTCTTTGAGCGTGCCTTTGGGGCTGGAAAACGCGAGCGAGAACGTAACGCTCTTTTTGCCTTCCGGCAAGTGTTCGCCTTGGTACAAGTCTATCAAATGGTAACTCATTTGTACGTCCAGCGGCGTTTTATCGAGCGCGCTCGTCACCGCGGCATACGACACGTTTTTATCCAGCACGACAGACAAATCGCGCAAAGACGGCGGGAATACCGCCACGTCTTTAGCCGGTTTAAAATCCTGCGCCGAGAAGGCTTTTTCAATCAGCTTGGTGGCAAATTCAAACGCCCATACGTCCTGCGTTTTCACGCCAAACGCTTTAAGCGTCAGCGGGTGTACTTTGCCAAATACGCCGATGACTTTGCCCCCCAACACGATATCCATACAAATTTTGGGGTGCATATACACCGGCGCCGTTTTGGACGGCACCAGCGTCAGCCCTTCCACATCCGCCAGCAGCGCCTGCATCAGGCCTTTGAGCCAGTAAAAATCCACCGGGCGCAGTGCGCCGCCGAAGAATTTTTCCTGCTCCAGCGTACCCGTCAGCACGCCGGCCACGGAATAGCCTTCCACCGGGAAACCTTTGATGGATTGGAAGGTTTTGGTGGCTTCAAACAACGCCAAGTTATTGTTGCCAAAGCGGAAATTGCTTTCCACGTTTTTTAACAAAGACGGCAGCAATACCGGGCGCATATAATCCCAGCCTTGGGCCAGCGCGTTTTTGATTTTAATGCAGAACTTGGGGTCGAAACCAAAGGCTTTTAATTCCTTTTCGCCCAAGAAATCGATGTTTTTGCATTCGCAGAAACCCGCCCCAATCAGCGCCGCGGCATATTTCTTGCCGACGTCAATTCCTTTGGGATTGTCGGCGAACAACAGGCTGGCTTTGGTTTCGGAAACGGGGATCATCTCGTAGCCGGCGAAGCGGGCGGCTTCTTCGGCCAGGTCCCATTTGTGGTTTAAATCGCGGCGGTGGGTGGGCGCTTTAAAGGTCCATTTGTCGCCGTCGGCGTGGAATTCGGCCGCCAGGCGGGAGAAAATTTCTTTCAGCCGTTCTTCCGGAATCTGCGCCCCTAAAATGGCGTTGATTTCGGCCGGCGTAAACGTGACCACCGGGCTTTCGTAGCGGGTGGGGTACACGTCCGCCACTTCCGAGGCCTTCCCGCCGCAGAGCTGCAGGAACAAATCCGTCGCGCGCTGCATGGCAAGCGTTACGCCTTCAATATCCGTACCGCGTTCAAAGCGTTGGGAAGAATCGGACGAGATGACAAATTTTTTGACCGTCTTGTTTACGGTTGGTGCGTCGAAGTACGCGGCTTCAATAAAGATGTCCTGCGTATCTTCTTTGATGCCGCTGTCCAGCCCGCCCATAATGCCGGCCAGCGCGGTGGCTTTGTGCGCGTCGGCAATCATCAGGCAGTTTTCATTCAGCGTCAGTTCGCGCCCGCCCAGTACGGTAAATTTTTCGCCTTCCTGGGCGTTACGCACGATGATTTTGCCGCCTTCCACTTCGCGCAAATCAAACGCGTGCAAGGGGTGCCCCAATTCGAACATGACATAGTTGGTCACGTCCACCAGGGCGTTTTTGGGGTTGAGGCCCATTGCCGCCAGGCGTTGTTTCATCCATTCGGGCGATTCGGCATTTTTCACGCCGCGGATAATGCGGCCCGTGTAGCGCGGGCAGCCCTGCGGGTTTTGGATTTCAATCTCCAGCGATTTACCTTCGCCTTTTACGCCGTTCACTTGCGGCAGTTTGACGGGCTTATTTAACAGCGCGCCCAGTTCGCGCGCTACGCCCAGGTGGGAAAGCAAATCCGGGCGGTTGGAAGTAATTTCCAAATCAAACAGCGAATCGGGTTTTCCGTAAAGGGAAGAAACATCCGTCCCCAGCGGGATATTTTCGTCCAGCACCATAATGCCGCGGGCGCGGGTCTGCGTGAGGCCGAGCTCATCGGACGAGCAAATCATCCCTTCCGATTCCACCCCGCGGATCACGGCGGCTTTTAAAACGGTTTTGCCCAGCCGCGCCCCTACGCGCGCCAAAGGCACTTTCTGGCCCACGGCCACGTTCGGCGCGCCGCATACGACGCGCTGCGTCTTGCCGTTTCCGAGGTCCAGCGTAACCAGGTGCAGGTGATCGGAATCCGGGTGATCCTCAATTTTGATAATCTGCGCCACGTTCACGCCTTCAAAGTCCGCCCCCGTCGTTTCCACGGAAGCCACTTCAATGCCCAAATCCGTTAGTTTTTTAACCAATTCTTCGGGCGTTAAATCAATATCAATAAAATCTTTCAGCCAAGAATACAATATCTTCATCGGTTACATTCCTTAAAATTGTTTCAGCACGCGCAGGTCGTTTTCGTAGAACGTGCGGATATCTTTGATGTTGAGCATCATCATCGCCAAGCGCTCTACGCCCATACCAAAGGCGTAGCCGCTGTACACTTCGGGGTCAATGCCGCAGTTGCGCAGCACGTTGGGGTGCACCACGCCGGCCCCCAACATTTCAATCCAGCCGCTTCCTTTGCAGACGTTGCAGCCTTTGCCCTGGCAGAAGACGCATTTCACGTCCACTTCCACGCTGGGTTCCGTAAACGGGAAGAACGACGGGCGGAAACGGATTTCGGCCTTGTTGCCAAAAAGTCCTTTCATAAAGGCGGACAAGTCGCTTTTCAAATCGGCCAAGCTGACGTTTTTGTCCACATACAACCCTTCAATTTGGTGGAACACGGGGCTGTGGGTGGCGTCTAAGCTGTCGTTTCTAAACACGCGGCCGGGCGCCATAATGCGCAGCGGCGGTTTGTGTTTTTCCATATACCGGCTTTGCACGTTGGACGTGTGTGTGCGCAGTACAAGCGGCATTTTGCCGTCCACAAAAAACGTGTCCTGCGCGTCGCGCGCCGGGTGGTGCAGCGGAATGTTAAGCAAATCAAAATTGTGTTTTTCATCCTCTACCCACGGCCCTTCGGCCCATTCAAAACCCAAGCGGGAAAGAATGGCGGTCATCCGGTCTTGCGCCACAGAAAGCGGGTGGCGGTGCCCTTTGGCCACGGGATAGCCGGGCAGGGTTAAATCCAAATCTACTTTGTTGAGTTCGTCGTTGATTTCTTTCGCGGCAAAAAATTCGGTTCTTTCGTCCAACGCGGCGGCCAGTTTGGCTTTGAGCGCGTTGCCCAGCGGGCCGGCTTCTTTTTTTTCTTCAATGGAAAAATCTTTCAGGCCTTTTAATAATTCGGTCAGTGCGCCTTTGCGCCCCAGGGCGGCCACGCGCAATTCTTCCACGGCGGCCAAATCGGCGGCTTGGCCGA
>CALUQD010000060.1 GCA_944322825.1 Candidatus Avelusimicrobium pullicaecorum
GGTTGCCTAATACGGTGCTTACGCAATAGGGAACAACTGGTTTGGGATACTCGCGCAAAAGGCGAGCCGCCCCTCCCTTTCCTTTGCCCGTTAGCACGACAGGCTGGGCCACACTGCTTTAGCAATGTCGCGCTATTCAAAAAAGAAGCCGTTTCCGCGTTTGCTTTTGTCGTAGTCGTGGTTGTGGCCGTTGTTGTTGCCGTTTATCCGCCCCTTTTGCCCCGTCTATAAAAAGCCTTCCAAGCGGATCAGAAATTTTATTGTCTGAGCGCGGGGAACCCGCGCGAGTTATAAAATTTCCCGCTTGGAAGTGATTTTTATGGGGCCCTGGGGCGGGCGTTTTTTGGTACTTTTTTGCGCCCAAAAAAGTACATACAAAAACAAGTGATTTTTGTGGGGCCCTGAGGGCCAGAGCCTGGCCTCCCTTTCCTTTATTCGCCAGCACGACTCCTGGGGCCACACGATTGTCGCCCTCTCGTGCCGGGCCTCCCCTTGAACAAGTAAAATTTCTATAATATAGCCAATTATGAAACAAAAAATAAACCGCTTTTTTCTTATTTTTAGCGTTAGCGTATCGGCCGTCGCAACGGTATATATGCTCTACCAACGTTTTTGTTATTTGCAGATGGGGCTCCTATATGATGAGCTGTATTCTATGGCATCTTCCAATCCGCAGTATCCGTTTTCTTTCATTTGGCATCAGATGATGTTGCAAGATATCAACCCACCGCTTTATAATACGATGCTATACCTGTGGAATAGCCTAGTGGGGATGTCGGTAAGCAAGATGAGGCTGTTCAGCGCCTTGGCAGGGGCTTTGGCAATTGCGGTAAGCTACCTATATGCCCCGCCCAAATGGCCTGGGTTAAAAAAATTTATTTTTGCGGCGTTGACTGCCTGCTCGGCGGCGCTGGCGGTGTTTTCCATCTATGTCCGTTCCTACGCGTGGGCTATTTTAAGTGTATATGTATTCACCCTGGCCGCCTTACGCATAGCGGAATGTTTGAATAAACACCAATACCCCGCCAAAACATTATGGACCGTATTTTTTGTATCTGGCTTGGTAGGGGCGTATCTGCATTTTTTCTCGGCGGCGCTGTTTTTTATCACCGCCCTGCTTCTTTTTATCTACGCCTGTTGCTATAAAACCGCGCGAAAAACTATTTTCTGGTTGACGTCCGCCGCTTTTGCCCTGTGGTTCCCGTGGGTGCTGGTTACTTGCCGCATTATGGCCGCCCCCACGGGAATCTGGTACTATGACGCGCCTTGGCCGCGGGCCACGTGGGAGATTCTTCAATACCTGCTGGGCTCTTCCACCGTGTTGGTATGGATTTTTTCCTGCGGGATTTTAGCCGCCGTATCGTTCGTGTATACTTACCGAAGCAAATTACTGCAGCAAGTTGACCTCATTCTTTCCGCTGGGCAGATACTGTTGCTGGTAAGCGTAGTGGCGGCCGTATCGTTTAAATACAATTTATGGATGGTTCGGTATTTTTCCATTCTGCTGCCTTCTATTTTATTGCTGTTAACAGGGCTTTTGTACCACCTCTACGAACGACACCGCCCGTTTATTTTGCTGCTTCCGGCCCTGCTGTTGGCTTGGGGATACCAATATATGAAAATGGATTTTAAACACATACGCGAATTTACCGGCCTGAAAGACGCGTTTCATTTTGCCGTTACCGAAATGAAAGCCGATACCCTGCTGATTGACACCTCCCAAACCGGCTATACGGAAGTGGCTTTCCTACGAATGATGGAATACTATATTCCCCCCCATTCCGGGTTGGAAATTAAGCCGCTTAACAATCAAACGGTGCGGGAGGCGCTGCAAGAACCCAAAGCGCCGGTGCTCATTCCGCTCTGCACCCAAATACACTTGATTGAAACATCCCTAAAATATGGCCTGCAAAAGGACAAAAATCCCTATATTTTTGGCCAAGATGTCTGTTTGCTGACGGTCCACCGCTTAGCGGGAAAATAGCGGCGGCTTCTTTCTTATGCCCTGCTGACGCCACACAATTTCCTATAATAAACATATGACTACATCCCGCACACACCGGTTGCTTGTGCTAGTTACAGTCGCCTTAACCTCACTGGCGGTGCTGTATATGCTTTGGCGCCGCCTGACCGATTTGCATATGGGCTTTCTATACGACGAAATGTATACCTTGGCTACGGCAAACCCGGAAAATTCGCTTTCGTTTATCTGGCGGGAAATCCTATTAAAAGACATCAACCCGCCGCTTTACAACCTAATGCTTTACGCCTGGAACCACCTGGCACAGCCTTCCGGCTGGTGGATGCGCGTATTTAGTCTGCTGGCAGGGATAGCCACGCTGTTGATCAGCTGCCTGGGCACCCCGGCCGATTGGCCCCGGCTAAAAAAAATGACGCTTTTTGCCCTGACCGCCACCGCAAACGCACTGGCGATATCCGCTTTCTACATTCGTTCCTATGCGTGGGCTATTTTAACGGTATATATCTTCACGCTTGCGGCCCTGCGCATCGCCCGCCATATGGCCCAGCGGCAATTCCCCTCCAAAAAATTATGGACGGCCTTTTTTCTAGCCGGCCTGGCAGGTTCGTATATCCACTTTTTTGCGGCGGGGCTCTTTTTTATTACCGCGCTAATTTTGTTCATCTACGCTTGCTGTTATAAAACCGCCCGCAAAACCGTTTTTTGGGGAACCGCAGCCGCTTTTGCCCTGTGGACGCCGTGGCTGGCCGTCACCTACCACATTATGGCCGCCCCTACGGGGATGTGGTGGTATGTGCTGCCTTGGGCGCAGGCCTCGTGGGAAATACTGCAGTATTTGTTGGGGAGCCCGGCCGTCATCGCGTGGATTTTGATGCTGGGGATATTGGCCCTTGTATCGATAGTACACACCTACCGGGGCAAAGTGGCCGCCCAGATTGATTTTATGCTTCCCCTGGGCCAACTGCTGTTGCTTACCGGGGTGGTGGCGCTTATTTCGCTTAAATACAATTTATGGATGGACCGCTATTTTTCCGTCGCTTTACCGTGCATCTTGCTGCTGCTTACGGAACTGATGTACCATTTGTATCAGCGGCACCGGCTGTTTGTGGTGCTGTTGGCGGCGCTGCCGCTGGCGTGGGCGTGGCAATACATACCGCAAAACTTTAACTATGTACGGGAATATGAAGGCCTAAAAAATGCGTTTGCTTTTGTAATCAACGAATTGAAAGCCGATACCGTCGTGGTGGATATGGATAAAACCGGCTACACCGAAGCGGCGTTTAACGGAATGATGTCCTATTACGTCCCCCCGGGGGCCTCCTTAAAAATTTTGCGCCTTACCCCGCAAACGGCCGCCCGCGCCGCACAGGAGCCCAAACTGCCCTTGCTTATCCCGCTGTGCACGCAAATGCATATGCTGGAAACAACCCTCGCCTACCGGATAGAGGAAGACCAGCCGCCCTTTATTTTTGACAACGACATTTGTTTAATAACCATTCATCCGGTGCCGGAGCCTTGATATGGATTCTTTTTTATTGGAAGATTTTAAAAATCATCTCACGTTTGAACGCCAACTCTCCAAAAACACGGTATCGTCGTACGGTTCCGACGTGGAAAGTTATTTGGAATACTGCCTGGCCAACGAAAAAGACCCGCTCCAAATCAAACCCGAATTTTTGGACCAATACAACTACCAGCTGCGCGTAGTGGAAAAACTGGCCCCGGCAAGTGTGTTCCGCAAGATTGAAGCCGTGAAATGTTTTTATAAATTTCTGCTGATTGAAGAAAAAATAAAAGACGACCCGACCCGCTTTTTAAAATCGCCCAAGCTGGCGCAAAAAATCCCCACCCAGCTCACGCGCGAAGAAATGAACCGCCTGCTTTCTTACCCGGCCGAAACATTGGCGGAAATTCGCACCGTCACCATTATCGAGCTGCTCTACGCCGCCGGCCTGCGCGTAAGCGAACTGATTAACTTGCGGCTGGAAAACGTCAACACGCAGGAAGGCTGGGTGCTGGCGTTTGGCAAAGGCGGCAAACAGCGTTTTGTGCCGATTCACCCGCAGGCCTGCCAGCGGCTGAACCAATACTTGGCCGTGCGCGAAGCGCACTTTGCCGATAAAAACGTCGGCTCCGAAGTGTTTTTAAACAAAAACGGCAAAAAAATCAGCCGCATCACCGTATGGAAAGACTTGGCCGACCTGGGGCGCAAAGCCAACATCTCCCAACCCCTCCACCCGCACTTGTTCCGCCACACGTTTGCCAGCCATTTATTGCAAGGCGGGGCCGATTTAAGGAGCTTGCAGGAAATGCTCGGCCACGCCAACTTGACAACCACCCAAATCTATACGCATTTGGACGTAAGCGATTTGAAAAATAAACACAAAAAATTCCACCCGCGCGGGTAATTTTGCCATAACAAAGGCCCGCTTTTAAGCGGGCCTTTTTGCAAAGGGACCTTATTTAAATCGATAAGCCCGGCAATAGGTCGATGAACCCGACGGAGCACAATTCCCGCCGGTTGCCGATCCGGATAAATTTTTGCACAGTTGGTGCAAAACGGACTCATCGCGGTAAATCCGGCATTCGCGCCTGCCGCCGTCTGTATGGTTATCAAAATACACAATATGGCCAATGCCCCAATCGTATGAAATCGAATTTATCGCCGCGTGCCCATTATCCCTTACATCCAACCTTAACTCAAAATCATCGTGCGGCACTTCGATATCCAAGTCGTCAAGTTCGTTGGTATATTTGCCGTTGGCCATATAGTAGATTTCTTCGGCGCGCTGAACAGTATCCCCCGCCGTCATCAACTGTACATAGCGGGATTTTAAAACGGCTTTTTGGTATTGCGGCAACGCCACCGCCGCCAAAATACCGATAATAAGGACGACAACGAGCAATTCTATCAAAGTAAAACCCTTTTCCATGAAAAACTCCTTAGCAAGTTGATTTTAGTGCTTAATTACAGTCTAATAATTAACAGCCCAAAAATCAACGCTAGGCCCAGTCTATCAAAAAAAAAAAACAAATCAAGGCCCAGAGCCTGGGCTCCCCACTCTAGGCCCGTTAGCACGATGAATTGCCTCTGTACTTTTTTGGGCACAAAAAAGTACCAAAAAATGCGGGGCCCAGGGAGCCATAAAATACATATTTCGGGCGGGCGTTTATAACTCGCGCGGGTCCCCCGCGCTCAGACAGATAAAACGCCTTTTTCGCCCGAAAGCGTATTTTATAAGCGGCTCTAAAGGGCCCCAAAAACAACGGCAAAAAGGAAAGCCGTTTCCGCTTTTGCCGTTTCCGCTTTTGCCGTTTCCGCTTTTGCCGTTTCCGCTTTTGCCGTGGCCGTGGTTGTCGCCGTTTATCCGGCCCTTTCGCCCCGTCTATAAAAAGCCTTCCAAGCGGATAAGAAATTTTATTG
>CALUQD010000061.1 GCA_944322825.1 Candidatus Avelusimicrobium pullicaecorum
CGTCTACAAAAAGCCTTTCAAACGGAGAAGAAATTTTATTGTTTGAGCGCGGGGGACCCGCGCGAGTTATAAAATTTCCCGTTTGAAAGTGATTTTTGTGGCTCCCTGGGGCGGGCGTTTTTTGGTACTTTTTTGCGCCCAAAAAAGTACATACAAAAACAAGTGATTTTTGTGGCTCCCTGGGGGCCAGAGGCTGGGCACCGGGCCGGGGCTCCCTTTCCTTTACCCGTCAGCGCGACTAGTTTAAGCCACACGGTTTCTGTCCTCCCGCACCACCACGGCTCTGCCGCCACGGCCATACATTTTGCTACAATAAAACCATGAAGAAAACCGTCATTTTTATCCTTTGTATCCTGGTTATTTATTTAGCAGTCAGTTACCGCCGGGCGCAAATCCGCCAAGCGGGGGAAGACTTCGTCACCTACGCCTATTACGGGGATTTGCTCTCCCTCAAAGACGCCCTGGAACACGGCGCGCCGCTGGACTATGTGTTCTATTTTTCTGATAAAGCGCGCGATTACGGCGGCACCTATTTTAATGCGCTGCAGGCGGCGGCTTCCGGCGGAAACGAAGACGTAATCAATTTCCTGCTGGAACAGGGAATGGATATCAATGCCTCCACGCCGCAGGGCTGGACGCCGCTGTTTATCGCCGTGCGCGACGGACAGGCCGAAGCCGCCAAATTGCTCATTTTCCGCCAGGCCGATTTGAACGCCCAGACCGACCGCGGCGCCACGGCGCTGATGATGGCCGTCACGCAAAAATTCCCGTCGGAAAAGGTTCGCCGGGATTTACTCGCCTATATGCTCAAGCGCGGTGCCGACCCCAACCAAACCAATGCGTTTGGCTATTCGGCTTTCTACTACGCCGCCGCTTTACAAAATGAAGCGGCCGCCCAACTGCTCTACGAATACGGCGCCAACCCCGGCAAAAAAGAAAAACAGGAAATCCAAAAATTATTAAAAGGGAAAAAGAACCCGGGGGCTAAAAAAATCCTTCAAATCCTAAAACGCAAACCAAAACCCGCCCCTAAGCCGGAACAAGAATCGGCGTAAGGCCACCCCTCCTCCCTTTGGGCATAAAAATCCCGGCAGGTTTAAACCGCCGGGATTTTTATTTTTGGTTAGTTTATTTAATTGTTACCGTGTAGGTGATATCTTCGCGCAGGCTGTTGTGCACCGGGCAGGTTTGCGCCGCGCGGGCATAGAATTTTTTCTGTTCTTCCGTCAGCGCCGCCGGGAATACAAACGTCAGCCCCATAGACACTACGCGGCTGTGTTTGTCGTCAAAGCCGGGCTCCAGCAACACTTCCGTACCCGTCACATCTTCCCCGCGTTTAGAGGCCATAAACCCTACCATCGTCAGCATACACGCGCCCAACGCCGCGGCCAGCAATTCGCCGGGATTCATATCTTCGCGCGGGTTTAAATAGGCGGAGCGGACTTCGCCTTTTTTCCCTTCTAGTACGCTTTTGGTTTGCAAATTTGTGCCTAATACTGTTTTGATAGCCATCGTTTTTCTCCTTTTGTTTTATTCAGTTACCCCGCTTAGCGGACATTCACCGTAATCTTTACATCCTCGCGCAAGGTTTGGTGTACCGGGCAAGCGTTAACAGCTGTTTGATAGAACTTCTTTTGTTCCGGCGTAAAATGTGCCGGAAACGTGATGTTTAACACAAATTCCCCCACCCGGCGCGGATTTTGCGCCATTATCTTTTCTATTTCCACGCGGGCCCCTGCAAAATTTTCATTCCGCGCGGCAGCCATTTTGCCCATAATCGTCAGCACGCACGACGCAAACGCCGAGGCCAGCAAATCCGTCGGCGAAAAGCGCCGCCCTTTCCCGCCGTTATCCGGCGGTAAATCCGTTTGAATCGTACTGCCTGTCGGCCCGTGCACGAGTTCCGTTTCGCCGTCGACCGTGTAGGTGCAAGTAATTGCCGTCATTCAAAATCCTCCTTGATAAAAAATGTCCGCGGGCAGCACCCGCGGACACGTAAATTAACTGATTTGCGCCAACTTGGTGAACAAGTCTTTCTGTTCCTTGGTCAGCGTGCGCGGCACGTCAATCGTCAAGGTCACATACAGGCTGCCCTTGGCGCTTAACCCTTTGCCGCTTAGTTTTAATTTTTTGCCGTTATGCGTGCCAGCCGGCACTTTCACTTTCACGGGGCCATCCAGCGTGGGCACAAAAATCGTGCCGCCCAAAGCCGCCGTCCAGGGCATAATCGTCACAGGCACGTGTAAATCTTCCCCTTCCAAGCGGTACATTGCGTGCGGGCGGATTTTGACGATTAAATACAAATCGCCGTTGCCCTTGCGCGTGGGGTTGCCCATTCCTTTAAGTTTGATTTTCTTCCCTTCGCTCACACCGGCCGGCAGTTTGACGGTAACAGTGCGCCCGTTGGGAAGCGTCATCTGCATATTGCCGCCGCGGTGGGCGTCTTCCAAATTTAACGCCAGCTCGGCTTCCACGTCGCCGGCGGCCTGGCCGGAAGCCGCGCTGCGGCCGAAATTCTGGCCAAATCCGCCAAAACCGCCGCCCATTCCGCCAAAAATACTTTGGAAGAAATCGCTGAAATCCCCGCCGGAAAATGCTTCCGCACCACTGTTGCCGGCAAAGCCGGAAAACCTCCCGCCGTTGCCGCCGTAGGTATATTGTTGGTATTGCTGATAGGGGTTCCCTCCGCCGTACGCAGACGAACGCGCCCGCGAAGAAGCCCCGCCGCCGCGGGCATAATCCTGGTAGCCTTGTTCGCCCACTTGGTCGTAGATCGTACGTTTTTGTTTATCGGACAGAACAGTGTAGGCTTCGTTGATGTCTTTGAACTTTTCGGTCATTTTGGCCTTTTCCGCCTCCGGGTGCATATCCGGGTGGTATTTGCGGGCCATTGTCTTAAACGCTTTTTTGATTTCGGCGTCCGTGGCGTTTTTATTTACGCCTAAAATTTTGTAATAATCTTTATACTCAGCCATAACTCCCCCCTTTCTAGTTACTATTTTATATAATTTTTTAAGGTTCGCACTATGCTATTACTAACTAGCCAAGCCCACAAAACCCCGCTGAAACTGATTGTAACGACTGAGGCGTTCTCGTCGCTTACCAACCAGTTTATGCAAATTTTGCTGCCGTGGTATATTTTATCCACCACCGGCAGCGTTTTATGGACGGGTTTTGTAGGCTTCTGCGCGCTTTTGCCAAACATTTTTTCGTCGCTTTTTGGCGCACCCGTGATAGATAAGCTGGGCCGATCTAAAACTATGCTGTCGTGCGAAGTCGTCCAGCTGGTGCTCTTGGGGATGATTCCCGTGCTGATTTCCGCCGGAAAAGATTGGCCGTGGCTGATCGGGTTAATCATCTTTTTA
Source organism: Candidatus Avelusimicrobium pullicaecorum (assembly GCA_944322825.1). Classification (GTDB taxonomy): domain Bacteria; phylum Elusimicrobiota; class Elusimicrobia; order Elusimicrobiales; family Elusimicrobiaceae; genus Avelusimicrobium; species Avelusimicrobium pullicaecorum. The sequence goes on from CALUQD010000061.1 coordinate 3,366, forward strand.
AGCTCTTTTTTTGACGCACCCGGCCAACTGGCGCGCACGGCGCTGTCGCCCACGTTTTCGCGCTATGCTGATGTGCCGCTTTCCAAAACATCCGGCATTATCGAAGCGTTCGACGGTATTATGTCCGTGGCGGGGCCGTTGTTGGGCGGCGCGATTATTGCACTGTACGGGCTGTTGGCGGCGTGGGTCGTGTGTGTGTTATTCTGCCTGGTAATTGTAACGCTGTGCACCGTCGTATTTACCAACCGCCGCCCGCGCCAGCTGCGCCCCGTGGCCAGCTACCGCGAAGTATGGCAAAACCTAAAGACCGACCGCACCCTGTGGGAGCCTATTTTGTTTACCGTGCCGACGTTTATTTTGGGCCAGTCGTGGGAGCTTATTTTGCTGCCCACCTATATTTACGAACACGGCTTTAATTCCATTTATTTGGGTTTTTTGGGCGCTGCGTTTGGGCTGGGCGCGTTTGCCGGCGCATTGCTTTTTGCCGCTAAATCCAAAAAATTTACCTTCTTTTCCTTATTGACACTCAACTATACGGGCTATTTGCTTTCCGTATTAGTGTTGTATTTTAATCTGCCAACGGGCCTGGTATTGGCGGCTACCGCGCTGTGTGGAGTACCGTTTGGGGCGTTCGGAGCGATGATTATCAGCATTATTTTATTACGTACCCCGCCGCAGTACCGAAGCAAAACACTGGGCCTATACGCCACGGCCACCTACACGGTGGAAAGCGTATGCGTGCTGGCTATAGCGGCGCTTATCCAGTGGGCGGGCTTGCAAAACACATTGCTGACGGTAAGCATCGTATTTGCCGGGCTGATAATGGTGAGCCTGTGGGCACGGCGCAAAGAAGATTTTTGGACTGTTTTATCGTCGACAAATAAAAAAGTATTTACAAAGTAAAACAGATTTAATACAATAAATATGTAGCAAGAAAGAGATGTTTTAAAAACAGATTTTTCCCCGATAGCTCAATGGTGGAGCGACCGGCTGTTAACCGGTAGGTTGTAGGTTCGAGTCCTACTCGGGGAGCATTTAGAAGAGCGCCTAACGGCGCTCTTTTTTCGTCTAAAAGCCCTGTTTTTGTCATTTTCCAGTCAGAGAGTTGGACGCGCGACACGCGCGGGAAAAAGAGAACACGCGCAAGGCACGTGTCAGCATCACTATCAATTTTTGCAATAAAACTTACAAAATAGGGTTATAATTACCATAAGGGGTTACTATGGAAAAACATATCACTTTTCTCTTATTTCTATCACTTTTTCCGCTTTGCGCCCAGGCGGAACACGTCTGTGCCGAATGGGTCACGCACACGCAGTCGAATGGAAAAATGAACACCAGCTGCCTTTGGTGGAAAGAATTTGATTCTTCTTCCGCAAAAACTCAAACAAGCGCTGAGCCGCAAACCACGAAAGCCAGCATGAAGAACCCGCCGGAGCAACGCGTCTTACCGGTAAAAGAGCCGCTGCGGCCCTACGCTTGCCAAGTATGGAAAACCGCTATTTTAAAAAATGGCAGCCGCCAATCCCATTGCGCCGAATGGAAGTACCTAGATAAACCCTCCCCACAACGTCTTATCTGCCGCGAATTTGTATCCAAGCTGTTATCGGAAACCCTGGTTAAAAAGCAAAAATGGGCTTGGCGGAGCGAATGCTCCCAGATGGACACGGAAGAAAACGGTAAATTTTGCCTGCTGTGGAAGCACGAATATCGCCCGGACGGCACCATCATCAGCCGGTGCAGCCAATACCAGCAAGATAAGGAAGCGGGGCTTTTTGTTTCTAAATGGACGGATTATATCGGGCCGGACAGCGATTTGAAACCCGTGGCGTCCATTGCGGACTATTTTGCCCTAGATGAGCGATATCCCTGCCAGGAATATACAGGTTCCAAAATGGACAAAAAAC
>CALUQD010000062.1 GCA_944322825.1 Candidatus Avelusimicrobium pullicaecorum
TTCCTTTTTGTTGTTTTTGGGGCCCTTTAGAGCCGCTTATAAAATACGCTTTCGGGCGAAAAAGGCGTTTTATTTGTTTGAGCGCGGGGGACCCGCGCGAGTTATAAACGCCCGCCCGAAAGGTGTATTTTATGGCTCCCCGGGCCCCGCATTTTTTGGTACTTTTTTGTGCCCAAAAAAGTACAGAGGCAATTCATCGTGTTAGTGGGTAAAGGAAGGGGAGCCCAGGCTCTGGGCTAGCGGCGTTTCCATAGCGCATACCGTACGGCGCGCGGATTTTTTGCCGGGAATAAAATTTTGTAGAAGAGGCGTTTCCCGGTGCGTTTGTTGAGCCCTAGGCGGGGCGTCAGCACCGGCCCGGTAAAGCGTTCGGGCAACAGCTGGGCGGCTTGTTTGGCGTCAAAATTGGCAGCCGGCCAAAAGGCAAATCCTTCCGCTTTCAAGCCTAACTGCGTTTTAAAGCGGAACAGGCTCTCCCGCACTATTACGGTTGCGTCTAGTGCGGGCGTGCGGGTGGCGTCCTCTCCGCCCAACCCCAAGGCTCCCAACGATACCAGCCCGCTTTTGTGCAGTGTTTTTAATTCTTTTTCCGTCAACAAATTTTGCCACGGTTCGTCGTGCGGGTTTTGCCAGGCGTTATAAGTGCCGGCTAAGTCCGGCGCGGTGAACACGGCCGCTGGCATTTGATATTTTTCCAGCAAAGGAAAAATGTCCGAGATAAACGATTGATATCCGCCGATAAACGCCAATAATACAGGCTTTTGGGGCAGTTTTCCTTCGGCTAATTTTTGCAGAGAAACAGGCGTAAACCCGTGCGCGCGCAGCCAAACAAGCGTTTTTTCAAATGTGCGGGGGGAAATCCATTCATTTTGCAGGCGAGAATTTTTCGGAGCTTTTCCTACTTTTTGATAAGCCAATACAAACAGCGCGTGCGGCCGCCGGCGCAGGAAAAAGTAAACACACAAAGCCACCGCTAACACGGCGGCAGAAAGGAGGAAATAAGTCATACGTTATAATTTGCTTTGTCCGCGGGTAAGCTGCAGGTGGTAATCGAACAGTGTTTCGCCCCCGCGCGGAAAGGCGCGGCGCAGGGTGGATTTGCCTTTCCACGGCCACGGATTAATGCCTTTTTTAGTGCTGAAATCAAACAGGTATCCGGCTTTAAATACTTGCGGCCGGACGCGTTTATCAAACCCGCCCGCCCCATACGGATAGCAAAAAGCCGTCACCGGGGCGCCCAGTTTTTCTTGCAATAGGCGTTTGCTTTCGGTTATTTCGCGCGCGATTTCTTCGTCGGATAAACTGCGCAGGCGGCGGTGCGAAAGCGTATGCGAGCCAAAACTTACTAATCCGCTGGCTTTCATTTCGTTAATTTGGTTCCAATTCATATAGCCCGGGGTACCAATTCGGTCCGTAATCAAAAAGATGAGCGCCGGCACTTGGTATTTTTTAAGCAGGGGGAAAAGATTTTGGTAATTGTCCAAATAGCCGTCGTCGAACGTCAGCATAACGGGTTTTTGGATGGAAGACTTCCCCGCCCGATAGGCGGTTTCCAGCTCGGCCAGGGAAATGGGCGTATAGCCGTTGGCTTTTAAGAACAAAATCTGCCGCTCCAGCATATCCGGGCGGAGGGTGAATGGGAATTGCTCGTCCTGCGGGTTCTCCAAAACGCCCACGTGGTGGTACATCAACGCCACAAACCCTTTGCGTTTGGGCAAGTACCACGTTTTGCGCAGTTGGGGAAAGCGCCAAAAAAGATATATAACCAATACAATAAGGGCGGCAATGCACCAAATCATTTTTCGTTTTGCTCCTGTAACTGCCACAGCTTGGCGTATTTGACAAACACATAAAAAGCCGAGAACGACGCCCACAACAGCCCGCGCAGGCCGTCCAAAAGGCCCAGCTTTAACACGTAACGCTTGATAAATTCAAACGGGATGGTTACCAGCACAAACGCCAGCGAAAAGCGCCGCCCGTTTTGATACATTTGTTCGGCTGCGAGGGACGTGTATTTGTTAAATTTGTTGAAATACGTTTCAATCGTATCGTAGGAGTAATGGTTGATGGGGTTTTGCAGCCGGCCGATTTTGCCGTCCACCTGCAGCCCTTCGTGCACGAGTCCGCCCACATACTTGGCTTTTTGCGTGCGGACCAGGCGCAGGTGCGTTTCTTTGTTTAAACCGCTGAAACGCATTTTTTTGCCTAAAAAATAGTTACAAAACGGAATATCAAACCCGGCGCAGTCGGTGGTTTGGATGACGCGGGAGATTTCTTCCTTGAGTGCGGGGGAGAGGGTTTCGTCGGCGTCTAAGTTAAGCGCCCAGTCGGAAGTTACTTGCGCAAGCGCAAAATTCTTTTGGTTGGCAAAACCGTCAAAGGCGCGGTCGTACACTTGGGCGCCCAGTTCGCGGCAGACGAGGGCGGTTTTATCCTTGGACATTCCGTTTACAACTACCACCTCGTGCACCAAGCCGCGGGCGCTCAAAATGCATTTAGCAATTTTGGATTCTTCGTTATGGGCAATAATAAAAAGGGTAATACGCGGGGTTTTCATACGGGTATTGTAGCATTTCGCAGGGAGAATAGAAAGAAAATCTTTATATAAAAAGGGGAACCGCTGTAGCAGGGTTTGGGACTACAGCGGTTTGGATGAAATGTAAATCGTTTTCTATACTATTACTATACCATTCACTGGCTGAAAGAAACAGGGTCTTTGGGCCCAATTTAAAAAAAATAAATGCCTAGAAAAAAATAGGTCTTATGTTGTATAATTTTTAGGACTTTAGGGAGAAAATTATGAAAAAATTTATAATGTTATTGCCCATTTTTCTTACCGCGTGCACGACGCTGCAGACGTCTTCGGAGTATTTGCTGCGGGGGGACGGTTATTTCCAGGACGGCAAGCCGCAAAAAGCGATTGAAGCCTACAACCGCGCGCTGGAATTAAACCCCGATAATTTGGAAGGGTACGCTTCCCGCGGGGCCGTCTATTATTTTACCGGCGATTATGACAAAGCCGAACAAGATTTTTTGCGCGTTTTGTATAAAAATCCCTATCAGGTGGACGCTTACACCGCCTATGCCAGCACGCTGGCGGCAAAAGGGGATTTCGAAAACGCCCTGGAAGTGCTGAATTTGGCGTTGCAGCTGCGTCCTTCTAAACCGGAAATTTTCTTTTCCCGGGCGGGAGTATACTTTATGTTGGGGCGGTTTAACGATGCGGTGCGGGATTATACTTCCGTCATTAACTTAAGCCCGGCCGCCGAAGTGTATAACGCCCGCGGCGCAGCTTATGAACGAATGGGAAAAACCGATTTGGCCCAAAAAGATTTTGAAGAAGCCAAAACCGGCCGTATGCCCGAAAAACTGAATGTGTACTCGATGATAGATTAAATTTTTCCGTCGGAGAAAGGAAAAATTTGCACACGGCGCGTTACTTTTGTTATAATAAATATACAAGATTTACGTCACCGTAGCTCAGCTGGTTAGAGCGAGCGTTTCATAAGCGCTAGGTCGGTGGTTCGATCCCACCCGGTGACATTTTTTTATGCCCTTGGCCCTGCCGAAAGGGCATTTTTTTTGCTTGACTACTTGTTTTTTGTGGAAAAACCATCAAAAATGTACTATGATAAGATTACGGAGTTATCTATGAAAAAATCTTTCGTTGCTTTTTTTATGTTTTCCCTAGCCGCTTTGCCGGCGGCTGCCGCTTCCACGTGTGAAACCCGCGTGGACAGCCACCAGGAGGCCACCACCAAACAGCGTGTGGCCTACTGCTTGACGCCCGAAGCCGAAGCGCCCGCCGCCCCCGGACCGGAATTAGTCTATTACGGCGTGTCTGGCAGCAAACCGGCAAAAAAGGCCAAAGAGGAAGAGAAAGAACGCAAACCCGTCTATTTTGATAAAGACGGTGTGGCGGTTACCCAAAATTATGTGGACAGCAAAAATTTTCCGCCGTTCGAAAACGACCGCCTGAGCGTGCAGGACCGCCGCGCCGCGCAGGAAATGGGGAAGGACGAAGCCTCTAAAGTCACCGCTTGCTGCGGCGTAAAAATGCTGGCTTCGGCCCAAAATAATGCTTGGAACGAGGAATTCGGCACTGAAACCGCCTCCGGCTTGAAAGACCGCCAAACCAAACCTCGCCGCTTTATGAAAAACCCCCAGCCGCAGGAAGACCTTTCGGATACGGCGCAGGCCTATTCGATTAATTCTTATGGCGTGGGCAACGAAGCCAATGCCGCCGCCGGGTATGATGCGGCAAATGTAAATGCCTACGACGCAAATTACAACCCGTATGCGCCGGAAGCGGTTTCGTATGGGCAGCCGGTCCAATCCCAAAACGCCGCTTATTCTGCCGCACAGCCGGGCGCGGCAAACCCGGACCCGAATGTGGCCTATACGGTTACGCAGCCGGGTGCAGCAAACCCGGACCCGAATGTGGCCTATACGGTTACGCAGCCGGGGGTTCCCACGGGCACGCCGCAGAACGAACTTCAGCAGGCGTACGCTTTGGAAAATAATCCGCTGGGCCAGCCTTCCGGCAATGCGGGGGGTGCGGCGCCCAATGGATATATGGATAATGATTTAATGACGGGGGAACAAGCGTTCGGCTATAATTCCACCGACCCGGCTATGCAGCCTTAACGCTTGACAAATACCCTCAGAGAGAATAAAATAAATTTATGGAAATGTTACTTTCTTACTTGAAAAGACCGTATGAAGAAAAGGGTTTAATTATCGGCACGCTGGATTTGCTGTTAAAGCTCCTGGCGGTATTTGTGTGGGGGTATATAACGGTAATTCTTTGCTCGTTGTTTTTCGATTCCTTATTGACGGACTATAATCCGCTTAATAAATTGTGGTGGTTTTCGTATTGTTTTTTGATTTTTTTCGGAGCCACCTGGCTGGCGTATATTGTGTTGTTCGTGCGTGATTATTACGGCGATATGGACGAATAAATTTTCGTTCTTATAAAAAGGCTCTCCCGCGGGAGAGCCTTTTTTTGTGTGTTGTGAAAACCCCCAGCTAGGCTGGGGGTTCGGTAAAGGTTTCACCGTTGAGGAAGATAAAAAACTC
>CALUQD010000063.1 GCA_944322825.1 Candidatus Avelusimicrobium pullicaecorum
CAGCTGATTAAAGCGTACCAGGAAGAATTTAAAGAACTGGGCGTGAAGTACCACGTGTTCACCACGCTCAAAACCCGCAGCAAAAACACGACGATTGTAAACTGGGAATCGTACGAAGAAACCGAAGCCGCGCTGAAAGATTACGCCGCCGAGGATCCGAACATCCAAGGTATCGTGTACTTGCTGGGCGCTACGGTTAAGAAGTTTGACAAAAAAGCCAGCCCGCACGCCGAGCTGACCAAATACGTAATGCCGCTGTTTATTGCGCTTCGCGTATTTGAAAAAGGCCTCGCTAACCGCCAGGACGCCGATACGTTCTTTGCGGTGAACACCAAGATCGACGGTAACTTTGGCTATACCACCAAAGATGAGTTCAACCCCATTGTGGGCGCGCTGACCGGCGGCACCACCTGCTACCGCAAAGACGTGTACGAACGCACGGGCGCGATTTCCAAATTAATGGACTTTGAACCCACCGCCACCCCGGACGAAATGGCCCAGAAAACCATGGACGAAGTGCTCCACGGCGATATGCGCCTGATGATTGGTACGCGCGACAATGTCCGCTCCACCATCCTCTCGCTGCCGACCCGCCTGGACAAGAGCGTCAAGCATTTTGACTTGGCCGGCAAGTCCATCATCTTCACGGGTTCCGGCCGCGGCATCGGCGCGATGCTCTCGCAGAAAATCGCCGCGCAGTACCACAGCAAAATCATTGTGTTGGATATCATCGAAATCCAAGACAAGACGCCGCTGTGGGCTTCTATGAACGAAGCGGAACTGGCCGCGCTCAAAAAACAACTCTGGGAAGACCTCAAGGCCGATAAGACCCAAAAGGCTACCCCGGTGCTGTTGGAACGCGCTTTCGGCCGCGTGAAAGATTCTATCACGCTCTACAACAACTTGCAGAAACTGCGCGATTTGGGCAGCGAAGTGGAATACTACCACTGCGACGTGATGAACTCGTCTATGGTCAAAGAAGTCTGCACCAAGATTAAGGCCAAAAACGGCCGTGTGGACGGGCTTATCCACTTTGCCGGTTTGGAACGCTCCAAGCTGATTTACGACAAAGACCCGGCGGAATACTACCGTATCTTTGACGTCAAAGCCACCAGCTTTGCCTCGTTCCTGGCCAACAACATCGTGCGTGACGACGGCTTCTTCGCTTTTGCGTCCTCCATTGCCGGCAAATACGGCAACCTGGGCCAGAGCGACTACGCCAGCGCCAACGACTACCTGGCCAAATCGGCCCTGTCCTTGTCCAACCAAGGCTACCGCGCCATCAGCATTGCTATGAGTGCCTACAAAAATGTAGGTATGGGCGTGCGCGCCGGCGTGGAAACCTTCCTGCGCTCCAACGGCGTGGACTTTGTGGACCCCGAAGACGGTATGCAGATCTTCTTGGACGAAATCGTCTATGGACGTGTGCCGGAAATCGTACTGACGGGTTCCTTGGGCAGACTGGACTGGGACCATCAGTTAAAGTTTGAATGGGACGAAATCGGAGCCGACGAAGCCGGCTCCGACTCCTCCTCCAACACGCCTGCCGGCGGTGCTTCCGCGCCGGCTGCGCCGGCGGCCCCCAAGGCCGCCGCAGGGGTGGACGCTTCCAAAGCGACGCACTTTTTAGGCAACGTCACTTCCTTGCAGAAAGGTTCGGAAATCCACCTGGAAAAAGAATTTAACTTAAATTCCGATCCGTATCTGGCCGACCACGCTATCGAAGGCACCCCCTATGTGCCGGGCGTGATGGGCATTGAAACCTTTATGGAAACGGCCACCGCTTTAACGGGCACCGTGCCGCAGGGCCTCAAAGACGTGCACTTCTACCTGCCGATTAAGCTCTTAAGAAACCGCCCGCAGGCGGTGCGCGTGATTGGTAAAGCGTCCGGCAGCGAAGCGTCTATGGAAATTGAGTCCGACTTTATCAACAGCAAAGGCGTAAAGATGGGCAACACCCGCAGACACTTTACCGCCAAAACGCTGGACGGATTTACCTCCAACTGGGCTTCCGTAAAGGCCGAAGCGATGACCGGGCTCACCGCGCCGATGAGCGTGAGCAAAGAAGAAATCTACCAAAAGTATTTCCACGGACCTTCTTTCCAGGTGCTTGCGGGGATTATCCGCGTGGACAAACACGGCTCGCTGGCGGTGTATAACACCACCCCGCGCCCGCAGTGGAACGACGGCCCCCGCACGCTCTTGGCCAACCCGATGCTCATTGAAGCGGCCTTCCAGTGCTGCGGCTTCCAGGATATGAGCATTGAACACAAAATGACGCTGCCCGACGGCATTGCCGAAGTAGCGGTGCTCAACAACCAGGTTCCGCCCGCCCAGCTGTACTTGTACGGCGTAAACCGCGGCAACACCGCCGACGGCAAAACCTTGCACGATGCGTACGTGTTCGACGCGCAGGGCAATGTGTGGGTGGAAATCCACGGTTACCAGGCCATCGGCCAGTAACACAGGGCGCGATGTCCTGCCAAATTAAAGCAGTTGATTTAAACCGTCTGCCCCCGGCCGACGAAATCCTGAGCCAACGGGAAGCGGCGTTTTTCCAAACGCTGCGCTTCCCCAAACGCAGGGTGGAGTGGCTCGGGGGCAGATTTGCGTTAAAAGAGCTGGTGCGGGCAAATTGCGGCGTGCCGTACCGGGAAATTGAAATTTTGCCGCAGCCTTCCGGCAAGCCGTCCTTGTGCGTAGGGGGGAAGGAAAGCCTGCTGGCTTTTAGCTTGACCCACAGCCACGGGTGGGCCGCGGCTGCTGTGAGTGCGGACGAGCGGTTCGTTGGTATTGATTTGGAAAAAATTGAACACCGCTTGGACGCGTGGGCAAAAGATTTTTTCCACCCGTCCGAATTAACCGGTTCCGGCGATGCGTTTTTGACCGCGCTGTGGACGCAGAAAGAAGCGGTGGTAAAAGTGTTGGGCACGGGCCTTTCTTTAAACAGTTACGAGGTGCGCTGTATTGACGGAAAGCCGTTCTTTTTTGGCCGCGCGCAAGCGGCTTACGCCCGCCTGGGCAACCCGGCCCTTACCTTGCAGACGGATGAGCGGATACCCGGCTTTATGTTTACGTTGGCGCACGGGCATTGAACCTTATTATTTAGTAAAATATAGGTATACAGATTTCGGAGGGACTATGATTGAACTTTTTGAGGACCCCAAACACGATAAGCCGTCGGACCAACCCGCTCCGGCCAGCTTGGTAAAATTTCGGCAAGTTTCCCAGGACGCCCTAAAAGGCGCCGGCGAGGCGCGCATCAAAGCCCAAAAAGACAAAGGCAAGATGACCGCCCGCGAACGTATTTCCTACCTGTTGGACAAAGACAGCTTTATCGAAATCAAAAGTTTGATGGAAAGCTCCTGCAGCGATTTCGGCATTAAAGACAAACACATCAAAGGCGACGGCGTCATCACCGGTTTTGGCCGCATCAACGGCCGCGAAGTCGCCCTGTTTGCGCAAGACTTTACCCAGCTGGGCGGTTCGCTCGGTTTGGCGCACGCCAAAAAAATTGCCGCGCTGATGGACCGCGCCATTGAAGCCAAAATCCCGCTGATTGGGTTGTTCGACTCCGGCGGGGCGCGCATCCAGGAAGGGGTGGACAGCTTAAACGGCTACGGCGAAATTTTTTACCGCAACGTAAAAGCCTCCGGCGTGATTCCTCAGATTTCTGTTATTTTGGGCCCCTGTGCGGGCGGTGCGGCGTATTCGCCGGCGCTGACGGATTTTATTTTTATGGTGGAAGGCATCAGCCATATGTTCATCACCGGGCCGGGCGCCGTAAAGGCCGCCACCGGCGAGGAAGTGGATTTTGATACCTTGGGCGGTTCCCGCCCCCACAGCGAAAAAAGCGGCGTGTGCCAATTTGTGGCCAAGTCCGAACAGGACTGCTTCCGCCAAGTGCGCGAACTGCTTTCTTTCCTGCCCCAAAACTGCGAAGAAAACCCGCCGCTGGATACCACCAGCGATTTGGTCGGCCGCAGTGTGCCGGTGCTGGAACGCGTGTGCGAAATGGACCCCAAAAAAGCCTTCCGCATTCACCACGTTATTTGGCGCTTGGCCGACGATTACGGGTTTTTTGAAATTCATCAAAATTTTGCCAAAAACATCGTTACCGGTTTCATTCGTTTAGGCGGGCGCGTAGTAGGCGTAGTGGCCAACAACCCGGCTTGCTTGGGCGGTGCGTTGGACAGCGACGCCAGCGACAAAGCCGCACGCTTTATCCGCTTTTTAAACGCGTTTAATATCCCGCTTTTGACCTTGGTGGATACAGGCGGTTATTTGCCCGGCGTACAGCAAGAACACGGCGGTATTATCCGCCACGGGGCGAAACTCTTGTATGCATATTCCGAAGCTTCCATCCCCAAAGTGACGCTCGTTCTGCGCAAAGCCTACGGCGGGGCGTACATTGCGATGGGTTCCAAATACCTGCGCGGGGATTTTAACTTTGCGTTCCCCAGTGCGGAAATTGCCGTTATGGGCCCGCGCGGCGCGGTGGAAATTTTGTACTCGCGCGATTTGAAGGCCGAGCCCGATGCCGCCAAAAAGGAAGAACTGAAGCAAAAAATGACGAAGGAATACTCCGACAAATTTGCTTCTCCTTACCAAGCGGCGACGAACGGTTCCATTGATGAAATCATTGAACCGGCCGAAGCGCGTACAAAAATTATCCGCGCGTTTGAAGTGCTTAAAAACAAACGCGACCCGCATAAAAATCCGCGCAAAGGCAATATCCCGCTGTAAGCACAAGCGGACTTTTCCAAAAACTCCCGCGGGCGTTGGCCGGCGGGAGTTTTTATATCATACGCGCTTGATTGCTTTTTCTTGCCCAATCGGTCCTGGCGTGCTGCGCCCCGAAGGGAGTTATGCTTTTTCTGGCGGGAAAAGTGCCAAAAATGTGCGCTAAGGCGCGGTCCGCGCGGAAACCGCGTGGCCTAAACTAGTTACGCTGACGGGCATAGAGAGGGGAGCACCGGCTCGGTGCCCCGGGGATCCACAAAAATCACTCATTTTATATGTACTTTTTCCGGCGGGAAAAAGTACCAAAAAGCGCCCGGCCCAGGGCCC
>CALUQD010000064.1 GCA_944322825.1 Candidatus Avelusimicrobium pullicaecorum
TGGCCGGTGCTCGTATTGCACGAAACCGTACGCGTTTGCGTGCCGCAGCCGTTGGAACAGCTTTGCGTGTTGGAAGGTCTGGCGGCCGTACAATCTTTCACACTGCTTTCTTCTTCCGATTCATCGCCTTTGCATTCCTCGCCGGACAAGTAATCCGCAGAAGAAACCAACGCCGAACAAGAAGGATAATCTTTATTCAGCTTGGCGCATTCGTCAGATTCGCAGCACAAACGGCCGTCCCGGTACGAAGGCATTTCCAACGTATAGCCGTATTTCCCTTTGCTGTGCGCTTTGATACCCGTCGCCGTGGCGACATAGGTGAAGTTCTTCGTGTCGGTATTGGGAATAATATCCGACATCTTGGACAAATCCTGCAAATAATTCTTATCCAACGCGCACCGTTTTTCCTGCTCCGTACGCACGGCCGCCATCATTTCTTCGGCTTCGGTGGTTTTGCGCGTTTCCATCACTTTGTTGAACTTGGGCAAAACGACCGCCGACAGCACGCCTATCACCACGACTACGACTAACAACTCCGTCAAGGTAAAGGCTTTCTTCTTTTTAGTAACGGGTTTCATCCGTCCCTCCTCATGAAGAAAACAAGACGATTGTCTGTTTCCGTTGGTTATCTATTTTGTAAAGAATGCCGCATCAAACAGCCTCCGGCTGGAACGCTGTTCCATACGGTACGTTCATATACATTTTTTACTTTATCAAAACGAAAATTATAAGTCAAGGACGGCCTCTTCTCGCATTTTCGTATTGGCAAGGCAAAAAACACCTTATATTACTATAATGGTTTTTCCGTAATTTTCCAGTGGCGGCGGACGCGGGCCCGTACGTACACGCATTTTCCGCTTCCGGACGGGTTTCATCCGTTCGTTTTCCGCCGGAGAGCTTGCTTAAAATTAACGGCTACATCTCCGCTAAACTTTGCTACAATAAATGAAATTATAAGCAGTAAAAAAGGAGAAACATTATGAGCATTAAATTAGACGCAAGCAAATTGCCTGCCTCCACTTTTACCTGCGGCCCCAGCCAGGGCCACCCGGTCATCCGCGAAACGCCCGTCTGCAAAACCCAGTTCGAACGCAGCCACCGCGCCAAAGATATTTCCACCGACGGCTTATATAAAGAAGCCACCGAAAATTTGCGCCAATTATTATCCCTCCCCGCCGACTATACCGTCATTTTCTTTTTAGGCGGAGCCACGCCGGCGATGGACGCCATCATTTGGAACCTGACCAAAAATTCGCTTTCCGGCCTGTCGTTTGGGGCGTTCTCCAAATTGTGGACGAAAAAAATCGCTTCCCGCCTGGAAGCCAACGTCATCCGCTCCATCCGCGAAGCGGGCGAAGACGAATTTTTCCCCCGGGAAAAGCCCGACTACAACGCCAGCCTCGTCGTGCTGACGCCCAACGAAACTTCCACCGGCACCCAAATTCCAAACGCTTACCTGGAAGAAGCCTGGAAATCCAAAGGGGACGACACCCTCATCGCCTGGGACTGCACTTCCTGCGCCGGCGGGCGGGAACTGCCGCAAAACAAATTTGACGTAATGCTTTTTTCGATGCAAAAATGCTTTGGCGTGGGCGGCGGCTCCAGCGTGATTATTTTAAGCCCGGCGGCCGTAAAACGCCTGGAAGAAGCCAAAAAATACCGCACCATCCCCTATTCGCTGGACTTATCCGAAGCCGTGGCCAAAGCCCAAGCCAAATGCCAAACGGTCAACACCCCCTCCACCACCAACATTTGGATGTTCAACGAAGCCTGCAAATGGATGAACGAAAACGGCGGCTTAAAAGCGATGGACGCCCTCTGCCGCCAGCACGCAAAATTCTTGCTGGACTGGGCCGCCCAAACGGATTACCTGGCCCCGCTGATTAAGGACGAAAATTTCCGTTCCTACACCACGCTTACGCTGGAAGTGACGGACCCCAACATCCAAGACGCCGATATTTCCGCCGCCTTAAAAGCCACCGGCCTTCCCAACTTGGCCGACGGCATTAAAAAGTATTCTTCCGTCAAACAAAATTCGCTGCGTATTGCGTGCTTCCCGTTTGTGGACATCCACGGAACGGACGAATATCAAAAACTCACCGCCGCCGTGGACGAAATCGTCCGCCAGCTGCGCCAGGAGGCCGCCAAATGAACATTTTGATTGCTGACAAATTTCCAGCCCATTGGAAAGAAGTGCTGGCCAAACAAGGCCATCAAATTACCGACAACCCCGCCTTGGACGAAACCACCCTCCCGGGCGCCATCGCCGATAACGAAGTGCTCATCGTGCGCAGCACCAAAGTGCCCGCCGCGGTAATTGACGCCGGCAAGAACTTAAAACTCATCATCCGCGCCGGCGCCGGCTACGACACGATAGACATCTCCCACGCCGCCCAAAAAGGCGTGGCCGTGTGCAACTGCCCCGGCACCAATTCCATCGCCGTGGCCGAGCTGGCCATCGGGCTGATGCTGGCGCTGGACCGCCGCCTGGTGCACAACACGCGCGATTTGCAAAACGGCGTTTGGAACAAAGCGGAATACAGCAAGGCCAAGGGGATTTTCGGCCGCACGCTGGGCATTATTGGGCTGGGCAACATCGGCAAAGAAGTCGCCAAGCGCGCCCAGGCGCTTGGGATGAAAGTGGTAGCTTACGACCCGTACGACAAGCCGGAATTGTTCACCGCCTTGGATATCATCCCCGAGCCCGACATCTACACGCTGGCCGGCTTGTGCGATGTGATTACCGTCCACCTGCCCGACACGCCCGAAACACACGGGCTGTTCAACAAAAAATTCTTTGACGCTATGAAACCCGGCGCCACGTTTATCAACACGGCACGCGGAGGGCTGGTCGTCACCAAAGACTTGGCAGACGCGATGAAAACCAAACAAATCCGCGCCGCCTTGGACGTGTACGAAACGGAGCCCAAAGCCAACGACAAAGTGTTCGATTTTACTCCGTTTAAAGAAGCGGAAAATTTCTACGGTACGCACCACATCGGCGCCAGCACCGAACAGGCGCAGGACGCCGTCGCCCAGCGCGCGGTGGAGATTATCCACGAATACGCCGCCAGCGGCAAGTTCTTATTCCGGGTAAATTAGGGGGTTGCTATGGCTACCATTAAACCTTTCCGGGGCTTTCGCCCGTCCGGGCACGCGGACAAAATCGCCTGCCCGCCTTACGACGTGCTAAACTCCGCCGAAGCGCGCCAAATGGCCGCCGGGAACGACTATTCCTTCCTGCACGTAGACAAGCCGGAAATCGACCTGCCCGAAGATACCGACCTCTACGCGCCCGAAGTATACCAAAAAGCCAAGGAAAATTTGGAGCGTTTTATCCAAACCGGCGTGCTCAAGCAAGACGAAAAAGACTGCTTTTACCTCTACGCGCAAACGATGAACGGCCGCACCCAATACGGGCTGGTGGCCGCCGCCTCGTGCGACGAGTACGACAAAGGCATCGTCCGCAAACACGAGCTCACCCGCAAGGACAAAGAGGAGGACCGCACCCGCCATATTGCCGCCCTTTCGGCCACCACGGGGCCCGTGTTTTTAACCTACCCGGACCGTGCGGATATCAATGCCAAAATAGCCGAAATTGCGGCCGAATTTCCCGTCTATGATTTTACGACCGAAGACGGCATCCGCCACGAATTTTGGGTGATTGACGCCCCCGCGGACATCAAGTTTTTAATGGACGCGTTCGAACAAATCCCCACGCTCTATATTGCCGACGGACACCACCGTTCCGCCGCCGCGGCCAATGTGGCCCGCCAGCGCAAAGCGCATAATTCCAAACACACCGGCCAGGAAAAATACAACTTCTTTTTGAGTGTTATTTTTCCCGCCGGGCAGCTGTATGTAATGGATTACAACCGCTTGGTAAAAGACTTAAACGGCCTGACCAGCGAAGCGTTTTTGGAGGAAATCGCCGCCAAATTTGACGTAGCCGAAACCGGGCGGGAAAAACCGCAAAAACGCCACGAGTTTGGAATGTACTTGGATGGGAAATGGTACACGCTGACTGCCCAAAAAGGCTCGTTTGACGCCGCCGACCCGGTGGCCGCGCTGGACGTGAGCATCTTGCAGGAAAACCTGCTTGCGCCCATACTGGGCATTGGGGACCCGCGCACCGACAAACGCATCGATTTTGTGGGCGGAATACGCGGAATTGGCGAACTAAAAAAACGGGTGGACGGCGGAAAATGGAAAGTGGCGTTTTCGATGTTCCCCACGTCTATGGAAGAATTGATGAAAGTGGCCGACGCGCATAAAATTATGCCGCCCAAATCCACGTGGTTTGAGCCCAAACTAAGGAGCGGGCTGGTCGTCTACAAGTACGAAAATAAATAGCTTATAAAAAGAAAACCGCCCCGGATATTTTTCCGGGGCGGTTTTAGACTCAGATTAGAAAAGGCATCCGTCTGCGCCACATAAACTTTTGCACAATTTTTTACCGTTATCTGTGTGACCAGCACAGAAAAATTTGCCGGCTTTGTCTGATTCATTCCCAGCATTTACAAAATAATAAATGTTGTGGAAATTATTATCTTTGTAGGAAGTATCATTATCACGCTCAGTGCTGTCCCAACCAACGATATGGGTAGCATTTAAGTCAATACGGACTTTTTGGCATATTAAATCAGTCAAAGCACCAGAGGTCCACGGCGAACACCCGGGTATATCAATGTCTAAATCGGACCAGTATTTCGGGTATTCCCCATTGGCCATATAATACAGTTCAATCATTTTGCTTAAGGAAGACATAACCGTCCGTAGTTCTGTAGCCCGCGCTTTAAGAACTGCCAACTGATATTGCGGCAACGCCACTGCCGCCAATATGCCAATGATTAAAACCACCACTAATAGCTCTATTAGCGTAAATCCGGCGTTTTTCCCCGCCGGGTG
>CALUQD010000065.1 GCA_944322825.1 Candidatus Avelusimicrobium pullicaecorum
AAATGGTCGGGGCGGCGGGATTCGAACCCACGACCTCACGGTCCCGAACCGTGCGCGCTACCATCTGCGCTACGCCCCGATAAATAGTTTGAAATGGTCGGGAAGGCGGGAATCGAACCCGCGATCTCTCGCACCCCAAGCGAGCGCTCTACCTCTGAGCCACTCCCCGAAAATGTGTGCCATCAACCGGCCACACATATATTTTATCATTCTTTTAACAAATCTTCCAGCGTTTCTTTAATTTCCGTCAGAAGTTTGATGTCCGTGCGGGGCTTTTCATTGCCGCCGGCCGCGGGGAATTGATACTTGGAGAGCTGTTTTTTGGCGCCTTCCAGCGTCAGCTTGTGCTTATAAATTAAATCTTTAATTTTTAGGATGGTGTAGACGTCTTCCTTCGTATAGCGGCGGTGTCCGCTTTCCAGCCGGATGGGGCGGATGAGGCCAAATTCGGCTTCCCAATAGCGCACGGAATACTCCGGCACGCCGGTAATGCGTTTGACATCCCCGATAGAAAAATACTCTTTTTCTTCAATTTCTTCCAATCCCATACAGGTATTATATCAAATTGGATTTTAGGGGGCTAATTGGGCGATTCGCCGGCGGTTGCGGGCAATTTTGGTGCAGGGCCCTGTTTGAGTCAGCGCCCCCGGCAAGGGGGCCTGGAAGGGCCGTTGCGTAAGGGCGCGACAGTACAGAAACAGTGTGGCTTAAACTAGTCGAGTTAGTGGGCATAGAGTGCCTGCCCCCGGCAAGGTGCCGTTTCGTTGGAGCGCGGTATTCCAAAAACAGTGTGGCTCAACCAGTCGTGTTAGCGGGCAAAGAGTGGGGAGCCCAGGCTCTGGGCCTTGATTTGTTTTTTTTTTTTGATACACTGGGCCTAGCGTTGATTTTCGGGCTGTTAATTATTAGACTGTAATTAAGCTCTAAAATCAACTTGCTAAGGAGTTTTTAATGGAAAAGGGTTTTACTTTAATCGAACTGCTCGTTGTCGTCCTAATTATCGGTATTTTGGCGGCGGTGGCCTTGCCGCAGTATGAAAAAGCGGTAATGAAATCTCGCGCTATCAATGCTATCCAAACCGCGGAAGCCGTAGTCAAAGCCAGCGAAGCATATTATCTGGCCAATGGGGAATACTCTTCGAACTTTGATAATTTAGATGTGTCGTTTAATCAATGCCAAAGTGCTGTTTCTGGCGGATCCATTGTGGAAAATACTTCTGTGATGAAATGCGATAAGCACTTTATGATCGATTTGCTTTCTTCAGATGGAGAAAAGGCAACTCAGGGAGATATTCGTTTGGTATATTGCCCTGGAGCTACCGATTGGAATACTTGCAATAAAGATGCGGATTATATCTATATCATTAATTTTAGTGTACATCCTACTGCTCCTAATGAGCGTACATGCGAAGGCAAAACAGATAAAGGTAAAGCCTTCTGCAAAACAATGAATTTTTAATGGGAATGGTTAAAAGATACACCCCGGGTAAACTCCCGGGGTGTATTATGTGGGAATGGCAACCTCAATCACTCCCCGGAAGAGACATACTTTTCCCGGCGGGAAAAAGTACCAAAGAAGGGGGCGCAAGAGCGCGACATTACGGGAATAGTGTGGCCCAACCAGTCGTGCTAACGGGCATAGAGTTGGGAGGCCAAGCTTTGGCCCTTGATTTGTTTTTTTTTTTTGATAAATTTTGGCTATGACCAAAATTTATCAAAAAACCCTCCCGGCAGGGAAAAACGCCGGATTTACGCTAATAGAGCTATTAGTAGTGGTTTTAATTATCGGTATCTTGGCGGCGGTGGCGTTGCCGCAGTATCAGGTGGCGGTCGCCAAAAGCCGTTTTAGTGCTTTAATACCAACCACGAAAGCTTTGGCCGACGCGGCGGATGTTTCCTTTTTGGCTAATGGCAGTTTTGACGGGGACATTACTAAATTGGATGTAGATATTCCCGCCGGCTGTAGTTTAGGCGGCACCCTAAGTGTGGCAACCTGCGCAAATGGTGTTATTTTTGATGTTTTTGATGGTGGTACGCAAAATGTAACGGGGATTAACAAGCAGGTCAAATTAGGGTACGTGATTTGGCTGGAAAATTCCGCTCACCCCGGCGCGCGCCGCTGTTTGGCTTTGAGTACCAATAAAGTAGCCAACCAAGTTTGTAAAAGTATGGGTGGGACGCAAATTACGGGAGAAACTTACAATTATTTTACAGGTGTAGCGGGGGGTACTCCCACCGTGTATGCTTTAAAAAAGTTTGCTTTTTGGAAATAGCAATAAAAACCCCCAGCTTAAAGCCGGGGGTTTTGTTTTGCAAGTTGGCAAAGCTTATTTGGCTTTGTGTTTGACCGGTTCACCGTAGTAGGCTTTCAAGTACAAGTCCTTGATTTCGCTGATTAACGGATAGCGGGCGTTGCCGCCGGTGCACTGGTCGTCGAAGGCGAGCTCGGAAAGTTTATCCAGGTTGTCCAGGAATTCTTTTTCCGGGATGCCGTATTCTTTGATAGAGCGGGGGATGTTGAGTTTGTGTTTCAACTCTTCCACCATATCAATAAGTTTCTGCACTTTGGCGTCCTTATCGTCGCCCAATTTGTTGTGGGGGAGCAGGAAGTCCACAATTTTGCCGTAGCGGCCTTTCACAAACGGATATTTGTACTGCGGGAACAAGCCCTGCTTGGTCGGTTTATCTGTGGCGTTGAACTCAATCACATAGGAAAGGAGCAACGCGTTGGCCAAGCCGTGCGGTACGTGGTACATAGCGCCCAATTTGTGCGCCATCGAGTGCGACAAGCCCAAGAACGCGTTGGCAAACGCCATACCGGCGATGGTAGCCGCGTAGTGCATTTTTTCGCGGGCGTTGATGTCCTTGGCGCCGTTGGTGTAGGATTTTTCCAAGTATTTAAACACCAAGCGCATCGCTTCCAGCGCCTGCCCGTCCGTAAAGTTCGTGGCGAACACGGAGGTATAGGCTTCAATGGCGTGGGTCAGCACGTCCAAGCCGGAGAAAGCCGTCAACGATTTGGGCATATTGAGCACGAATTCCGGGTCGATAATAGCCATATCGGGCGTTAAGGCGTAGTCCGTGATGGCGTATTTGGTGCCGGTTTTTTCGTCGGTGATGATGGTGAACGGCGTGACTTCGGAACCGGTGCCGGACGTGGTGGGGATGGCCACCATGACGGCTTTTTTGCCCAAAGGCGGAGCCGCGTAAATGCGTTTGCGGATATCCATAAAGCGCATAGCGATATCTTCGAAGCTGGTATCCGGGTTTTCGTACATCAGCCACACCATTTTGCCTTCATCAATGGCCGAGCCGCCGCCCAAGGCGATAATCATATCCGGCTGCCAGGAGTTGGCAATGTTCAAGGCTTCCTGTACGTTGGAGATGTTCGGATCCGGCAGGACGTCCGAGAACACGCGGAATTTGATGTTCAGGCTTTCCAGCACGTCGGCTACCGCGCGCACGTGGCCCAGCTGTTCCATCGTTTTGTCGGTGATGATATAGGCGCGGTGTTTGTCGGAAAGTTCGGCCAACGCCTGCGAAAGCGCGCCGCGCTTGAAGTAGATTTTGGAGGGTACTTTGTACCAGTACATATTTTCGCGGCGTTCCGCGACGGATTTTACGTTCATAAGATGTTTCACCCCAATGTTTTCGCTGACGGAGTTGCCGCCCCAGGAACCGCAGCCCAGCGTCAAAGACGGCGCGAGTTTGAAGTTGTACACGTCGCCGATAGCACCTTGCGAGGAAGGCATATTAATCAGCGTGCGGGCGGTGGGCATATCTTTGAAGTAGTCAATGTGGTCTTCGTTGGCTTCGTCCGTGTACAGCACGGAAGTGTGGCCGGCGCCGCCATAGAGAATTAAGTCTTTGGCCAGGTCCGCGGCGGATTTGAAATCTTTCGCGCGGTAGAAGCCCAAGACAGGGGAAAGTTTTTCGCGGGCGAAGGGTTCGTCGTCGTTTACTTCCTTGGCTTCGGCGATGAGGATTTTGGTTCCGGCCGGTACTTTAATGCCCGCCATTTCGGCAATTTTTTCGGCGCTTTGGCCCACAATGCCGGAGTTTAATTTGCCGTTTACCACAATGGTTTCGGCCAGTTTTTTGCGGTCTTTGCCCGTCACAAAATAGCAGCCGCGGTTGATGAATTCTTCTTTTACGGCATCGTACACCGGGTCTTCCACGATGACGGACTGTTCGCTGGCGCAAATCATCCCGTTATCGAAGGTTTTGCTCATAATCACGGAGCTGACGGCCATTTTGATGTTGGCGGTGGCGTCAATGACCACAGGGGTATTGCCTGCGCCTACGCCGATGGCCGGCTTGCCGGAAGAATAAGCCGCTTTTACCATACCGGGGCCGCCGGTGGCCAAAATAAGGTTGATGTCTTTGTGGTGCATCAAAGCGCTGGAGAGGGGCATCGTCGGGTTGTCAATCCAGCCGATAATGCCTTCCGGCGCGCCGGCTTCCACGGCGGCGTTCAAAACGATTTTGGCCGCTTCGATGGTGCATTTTTTGGCGCGCGGGTGCGGAGAAAACACAATCCCGTTGCGGGTTTTCAACGCCAGCAAACTTTTGAAAATAGCCGTAGAGGTGGGGTTAGTGGTCGGAATGATGCCGGCGATAAGGCCGATCGGTTCGGCCACTTGGCGGAAGCCGAAGGCGTCGTCGTCCGACAGGACGCCGCAGGTTTTGGTGTCTTTGTATTGGTTATAGATGTATTCGGAAGCAAATTGGTTTTTAATTACCTTATCTTCCATTACCCCCATACCTGTTTCTTCCACCGCCATTTTGGAAAGCGGGATACGGTTTTGCGCGGCGGCGATAGCGGCCGCACGGAAAATTTTGTCTACCTGTTCTTGGGTATACGTGGCATAAATGCGCTGGGCGTCTTTGACCTTGGAAACAATCTG
>CALUQD010000066.1 GCA_944322825.1 Candidatus Avelusimicrobium pullicaecorum
CGCGTGACGGACAAATCCTGCAAGCCGCCTTTGACGAAATTGATAATTTCGTTGGCACGGGTTTTGGGGCTTAAAAAGTCCGGGTGTTCTTCGTAGTATTTCAGCAAGGGTTTTTCGTAGCGGGAAAGTTTAAAGAAATAGGTTTCTTCGTGCACTTCGGTCAGCGGGCGTTTGTGCACGGGGCAGAGGTTGCCTTCCAAAATTTCACTGTCGTTGTAGTACTGTTCGCAGGATAGGCAGTATTTGCCCGAATAAGAGCCTAAATAGATATCGCCGCTTTTTAAAAGTTTTTCAAAAATGGCCTGCACCACTTGTTCGTGCTTTTTATCGGTGGTGCGGATGAAATCGTCGTACGAGATGTTGAGCGTTTTCCACAAATCCTTGTATTTGGCGGAAACCTGGTCGGTCCATTCCTGGGGCGTCACCCCGGCGGCCGTGGCGGATTTTTCGATATTGGCGCCGTGTTCGTCGGTGCCGGTCAAAAAGCGGACGTCAAAGCCTTTCTGGCGTTTGTAGCGGGCCAGCACATCCTGGGCGATGGTCGTGTACGCGTGGCCGATATGCGGCACCGAGTTCACGTAATAAATAGGGGTGGTGATATAGAATTTCTTGCTCATATTTTCTCCGTATTAAAAAATCTGCACGGGAAGGCCGTCTAAACTCATTAGAGCGGTCTCCAGCACGAGCGCGGGCGACACATTGCGCCCGATACTGCGCTTGTAATTCTCAAATCGTTTCAAAACTTCCTGCAACGCGCGCTGTTTAGCGGGGTTCTGTTCGGCGGTCCAGGCTTGGTGCAGGGCCGTAATGAGCACATTAAGCACTGCCTGCGCTTCCTGCCGGGCGGTTACCAACGTGCGCGAAAGCCCCGCCGCCACGCCGAACGGCCCTTGGGGCGTATTAAACCCGCCGGATTGCAAAAGTTCCAACGCTTCCGCCGCCTGGAGCGCGCCGGAAACGGAACCATTGCTGTAACGCGCACATAAATCCACATCCGGCACATCGGCCCCGTTGCGCACTAAAATTTGTTTTACATCCTCCTGCGAAAGCGGCGCAAACGCAAGCGGCTGGCAGCGCGATAAAATCGTCCGCAGCATCGCGGCGCGTTTGTTGGTAATCAAAATCCAAACGGTTTTATAGGGCGGTTCTTCAATAAATTTAAGCAATGCATTGGCCGCGGCGGCCTGCATCGTCTGCGCCTGGTCGATAATCAGCACCTTCCAGCCGCCGCCAACGGATTTTTGCTGGGATTTGGCCGTCACCTCGCGGATAGTATCCACGTTAATATGCTGTTGTTTGGCGATTTCTTTTTCCAGTTCTTCTTCGTAGCCTTTGCTGGAAAAATCTTTTTTTACTTCCAGCCGCGCCTGGTAGGCAAAATCCACAAACGTCACATCCGGGTGGGTGCCTTTTAAAATAGCTTGGCACGCCGCGCACACGCCGCACGCTTCGCCGGTTTGGCGGGCTTGCGGGTCCTGGCAGTTAAGCGCCTGCGCAAACGCCAGGGCGGCTTTGGCCTTGCCTACTCCATCCGGCCCGTAAAATAAAAAAGCGCCCGGAACGCGCTGGTTTCCGGCTATTTTTTTTAAATACGAGGAGGCCTTTTCCTGCCCCAGGATATCGGCAAATGGCATTAGTCTATAATCTGATGTTCCTTCAGCAGTTCCAGCACGCGGGCCTGGATATCGCTGATGTTTTTATCGGCGTCAATCAAATACGCGTTGGGCGTACGTTTAATCATATCCAAATATCCTTTGCGCATTTTTTGGCGGAAGGCCAAATCTTCCTGCTCCAACCGGTCCGAAAACAAATACTCGCCGCGCTGGGTGAAATACTTGTCGGACATTAAAAACACTAAGGTTAAATCCGGGGAATTGCCGTTCGTGGCAATTTTATTTAAAGTGTCAATGGTCTTAAGCGGGATACCGCGGCCGTAGCCTTGATAGGCGCAAGTAGACATTGTATAGCGTTCGCAAATAACGGTCTTGCCCGCTTCCAGCGCCGGCAGGATTTTTTCTTGCGTGTGCTGGGCGCGGGAGGCTTCGTAAAGCAACAGTTCCGCCAGCGGGCGCACATCCAGCCCCGGTTCCAACACAATCTGGCGTATCCGCTCGGCCGTGGGCGTTCCGCCCGGTTCACGCGTGAGGATGACGTCCTGCCCGCGGGCCACCAGTTGGTTGTAGAGCATTTTGGCTTGGGTGGATTTGCCGCAGCGGTCCGGCCCTTCCAATACGATAAATTTTCCTTTCATAAGCGTGCCGGCTAGTTGATTCCTTCCTGCGAAGTAACAATTTGCATTTCGGGTTTTTTGCCCGCCGTCCAGGCCGAGGCTTCCACTTGTTCCAACAGCGGGGCCAGTTTGCCTTGGGCGTTAAGAATAAAATCAATGATTTCGCGGTAGGCGCCGTCGCCGCCGGTCCGCTGGGTGATATAGTGGGCGTGTTGTTTGACGCACTCCAGCGCATTGGGCACCGTAGCGGCAAAGCCGACCTCTTTGAGCAGCGGAATATCGGTGATATCGTCCCCGATATACGCCACTTGTTCGGGAGAAAGCTGTTCTTTTTCCAAGATATCGTTCAGCGGCCCGATTTTGGTTAAAAACCCTTGGTACATATATTTAAAACCCAGGTTTTTGGCGCGTTCCACGGTGGTGGGATGGCGGCGGCCCGTAATAATGCCGCAAACAATTTGCGCGCTGTGGCAGAGCAGCACGGCAATGCCGTCCTGCGTGTGAAAAGATTTAAATTCGTCTATTTTACCGTCGTCCCGCACGAAAAAATTTACTTTCCCGTCCGTCAAAATACCGTCTACGTCGGTTAAAATGGCTTTGATTTTTTTGGCTCTTTCTAAGGCTTCTTTCATATATAAGGTATTATACAAAATATCCCTTTTGCGGGCCCAAGGGCTAGTAATTTTGCTTAAAAAGCGCTCCACAGGCGCGCGCGTTATTTTTATATAATGAAAGTAATCGTTTTGAAAGGGGTTATAGCAAGATGGCAAAAAGATTTACCGAAAATGCGCAAAAAATTATTCTAATCGCGCAGGAAGAGGCCAAACGCCTCAACCACGACTATGTAGGAACCGAACATATTTTACTGGGTTTAAGTGCAATCGAAGGCACCGTATCCAACAAAATCCTCACCGGGCTGGGGGTGACGTTTCGCAAAGTACGCCTGGAAATCGAAAAGATGGTGGGCATCGGCGATACGATTATGCTCTTGGGCGAAATTCCGTTCACACCGCGCGCCAAAAAAGTGCTGGAATTTTCCGTCGAAGAATCGCAAATGCTGGGCACAGACCACATCGGTACGGAACACATCCTGCTGGGGCTTATCCGCGAGGAAGAAGGAATGGCCAGCCGCATTTTGGAAAATTTGGGTCTAAACTTAGACGCCGTGCGGGATGCCACGCTCAACTTCATCGGGGACGCCGAACCCGGCGACTTGACCGAAGATTTAACCGATTTACCCCAGGAAATCAATTTAAACTCCGTTCCCAAACGGGAACGTGACGCAATGGATAAAAAATCCAAAACGCCTACGCTGGACGAATACACCCGCGACTTAACCAAACTGGCCGCCCAAAACAAATTGGACCCTGTGATCGGGCGCGAAGAAGAAATGGAACGCCTGGTGCAAATTCTGGCGCGCCGCACCAAAAATAATCCGGTGCTGATCGGGGAACCCGGCGCCGGGAAAACCGCCATTGTGGAAGGCCTGGCGCAAAAAATCGCCCGGGGCGAAATTTCCGACGTACTTTCCAATAAACGCCTGCTGGCGTTGGATTTGGCTTCCGTTATTGCGGGCACCAAGTACCGCGGCGAATTTGAACAGCGCCTCAAAAATATCATCGATGAGCTGGCCGCTTCTAAGGACGCTATCATCTTTATCGACGAGCTGCACACCATCATCGGCGCCGGCGCGGCGGAAGGGTCCATCGACGCTTCCAATATGCTAAAACCCGCCCTGGCCCGCGGCGAAGTGCAGTGCATCGGCGCCACCACGTTCGACGAATACCGCAAATACATCGAAGCCGACACCGCCTTGGAACGCCGCTTTCAGCCCGTCGTGGCGGACCCGCCGGACGTGGACGAAACCATCACCATTTTAAAAGGCATCCGCGCCAAGTACGAGCAGCACCACCAAGTTAAATATACCGACGGCGCCATCCGCGCCGCGGCCGCCATTGCGGACCGCTACATCACCGACCGCGCTATGCCCGACAAAGCCATCGACCTCTTTGACGAAGCCGGCGCCCGCGCCCGCCTTAAAAACGCCGTCCTGCCGCCGGAAATCAAGCAGAAACAAGTGGAATACAACCAGGCCGTGCAGGAAAAGGACGAAGCCTTAGCCAAAAAAGAATTTGAAAAAGCCGCCGCCGCCAAAGATACCGAAGAACGCCTAAAGGCGTACGTGGAACACCTCAAGCAGCAGTGGCACGCCAAGCACGATAAAGAAGTGCCCGAAGTAACCGAGGAAGATATTGCGCTGGTGGCTTCCAAATGGACGGGTATCCCCGTCACGCGTTTGACGCAAAGCGAAACCGACAAAATTTTGCATATGGAAGAACATCTCCACGAACGCATCATCGGGCAGGACGACGCCGTGAAAGCCGTTTCGCTGGCCATCCGCCGCAACCGCACCGGTCTGGGCAATCCGCACCG
>CALUQD010000067.1 GCA_944322825.1 Candidatus Avelusimicrobium pullicaecorum
GCGCGGGGCTTTGTGTTTTTACAAGTTCTTCAAGCGAAGAATTAAAATTACATTTTAATTCTTCTAGTTACGTTATCGGCGTAACATAAAAAGCCCCGGGCTTGCGCGCGGGGCTTTGTGTTTTTACAAGTTCTTCAAGCGAAGAATTAAAATTACATTTTAATTCTTCTAGTTACGTTATCCTTTCTGAAACACTCAATCACGTCGCCTTCGGCCACGCCTTTGAAGCCCTCCACCAGGATACCGCACTCATAGCCTTTTTCCACTTCTTTCACGTCGTCTTTGAAGCGTTTTAGGCCGCCGATTTTGCCGTGGCCGATTTCCTGGCCGTTGCGTTTAATGCGCACTTCGTAGCCGCGGATAATCGTGCCGCTGTCCACGAGCGAACCCGAAATCAAACCGGAGCTTAGCTTCATCACTTTTTTGATGGTAGCCGTGCCCACGACCGTTTCCACCACGTCGGGTTCCAGTAAACCTTCCATAGCGGCTTTGATATCTTCCAACAGTTCAAAGATAATCGTGTAGCGGCGGATTTCGATGCCTTCGCGTTCGGCTTCCGTTTGGGCTTTGTTTTCCACGTCCACGTGGAAGCCAATCACAACGGCGTTGCTGGCCTTGGCGAGCAGAATGTCCGACTCGTTTACGTTGCCCGGCGCGGAGAGGATGATATCCAATTCCACTTCGTCCGACGGGATACGCAAAAGCGCGTCTTTGATGGCTTCGATGGAGCCCTGCACGTCGGCCTTCAAAATAAGCTGCAGCTTTTTGACGCGGTTGCCGTTTTCGTCGTCTTTGCCCAGGCTCATCAACGAAACTTGCTTGCGGTGGGCCTGCGAATCTTCCTTCTGCGTCAGTTTGCGTTTTTCGGCGGCGTAGCGGGCTTCTTTTTCGCTGGGCATAATGTAGAGCGTATCGCCTACTTGGGGCGGTTCGCCGTTGATGCCCAAAATTTCCGCCGGCACGCTGGGGCCGATTTTTTGGTACCGCTGGGAATTTTCGTCAATCAGCGCGCGGATGCGCCCATAGTTGGTGCCCACCAAAAACGGGTCGCCCACTTGCATCGTGCCTTTTTGCACCAGCACCGTGGCCACGACGCCGCGTTTGCTGTCGCGCTTGCTTTCCAAAATAACGCCTACGCCCGGGCGGTCCGGATTGGCTTTCAGTTCCATCATTTCCGCCTGCAGGGCAATCATTTCCAGCAGTTTGTCGATGTTAATATGCTTCTTGGCGGAGATTTCCACATAAATCGTGGTCCCCTGCCATTCTTCCGGCACGAGGCCGCGGGCCGCCAAGTCCTGCTTGACGCGGTCCGGGTTGGCGCCGGGCAGGTCAATCTTGTTGATGGCCACAATAATCGGCGCGCCGGCCGCTTTGGCGTGTTCCAAGGCTTCAATCGTCTGCGGCATAATGCCGTCCGTGGCCGATACCACCAGCACCACAATGTCCGTGGCCTGCGCCCCGCGGGCGCGCATAGCGGTGAAGGCTTCGTGGCCGGGGGTGTCCAGGAACGTCAGCGTGCCGCGCGGCGTGGTGACGCGGTACGCGCCGATATGCTGCGTAATGGCGCCCGCTTCGCCCGCGACAACGTTGGATTTGCGGATTGCGTCCAAGAGGCTCGTCTTGCCGTGGTCCACGTGGCCCATAATGGTAATCACCGGGCTGCGGGGTTTTAAAGAGGCCGGATCGTCCGGCGTTTCCATCAGCGCGACGGTTTCTTTGGCCAAATCTTCTTCTTCCATCTGCGCCTTGAAGCCGCATTCGTCCACGATGAGCTCAATCATATCTTTTTCCAAGCGTTGGTTAATCGTGGCGAAGATGCCCATCATCATCAGCTTTTTGATGAAATCATTGGTTTTGATGTTCATCTTTTCGGCCAATTCTTTGACGGTCGGTTGGCCCACGATGCGGATGGTTTTGGAATCCTGCACCGGCTGGGGAGCGGGATGTTCCCCGTGGTGATGGCCGTGACGCGGCCCTTGCGGGCGCGGCTGTTGTACCGGCGTGGCCTGCGGTTTAGGCTGCTGAACCGGGGCCGGCTGCGGTTTAGGCTGTTGGACCGGGGCCGGCTGCTGGGGCTTGGGCTGTTGGACCGGGGCCGGTTGCGGCTTGAGTTGTTGGACCGGGGCCGGTTGCGGCTTGAGTTGTTGGACCGGGGCCGGTTGCGGCTTGGGCTGTTGGACCGGGGCCGGCTTTTCAACCGGCTGGGCCGGCGTTGGGGCCGGTTTTGCGGCCGGTTGGACGGGGGCAGAAACGGTTTCTTTCAGTTCTTCCGCCGTATCCGCAACTTTTTTGGCGGTCGTTTTGCGGACCGTCGTTTTTTTGACGGTTGTCGTTTTGGTGCCCGTTTTTTTAGCCGTCGGTTTTTTAGCGGCGGCCGTTTTGGATGTGGCTTTTTTGGCCGTCGTCTTTTTAGCGGTGCCGGTTTTAGAAGCCGCTTTTTTGGCGGCGGGTTTTTTCTTGGCGGAGGATTCGTCTTCGGAATTAGTTGTTTTCTTTGTCGTCATTGACTACCTCCGTTTGTTCGGCGCCTTTTTCGGCCAAGTATTTTTTTGCGCCTTCAATAATTTTGGCGGCCGTCTTTTCGCCGATTCCCTGCACGGTGGAAAGGTGTTCCACGTCCAATTCGGCAATTTGTTCTACGCTGGTAAAGCCGGATTTTTGCAGTACTTCCGCCATTTTGGGGCCAATGCCTTCCACATCGGCCAAGGTGGCCTGTACGGCGTCGGAGGCTTCTTTGCCTTCCTGCGCTTTTTGCGATTCGCTCTTTACTTCCAGGTTCCAGCCCGTCAGTTTGGAGGCCAGCTTAATGTTTTGCCAATCTTTGCCGATGGCAATGGCCAGCTGGTCGTCCGGCACGATGACGGTGGCTTTCTTTTCGGCCAGGCTGTCGATTTTTACAAAATCCGCTTTGGCCGGGGCCAGCGCGTTCATAATAACGGTGGAAATATCATCGGAATAGTTAATCAGGTCGATGCGTTCGCCGGACAGTTCGTTCATTACCGCCCGAATGCGGATGCCGCGCATCCCCACGCAGGTGCCGATAGGGTCGATTTTGCTGTCGATGCTCGACACCATCACTTTGGCGCGGAAGCCCGGGTCGCGCTGGATGTTTTTAATTTCTACGATGCCTTCGTTGATTTCCGGCACTTCCACTTTAAACAGTTCTTCCAAAAATTTGCCGTTGGCGCGGGACAAAATCACGTAAGGCCCGCGCTGGCCTTTATCCATTTTGAACGCGGCCGATTTGTAGCGCGAGAGCACCGGGTCGTCCCCGACGGCGGCCAAATCGTTTTGGTTCATCACTTTGGCGATGACCGCTTTCACGCGCGAACCGTTTACGTAGCGTTCTTTGCGGATTTGTTCGCAATACGGCAAGATGGCTTCCACCTTGCCCAAGTCTACGATGATGTCGCGGTCCGAGAATCGGCGCACCGAACCCGTGACCACTTCGCCTTCGCGGGGTTTGAATTCTTTGTAGAAATTGTCGCGTTCAATGCCGCGCACTTTTTGGATTAATACCTGTTTGGCGATTTGCGCCGCAATGCGGGAGAAATCTTCCACTTCCAAGGTGATGGTTACCACGTCGCCCACTTTGGGGTTTTTAAGGTGCTTTTTGGCGCCTTCTACGTCGATTTCCATTTCCGGGTTGGTGACCACTTCCACCACGTTTAACGTTTGAAAGGCTTTAATGGAGCCGTTTTCCACGTCAATCTTGGCGCTGATTTGGGCGGTTTTGCCCAGGTTTTTGCGCAGGGCGGAAACGAGTGCGTCTTCAATCGTTTTTAAAATGTCTTCGCGTTTGATGTTTTTTTCTCTTTCCAGGCCTTCCAATGCCATTACTAAATCTTTTGCCGTTCCTTCCATTTGTGTAATCTCCTTAATTATAAGCCGGGCCGCGGGAATGACCGGGCGGCCCTGGCGGGGTTAAAATTCAAGAACAGGGTCCAAATTGGCCTTCTTGATGTTATCGTATGAAAAGCGAAATTGGTTGGTTCCGTCGTCCAGTACGAAAGCGTCGTCATCGGCCGAAGCGATTACGCCGGTAAACGAACCGCGGTTTTCCAGCGGCACTTTGAGCACGATTTTTGCACGCTGGCCGACAAAGCGTTTAAAATGCTCGGGTTTTTTGAGTACGCGCTGCACCCCGGGGGAGGAAACCTCCAGGATATACGCGCCGTCAATCAAGTTTTCCATTTCCAACACGGCGTCAATTTTATCGGTCAGTTCGCCGCAGTCGTCCAGCGTTACGCCGCCGACTTTGTCTACGAAAAACTGTAAAAGTTTTTTACGCCCTTGGTTTTGGATAACCAAATCCACCAACTCGATGTTTTGGTTTTCCAAGGCCTTGGCCACGGTTTCTTCTATGGTTTTGGGATCTCTCATGGCTACTCCTTATACAGCGCCTTATTTATGGAAAGAGCGACTTGTTGCCAAGTCGCTCTTTCTAG
>CALUQD010000068.1 GCA_944322825.1 Candidatus Avelusimicrobium pullicaecorum
GGGCCGGGCGCTTTTTGGTACTTTTTCCCGCCGGAAAAAGTACAAATAAATTCATTTCCCGTTTGAAAGTGATTTTTATGGCTCCCTGGGGCGGCGCTCTTTTTCGCCCTTTTTCTGGCGTCAGAAAAAGGGCTGTATAATTGCTGCGGCAGGGTTTATTTTTCCGCGTGAAAATTGTTAGAATAAGGGAATATGAGCATTGATAACTTTCCGCAAATTGATAAGAAACAACAAGACCGCTGGGAGAAAGCCAACCTTTTCGCCAGCCCCAAAATGCCGAAAGGCAAAAAGTTTTACTGCCTGGATATGTTCCCGTATCCTTCGGGGGCGGGGCTGCACGTCGGGCACCCGGAAGGGTATACCGCTTCGGACATTTTGGTACGCTATAAATTAATGAACGGCTACGACGTGCTGCACCCCATGGGGTGGGACGCCTTCGGCCTACCTGCGGAAAACTATGCTATCGCCACGGGGGTTCACCCGCGGATTACCACTCATAAAAACATTGCCAATTTTAAACGCCAAATCAAATCCATCGGCCTCGCGTACGACTGGAGCCGGGAAATCGACACCACCGACCCCCAGTATTACAAATGGACACAGTGGATTTTCCTGCAGCTCTTTAAAAAGGGCCTGGCCTACGAATCCACCGTGCCGATAAACTGGTGCCCTTCGTGCAAAACGGGCCTGGCTAACGAGGAAGTCTTTAACGGCAAGTGCGAACGCTGCGGCCACGAAATTGAACGCAAGGCGCTGCGCCAATGGATTTTGCGCATTACCGACTATGCCGAACAGTTGCTGACGGGGCTGGACTCGCTGGACTGGCCGGAAAGCACGTTAGCAATGCAGCGCAACTGGATTGGCAAATCCAACGGGGCGGAAGTAAAATTTAAAATCGACGGGCACGACGATGTTTTGACCGTCTTTACCACCCGCCCGGACACGCTTTTCGGCGCGACGTATATGGTCGTATCGCCGGAACACCCGATTTTGAAAAAAATCGTCACGCCGGAACAAAAAGACGCCGTAGCCCACTACCAGGCCGAAGCCGCCAAGAAAAGCGACTTGGAACGCGGCGATTTAAATAAAGATAAAACCGGCGTTTTCACCGGCGCCTACGCCATCAACCCGGTAAACGGCAAAAAAATACCGGTCTGGACGTCCGATTACGTACTGATGGGCTATGGAACCGGCGCCATTATGGCCGTGCCCGCCCACGACGAACGCGACTACGCCTTCGCCAAAAAATTCGGCTTAGAAATCATCGAAGTCATCAAAAGCGAACAAGGCGTGGAAAAGGAAGCCTTCACCGGCGACGGGGAACTCGTCAATTCCGGGTTCTTAAACGGTCTTCGCGTCAAAGAATCCAAAGCCGCTATGATTACCTGGCTTTCTGAACGCGGCCTGGGCAACGCCAAAACCACCTATAAACTGCGCGACTGGGTGTTCGCCCGCCAACGCTACTGGGGCGAGCCGATTCCCGTGGTGCACTGCCCCAAATGCGGCGTGGTGCCGCTGCCGGAAGACCAGCTGCCGCTGACGCTGCCGGAAGTGGAAAAATTTGAACCCTCGGGCACCGGGGAATCCCCGCTGTCTACGGTGGACAGCTGGGTGAACACCACCTGCCCGCATTGCGGCGGCCCGGCCAAGCGCGAAACCAACACCATGCCCCAATGGGCCGGTTCGTGCTGGTACTACCTGCGCTATATGGACCCGCATAACGGCCAAGCCCTGGTGGACCCGGCCATCGAAAAAGCCTACGGCCCCGTGGACTGCTACATCGGCGGCGCGGAACACGCCGTACTGCACTTGTTGTATGCCCGCTTCTGGCACCGGGTACTGTTTGATTTGGGTATCGTCAGCCACCCGGAACCGTTCCAAAAGCTGCGCCACCAAGGGATGATTTTGGCTTTCTCGTACCGCGACAAAATGGGCGCTTACCACGGCTACGACGAAATCGACTTTAAAGACGGAAAAGCCTTCTTAAAAGCCACCGGGGAAGAACTCTCCCCGATGGTGGAAAAAATGTCCAAATCCAAGAAAAACGTCATCAACCCGGACGACATCCTCAACCAATACGGGGCGGACGCGTTTCGGATGTATGAAATGTTTATGGGCCCGTTTGAAGCCAGCAAGCCTTGGGATATGAAAGGCATCGAAGGCATTTCCCGCTTCTTAAAACGCGTGGCCGGCTGGAGCGAAAACGTACAACTTTCCACGCAGGCCGACCCGCGCAAGAGCGAAATCTTAAAGAATAAAACCATCGCCAAAGTAAGCGAAGACATCGAAAATTTCCGTTTCAACACGGCTATTTCTTCGCTGATGGTGCTCTTTAACGACATCAGCAAGCTGCCGCAAATCAGCCAAGACACATTCCAAACGTTTTTAAAGCTCCTGCACCCCTTTGCCCCGCACCTGACCGAAGAAATTTGGCAGCAGAAAGGGTACGAGGGCTTCGTCGTCAAATCCGCCTGGCCGGTGGCCAACCCGGATATGATGCAGGATGATACCGTGGAAATCGGCGTACAGGTAAACGGCAAAGTGCGCGACCGCATTGCCGTGCCCGTAAACGCTTCCCGCGAAGAATTGGAAAAAGCCGCCCAAGCCAGTGCCAAAGTACAGCGCAGCCTGGAAGGGCTGGAAATCAAAAAAGTAATTGTCGTCCCCGGCCGCATGGTCAGCTTTGTGGCCGCCCCTAAAAAATAACCGCCGGGCACACCCGGCCAAGGGAGCATTTATGAGGAAATTCCTAACTGTCTTATGCGCCGCCGCCGCGTTGGCGGCCTGCGCCAGCGAGGGCGCGGTATACAAACCGCAGGCTCAAATTATGCCGCAGCACATCAAAAAGATTGCGGTGCGGCAAATCCTAAATAAAACCGAAGTGTTCGCACTGGAAGATAAGTTCTACAACGAACTTTACGACGAATTTTTGCGCGACGGTTCGTATCAAATCGTGTCGGAAAACAACGGCGCCGAAGGCGTAGTCGTCACCACGATTTCCCGCTATTTAAACGTGCCGATACAGTACGACAGCCAACTCATCCCCACCGTATACCGGATGGATATTTGGCTGGATGTGGTGTTTATGGACAAAACCACCAACGCCCCCGTTTGGCGCGAACCAGCGTTTTTGGGCACGCAGATTTACGCCGCTTCCACCCTGCCCGGCGGTATGACCGAAGTGCAGGCGCGCGACGTAGTGTTTGAAAAATTATCCAAAGACATCGTCAAACGCACAGTGGAAGGCTTCGGCTCCGTAATGAGCGAAAACAAAAAGAAAGTAATGAACAACCCGGAATATACGACTATTACACAGTAAAATGTCCAAGCTCACCGCCGAAAAATTAAACGCAGAACTTGCTAAAAATACCGTTTCCCCCGTCTATTTGCTGACGGGGGAAGACGTCTACCGCAAAAATTTAGTCATTCAAAAAATCCGCGAAATTCTCCACCCGGACGATTTCAATTCCTACCAAAGCGAAGCCGACAAAGCCGATATGGGCGAAGTGCTGGCGCTGGCTAACACCGCGCCCGTATTTTCGGAAAACCGGCTGGTCATACTGACCGGCATTGAAAAACTGCGCAAAGAACCCAAAGAAGCCTTAATCCGCTATTTGGATAATCCGCTGCCCACCACCACGCTGATTTTGACGCACAACGATTCCAAAAAAATGAAAACGGAAAAAGTGCTGGCGGAAGTCTGTTCCGACGCGGGGCGCGTGGCCAATTTTGACGAGTTGAAAAAAGACGAGCTCACTTCTTGGGTGCGCCAAAAACTGCAGGAAAAAGGCCTCCAGCCGGATTTTAATTCGGTAGATTTGTTGTGCGAAAGCGTCGGCAGCGAGCTAAACGCGCTGGAAAACGAGATTGAAAAAATTTCACTCTACACCGCCGAACGGGAAAATAAAACCCTCACGCAGGACGACGTCCTGGCCTGTATCGGTTTTAGCAAGGAAGAAAACCCCTTCGAGCTTTCCAACGCCATCACGGCTTGCAACAAAACCCGCGCCGTCAAATTGGTGGACAAACTGGTGGACGACGGCGAAGAACCTGTGGCGATTTTAAGCAAAATGACGTTCCCCATTTTAAAAATGGCGCGCGTCAAACGCTTGAGCGAAGCGGGCCTGGCGCCGGCGGAAATTTTGCGCGCGGCGGGG
The DNA here is from genome assembly GCA_944322825.1 of Candidatus Avelusimicrobium pullicaecorum. Lineage (GTDB taxonomy): Bacteria > Elusimicrobiota > Elusimicrobia > Elusimicrobiales > Elusimicrobiaceae > Avelusimicrobium > Avelusimicrobium pullicaecorum. The sequence goes on from CALUQD010000068.1 coordinate 4,158, forward strand.
CTGATGTACTGGGAGAGCCGCTTGGTTAATCAGGCGCGTTCCTTTCCCCCGCAAAAGAATTTCTTAAATGCGCTAAACCGCATTATCGACGCAGACAGCGCCTTGAAATCCTCCTCGGGCGCGGACCCCAAAATTCTGCTCAAAGGCATTTTGCTTACGTTGTTTAGTAAATAAAAACGCTTCTAACAAAAAACAACCCCGACCCAGTGTAATGGGCCGGGG
>CALUQD010000069.1 GCA_944322825.1 Candidatus Avelusimicrobium pullicaecorum
CCGCCCTGCACTTTGCCGCGCAGGCGTATCTGCAAAGCCAAAACGAGGGCGGCAAACGCAAGGAAGACGAATCCCGCGTGGACGATTTAATCATCAAATTAAAAGCGTCGCTGGACGCTTCGCACAAATAGCACTATGACCGACGAACAGGACACCATGCCGCTGGCCGCGCGCCAGGCACCCAAAAAGCTGGAAGATTTTGCCGGCCAGCCCCATTTGCTGGGGCCGGGCAAAATGCTGCGCCGGCTGTTGGAAGCGGATATGATTAAATCGGCCGTGTTTTTCGGCCCGCCCGGCTGCGGCAAAACCGCCACGGCGCGCTATATTGCCTCACGCACCCAATCCTACACGGTGGAATTAAACGCCGCCGCGGCCGGCGTAGCGGACATCAAAAAAGTGCTGGCCGAAGCCCAGGAACGCGCCCGTACGCCCTCGTTTGAGCACAAGCGCACCCTGGTGATTTTGGACGAAATCCACCACTTTAACAAAACCCAGCAGGACGTACTGCTCCCGTCCGTGGAGCGGGGCGACATTATTTTAATCGGCATTACGACCGAAAACCCGTATTTTTACATCAACACGGCGCTGTTATCCCGCTTTTCCGTATTTGAATTTAAGGCGCTGGGCGAAAAAGATTTGCTCAAAATTCTTACCCGCGCCGCCGAAAACGAAAAAGCCCAAATAGATGCCGACGCCGCGGACTATCTGATCACCCAAGCCAACGGCGACTCGCGCAAAATGCTAAACGCCGCCGAACTGGCGTTTGTTACCACGGAGCCCGGCAAAGACGGGTTAAAACACATTAGTTTGGACATCGCCAAAGAGTGCATCCAGCGCCGCCATTTAAATTACGACAAAAAAGGCGACGAACATTACGACATTATTTCCGCTTTTATTAAATCCATGCGCGGTTCGGACCCGGACGCCGCCGTTTACTGGCTGGCGCGTATGCTGGAAAGCGGCGAGGACCCGCGTTTTATCGCGCGGCGCATTCTCATTTGCGCGTGCGAGGACGTGGGGCTCGCGGAACCTTACGCTATGATGATTGCACAGGCCGCCTTTGCCGCAGCCGAAGAACTGGGTATGCCGGAAGTGCGCATCCCCTTGGCGCATGCCGCCATTTACGTGGCGTGTTGCCCCAAGAGCAACTCCGCCTACCTGGCGGTGGACGCCGCCCTGAAAGAAGTGCGCGAAGGCAAATACCGCCCCGTGCCCGACAACCTGCGCTCCGGCGGCAAAAACCGCGGCTACAAGTACGCACACGATTTCCCGAATCACTACGTCAAACAGCTCTATATGCCCGACCCGATGCAGTTTTTCAAACCGGGCGTGTTGGGCAAAGAGCCCGCCATTATAGAGCGCCTGAAAAAAATTAAAGGAGAATAAATGGAACCCGAAGCCCCTTTCCGCGGCCAGGTGTTCACCGTCACCGCCATTACGCTGGCCATCAAGCAAATGCTGGAGGGCGTCTTCCGCGATGTGTTTGTGGAAGGCGAAGTAAGCAATTTGCGCGAGGCCGCCAGCGGGCACGTGTATTTTGATTTAAAGGACCGCGAGTCGCTCCTTTCAGCCGTGATGTTTAAGTGGGACGCCCGCAAATACGGCGGCGAGTTGCAGGAAGGCATTCAGGTGCGCGTGTGGGGCAGCCTTTCGTGCTACGCCAAGCAGGGGCGGTACCAGATTGTAGTCAAAACGGCCGAGGCGCTGGCCAAAGGCAACTTGTTTTTGGAGTTTGAAAAACTCAAAAAGAAACTGGAAGCCGAAGGTTTATTTGCCCCGGAACACAAAAAACCCATTCCCGCGTACCCGCAGCGGATTGCGGTCGTCACGTCCCCCACCGGGGCGGCGGTGCGCGATATTTTATCCGTGTTAAAACGCCGCAGCCCGCATTTGGAAGTGCTCATTGCGCCCGTTTTGGTGCAAGGGGACGAAGCCGCCCCGCAAATTGCCCAGGCGATTGCCGATTTAAACCGCTTTAAACCCGCGCCGGACGTAATTTTGGTGGGGCGCGGCGGCGGCAGTATAGAAGATTTATGGGCGTTTAACGAAGAAGTGGTGGCGCGCGCCATTTTTAAAAGCAAAATTCCCGTTATTTCCTGCGTCGGGCACGAGGTGGACTTTACCATTGCCGACTTCGTGGCCGATTTGCGCGCCCCCACCCCGTCCGCCGCGGCGGAACTGGTGGTGCAAAACTCCCAAAACACGCAGGAACATATTGCCCAACTGCAAAAACGCCTGTTGCAGGCCATCAGTTTATTTTACGAACGCGCCAAACGCCGCTTTGATTTGGCCGTCAACAGCCGGGTATTCAAAAACCCCGAAACCCTAACGCTGGCCAAAGAACAGGAGTTGGACGATTTAACCCTGCGCCTGGAAAGCGCGTGGAAGGAGCGGCTTTCCGCCTTTGAACACCGCTTTGCCTTGGCGCAAAACCAACTGCAGGCCCTGGGGCCGCAGGCCGTGCTCAAGCGCGGGTACAGCATTTCCCGCCGGGCGGACGGCTCCGTCGTCAGCCGGGTGAACCAAACGGCCCCCGGAGAGACCCTTTTTATTCAAGTACAGGACGGGATGATCCGCTCCGAAGTTAAGTGAGGTTATGTATGCCGACTAAAATCACCTTTGAAAAACAACTCGCCCGCTTGGAAGAAATTGTAGCCAAGCTGGAAGAAGAACAAACCGATTTGGACGCTTCCGTAAAATTGTTTGAAGAAGGGGTAACGCTGTCCAAAGAGCTTTCGCAAAAGCTGGAAACGGTAAAATTTAAGGTGGAAGAACTTAAAAAGAAAGGGGCCGAAATGATGACCGCCCCGTTTGATACCGATTTGGCCGAGGGTGACAATGCCCAATAAAAAACTGCGCCTGGATATGGCTTTGGTGGAAAAAGGATTTTTTCAAAGCCGCAACCGCGCCCAAGCCAGCATTATGGCGGGCGAAGTGCTGGTAAACGGCGAAGTGGACACCCGCGCCGACCGCACCGTTCTGCCGGAAGACGTCATCACCTTAAAAGAAAAATCCTGCCCGTATGTGTCGCGCGGCGGGCTGAAACTGGCAGGCGCGATGAAGGCGTGGAACATTGACGTAACCGGCAAAGTGTGTGTGGACATCGGCGTGGCGACGGGCGGATTTTCCGACTGCATGATACAGGCCGGCGCCAAAGACGTGTACGGCGTGGACGTGGGCAAAGGCCAACTGGCCGACGAAATGCGCCGCTATAAAAATTTCCATTTTAAGCCCGAAACCAACGCCCGCTATATGACGGCGGATTTATTTGAACAGGCCCCGCAGTTTGCGGCGGTGGACGTGTCGTTCATTTCCTTAACGATGATTATGGAACCGCTGTTTAACGTAATGGCAAACGAAGCGGAAATCGTATTTTTGATTAAACCGCAGTTTGAACTCACCCCCAAACAAGTGCCGCACGGCATTGTAAAAACGGAAGAAAACCGCCGGCTGGCCATCAAGCGCGTGCAGGACTATTTTGAAGAAAACCTGAAAGAAAAATACGGCGGCGTATCGGGCGAAGTAATCGAAAGCCCCATCAAAGGCACCCACGGAAATACCGAATACCTGTGGCATGTAAAATTAAATAAGCCTGCGTAAAATTTATTTGAAACTTTTTCTATTCTACAATTGGCCAACGGGGTGCGCCTGTTTCTGGATCTTGTTTATTTACATCTGCCCCCAAAGAAATGCAAAGTTTTCTTCCAAAGGCATAATTTTCCGTGTGGTAACCGGCATCTGTTCCGCATACGATACTGTATCTTCCCGTAGAAGCATAACGGTACGCTAGTACATATTGTCTTTTCTTGGACTTAGCTCCTACTGAAATATTAGGTGAAAGAATATAATCAAAATTTTTACTTTCCGGCACTTCTACATCTAACTCATCAAAATCAGCAGCATAAGCGCCATTCGCCATATAATAAACTTCTTGTGCGTCGCGTAAACTTTTCAGCACACTCAGCGGTTCCGCCGCACGGGCTTTTTCTACCGCCAATTCATATTTGGGCAGCGCCACCGCCGCCAAAATACCAATGATTAACACCACCACTAATAACTCTATTAGCGTAAATCCGGCGTTTTTCCCCGCCGGGTGGGTTTTTTGATAAATTTTGCTCATAGCCAAAATTTATCAAAAAAAAAAAACAAATCAACCCCCTTGCCGGGGGCAGGCTTTTTGGCCCCGGCCAAGGGGTTGCCTAATACGGTGCTTACGCCATAGGGAACAACTT
>CALUQD010000070.1 GCA_944322825.1 Candidatus Avelusimicrobium pullicaecorum
TTCCGGCACTGTCGCGCTCCAGCGCAACACGCCGAGCGCTTTTTGGCACTTTTTCCCGCCGGGAAAAATACCCCTTGCCGGGGGCTCTGCGCCCTTTTCGCTCTTTTCGGACGACAGAACCCCCCCGCTAAACGTTTTTTAGGCAACAAAAAGCCGGGCCTATCGCTGGACCCGGTTTTTAAAAATTCCCCTTTATCGCTGAGGCGGGGCAAAATACACCGGCGTATGCTGGGCATCTTGCGCCAAGGCAGAAATTTTATATGTATTGCCCTGTACCCCAATCTTAAAACCTTTGTGGTACAGCCTTTTCTGCGTATCACGCTGAAACTGCACCGGGTCGCCCGATAAAAGAGAAAGGCGCAGTAAATCGTTGGTGTAATACCCATAGCGATTGTAATGGGCTTCTTCCAAGAGGGCGATGTTTTTCAAGTGTTTTTCGGCCTGGCGGATATAGGCTTTCTGCGTCAGAGAACCGCCGCCTAACACTTGTTCATAAAAAATCCATCCAAATGCAATCAGCAATACGGCTCCTAACAACCGGATCAACAGACGCTCCCCCCACGCTTTCGGCCGGATTTGCACCACTACACTGCCGCCGAAGTGGTCGTGCAGCGCCCGGTGGCGGTCGTCAAAAAAGGCCAACAGAAAACCGCACATCAGCAATAACCCGCTGATATAATATCCAACTGCGCGGCAGAACGCCCGCGGAAAGGAAATAGGGCCGCTTAAATCGGCTTTTACCACGGCTATCCCCACCAAGGCTTTCCCCACCGTTACCCGGTCCCCACACGAGAAAATAGCCTCGTACAGTACAAACAGCAAGTTAATGCCCACAAACAAAAACACCGGCGGCCAAATGCCATCCAGCGGCCCGGCTATTTTAAAGAAAATCCATAGAATAATTTGCAGCGGAATAAAAAATACGCCATAATCAATCAACAACGCCACAAACCGTTCCGTTACCGACGCATACTCCACCCGGGGTTCTTCGGGCTGGGCGGGTTGAGCCGGGGCAGGAACATCCGGTTCCATAATGTTAATGCGGTTCTCGTTCATAAAAGGGTTTCCTCCGTGTAGTTATTATAACAAGTTTTCCCCCGCGCCAACAAAAAACGGGCGGAAAAATTTCCCGCCCGTTGCACACGTCAAACCGTTCCTTAGGCCGCTATGCCCATCTTCGAAAACAGCACATACAGCCCAAATACGCACAGAATAATGGCAATGCTTACCACCACGCGCATATTCCACGGCGTCGTATCCACGATATTTAAGTCTTTGCCGTCATCGTATTGGTTTTTAGACGGCCAAAGTTTGCCTGTGATATACATAAACACCACCGACACCACAAACAAAATGGCCAGTACGTGCAGGAAGTGCAAGTTGGTTTTAATCACGCCCAGCTGGGTCAAGCCATAACCCACCATAAAGAAAATCAGCGTTACTTTGGCTGACCACGCCGGCGCGGTTTTGTTAAGCATACCGAAAATAATCAGCGTAAAAATCGGCACGTTGTAAAAACCGTTTACCATTTGCAGGTAGTTGAACAGACCCGAAGGCGCCATCGCAATCAGCGGGGCGACGCACATCGAGAAAATGGACAGCAAAATGCCCACGTATTTGCCTTTTGTTACGAGTTCTTCGTCCGTGGCGGTGGGTTTGATCAGCGGTTTGTAGACGTTTAACATAAACAGCGTGGACGTAGAGTTTAACGCCGCGTTAAACGAGCTTACAATCGCCCCGAACAGCACCGCCGCAAAGAAACCAATTAAGTAGAAAGGCAGCACCTTGTTGACGAGCATCGGATACGCCATATCGCCCACTTTAAGCGGCGTATCCTGGAAGATGTGGAACGCCACAATCCCCGGGATGATTAAGTAGATGGGGCCAATCAATTTAAAGATAGCCGCCAGGAACAACCCTTTTTGGCCTTCTTTCAAGTTTTTAGCCGCCAGCGCACGCTGGATGATGGTTTGGTTGCAGCCCCAGTAAAACAAGTTCACCAGGAACATCCCCGTAAACATCGTGGCAAACGGCACGGGGTCATTCGGGCCGCCGATGGCGTTAAATTTTTCCGGGTGCGCGCGGACCACTTCCGTCAAACCGCCCAAAATATCGCCGCCGCCCACATACGCCAGCGCAAACAGCGGCACCATCAACCCGCCGAAGATAAGCCCGATGCCGTTTAACGTATCGGCAATCGCCATAATGCGCAGCCCGCCGAAAATCGTATACAAACAGCCCAATACGCCAATGGCCACCACCACCACGATAATGGCCATCATTTCGGACAGGCCGAATGTTTCCATAATGTTAAAAATGCCGCCCATTCCGATGGCGCCCGAATACAGCACCGTCGGCAGCAAAATAAGCACATAGCCCGCCAAAAAGAGGAAGTTTACAAACTGCTTGGTGGCGGAATCGTACCGTTCCCCGACGAAATCCGGGATGGTGGCATAGCCTTTCTTTAAATACCGGGGCAAAAAGAAAAACGCTACGATGATTAACGCCAGCGAAGCGCCCAGCTCGTAGCCGATCCCCGACATATTAAACATATACCCTTGGCCGTTTAACCCCACCATTTGTTCGGTGGACAAGTTGGTAAGCAGCAGCGAAGCCGCAATCACCCAGCCCGTCAGTCCTCTTCCGGCCAAGAAATAGCCTTCCGAGGAGGAAGCGTCTTTTTTCCGCGTCAGATAATACGACAGCCCAAGCACCAACGCCGTAAATCCGACAAACGACGATATCGTTAGCAGCATGAAACCCTCCGTTTGAATTTTTAAGAATTACGAACCCGGCGTCCGCCGGTACAACATTTAAGAAGCCAACTATTAACCCTCGGCGCAAAACGTGCCGCCCGGCGGTTCTTGATTTCTTTCGGGTTAATATCTATACTTTTAGTAGCTGAACCGCTACTTTCATTGTAATTATAATCTGGCATTTCGTCAACCGGGAGGATTGCATATGGTGATTTGGTTTTTATTCGGGGCAATGTGTATGCTGGTCGTATTGCTGATGTTGGCGTACCTCAAATTCGTGTCGCTTAACAAAGCGGCCGCACACGCGTGGCAGCAGCTGGATAATCATATGAAAAACCGGGCGGAGCTCATTCCCAGCTTGGCTTTGTCGGCCGCGGCGTTTAATGAGCTGGAACGTCCGTTTATTTACGAGCTTTCCCACTTAAAAGACGCCTGCCGCCAAACCACCACCCTCCAGGAGCGCGTACAGCTGGAAAGCGATATCACCCAAAAATTTAAAAAAGTCTTCACCGCCGCGATGAAACACCCCGAATTAAAAACCGACGAACACTTTTTAAAACTCCAGCGCAGCATTATCCACGCTGAAAGCAAAGTGCAAAACGCTAAGAAAAAATACAACAGCGCCGCACGCGACTTTAACACCATCACCGCCGTCATCCCGCTGAACTTGCTGGCCAAAATGTTTGAACTGGAACCCTACGAATACTTTGACTTTGACCCCAGCCTGGAAAAAGTAATGGAATAATCTTCCTCTTATAAAAATCCCCCGGTTTCTTGTAGAAACCGGGGGATTTTCGCAAAGGGTAAAACTAAATGCGGCCGTCCATTTCCCGCAGGGCGGCAATGCGCGCCTCCACCGGCGGGTGCGTGGAAAACAGGCCGGAAATGGCTGTAAAAAGGGAGCCCTTTCCCAATGGGTTGGCAATACACATGGCCGCCATACTGGCGTGCTCATCCAATACTTCTACGCGCGGGTCCACGCTGATTTTCTGCAGGGCACTGGCTAAAGCCGCGGGGTGGCGCGTCATCAACGCGGCGGAAGCATCCGCCTGGAACTCCCTCGTGCGCGACAGCGCCAAGCGGATTAACGGCGCAATCAAATACCCGTAAATGGCAAAGAAAATGCCCAACACAAAAAACAACAGCGCCGCATTCCCTTTGTTCCGGCCGCTTCCGCGCCCGCTGTTCATCCCCATCCGAAAGCAAATTTCCGATAAAAACGTAAAGAAGGAAATCCCCACCACGGTAATGAGCATCA
>CALUQD010000071.1 GCA_944322825.1 Candidatus Avelusimicrobium pullicaecorum
TCAAGTAGTAGCTAGTAGAGTGAGGGCTAGGCCCGTATTGAGAAAAACCCCCGGCTACGCCGGGGGATATTTATTTTATGCTGAAAAACCGATTGGGCCGAATAAATAAAACGCAGCTGGATAAAAACAGTTTGCCGCCTGGCAATGTCTTGCCTGCGGGGAGGCGTATGTGTTGATTTGGCCCGCTTGGCGGACGGGGCGGGTTACGGCAAGCCGGTGGTTTGCGCCAGCAGGGCGCGGGCGGCCTGGCGGTCTTTTTTCAGCTGAGCCACCAGTGCATCCAGGCCGTTGAATTTGGTTTCGTCGCGCAGTTTGCCGGCGAACCAGATGGTGATTTTGCGGCCGTAAATACTTTGGCGGAAATCGAAAATGTTCACTTCCACCAGCGGCAAACACGAGTGAATGGTGTTGACGGTGGGGCGAAATCCGATGTTGCAAAATCCGTCGTAATAGTTCCGTCCAACGCGCACTTTTACGGCAAAAACGCCCAAAGGCAGTATTTTATAAATGCCGGTATCTAGGTTGGCGGTGGGGAACCCTAATTTGCGGCCCAATTTATGCCCGGCGACGACGATTCCCGTCAGTTCGTACGGGCGCGCCAGCAGTTCGCTCACGCGTTCGATATCGCCCATCGCCAGCGTTTTGCGGATGAGGGAGGAAGATATCTTTTGCCCCGCCAGTTGGTAAAACCCGGCCACTTCAAACGGGATGCCGTGCTTTTCGCACGCGCGGCGCAGGTAATCCGTATCGCCCTGGCGGTCTTTTCCAAAGGCGAAGTCCGGCCCGACGATGAGTCCGCCCATTTGATAACGCTGGAGCAGTACTTGCTCGAAAAAGTCCTGCGGGGTTTGGTTGCGGCATTGGTCAAAGTCGAGCGGTTGGGCGGGCAGTCCGATGGTTTTAAAAAGATGCTTTTTTTCCGTTAGGGTGGATAAAACGGTCATTTCCGGGTGGGCGCTCAACAGCGTTTTAGGCGGCAGGGGGAAATACAGCGCCAGGGGTTTTTGCAAATAGCGCACGGCAAGGGTTTCCAGCCGGCCGAATAGGTAGCGGTGGCCGAGGTGCAATCCGTCGAAAGTACCCAAGGTGATGAAATTTTTGCGCGTCATAGCGTAAGGGCCTCCACCCGGCCGTATAAGGTTTCCGCAGGGCAGCTTTTTAGCAGGTTGCCGTCGAACGCCTGTTCCACGCAAAACGGCCCGATTTCCAACCGTCTTAGCGCGGTCAAATGTCCGGCGCACCCCAGTTTTTCCGCCAGCAAATAGCCCAGCGAGCGAACATAAGTGCCGCAGGAACAGTGCACGGTAAAATCGATTTCGTCCGGGGAGTGGAGGGAAAGTTTAGTCCACTGGACGGTCACTTCGTTATATTTTCGTTCCATTTCGGCGCCTTGGCGCGCCAGGTCGTACATATGTTTCCCGCCGATGCGCTTGGCGCTAAAAAAGGGAATGGGCTGGCGTATGGTGCCGGAAAGCGGCTGGACGGCGGCTTGCACGTCGGCCGGGGCAAGCGGGGGGACGGCGGTGTGGCGGAGCGGGGTGCCGTAAGCGTCCCAGGTATCCGTTTCGGTGCCTAGTTTAAGGCGGGCCGAATAGGTTTTGGAAAGTTTTAAAAAAGCGTCCTGCCGGCGGGTGGCTTCGCGCCCGATAAGCAAAATCAACAGGCCGGTGGCCATTGGGTCCAAGGTGCCGCTGTGTCCGATTTTTTTGGTTTTTAAAATGCGCCGGGAAATGGCGATAATGTCGTGCGACGAAAAATCCGCCGGTTTATCTATTAGCAACAGGCCGCTTTTTTGCGGTTCAGGCGATGTTTTTAACAACGTCATACACTGCTTTTGCCAAGTCGTCGGCTACTTCGTCTATGGATTTGCCGGTTACTTTAAAACCGGAGGCCCGTGCGTGCCCGCCGCCGCCGAAAGTTTGTGCGAGGCGGCTTACATCCACCCCGCCGCGTGAGCGCAGATTGACGGAAATTTTGTCGGATTCTTCTTTAATCAAGGCGGAAACTTCCACCCCCGGAATCATCGTGGGCTGGCTGACGATGCCTTGCGTTTGCGCCGGCGTGGCGCCAAAGGCTTCAAAATCGCGTTGGGTTAAAATAATTTGGCTGTATTTGTTGTCAAAGCGCATTTCCATCTTTTCCAAGGCGCGGCCCAAGAGTTTTAATTCGATATACGATTTGGTGAAATAGATAACTTGGTTAATTTTATCCACATTTGCGCCCAAGGCAATCAAGGCCGAGCCTACGCGCAGGGCTTCGGCGGTGGTGTTGGAGTGCACAAAGCGGCCGGTGTCCGTGACGAGGCCGGTATAGAGGCAGGTGGCTTCGTCGGGGGTGGGGAGTAAATGGTCCTCGCCGGAGGCCTCAAACAGTTGGAAAATAATTTCCGCCGTGGAGGAGGCTTGGGAATCGATATAATTGACGTTGCCGTACGCATCGCTTACGAGGTGATGGTCGATGCTAATCAAGGTTTTGGCTTGGGTAAGTACGCTTTCCAAATCGCCGCCGCGTTTACGGTCGGAACATTCCAGCAGGAGCACGGTGTCGAAATCCGGGTTTTCGGGCAGTACGCCTACGTGTATTTTTTCCAGCCCCGGCAGGAATTTTAGGTCGTTTCCCACAGCCGGCGCCGCATAGGCGTAGACGGTTTTGCCCAGGCGTTCTAGGAGGGAAGTCATCGCCAGCGTGCAGCCCAGCGAGTCCCCGTCCGGGTTTAAATGCCCGGCGATAAAAAACCGTTTTCCAGCTTTCAGCGCCCGCCAGATGGCTTGCAGGGTTTCGACGCTATTCTCCATCGGTTTTTTCCTTTTCGATGATTTGGAAAATAGATTCCACGCGCGCGGCTTTTTCGGGCGTGTTGTCAAATTCGAACGTAAAGGAAGGAATGCGCTTTAAATGCAGGCGTCCGCGCAGTTTGGCGCCGATTTCTTTACGCAGGATGGACAAAGCGTCCTGGGTTTTTTTCTTGTCTTCGGGGCTGCCGAAAACGGAGAAAAATACTTTGGCGTGGCTTAAATCCTTCGATAAGCGCACGGCGGTAATCGTCACAAAACCGCCAAAATCGCCATTGGCGGCCATTTTGGTGATAAAAGTGTTGATTTCTTCCAAAAAAAGGGTTTCTAAGCGTTTAATTCTGTCAATCATATACTTATTATAGCATTTTGAAAAAAGGGAATAAAAAGTACTTGAAAAATTTTTTAAATATAATTAAACTATACTTGATAGGTGCGTTTTGGCGCGCCGATTTCAAAAAAACAGGAGAAAAATATGAAGAAAGGTTTTACGTTAATTGAATTGCTGGTAGTCGTGTTGATTATCGGTATTCTGTCTGCTGTGGCGCTGCCGCAGTATACCAAAGCAGTGGAAAAATCCCGCGCGACGGAAGCCATTACGTTGCTAGGCAATTTGGCAAATGCGGAACAAATTTACCTGATGAGCATGGGTTCTTATACTAATGATATGACGCTGCTGGACTTGCAAATGCCGGGTGTTTCGGGGACGAATCGAGTGTCTTCCGTTAACACTAAAAACTTCCAAATAGCGATTACCTCTGGCCCGAACTCGAATACTTTTACCGCTACGGCTAAACGCTGGGTAAACGGAGCTCAAGGAACCGGTGATTTGGCTTACGTGTTGAACTTGCGCATGGATGCCAACGGCAACATTACCCGCACCTGCACGGGTGCTGCTTCTACCTGCAAATCCATTGCCAACGGTGCGACTTGCAGTAATACGGGTACTAATAAAGATTGGTGCTACAAAGCCTAATATACTTTTACTTACCACCCCGCCTGCTAAGGCGGGGTTTTTTATTGCCTTTTTGGGGGGTGGAACCCGTAAAAAGGCGCGTTGTTTGTGCGATTTTGCTCAAATGAAATAAGTTGGCAGTGCGGTTCGAAAGCCCCGGGCTTGCGCGCGGGGCTTTGTGTTTTTACAAGTTCTTCAAGCGAAGAATTAAAATTACATTTTAATTC
>CALUQD010000072.1 GCA_944322825.1 Candidatus Avelusimicrobium pullicaecorum
TTCGGTCAGTGCGCCTTTGCGCCCCAGGGCGGCCACGCGCAATTCTTCCACGGCGGCCAAATCGGCGGCTTGGCCGATTTTGGTCTTGTATTCCTGCTCGATAGCGGAGCAGGCGGATTTAAATTCGTTAATCGTCATATATTTATTATATCTTTTTAGGCAGTTGTATAGGGGAATTTTCTTATTTTTTCGGGTTTTTTGCGCTTGCGGCGCCAAAACTGCCCAAACGCACCCTAAAAAAGTTACAATACCTAATATGCCCAAAGACATTGTACAAGTAGAAATCAAACGCATTCCGCTGGATATCGAGGCCGCCGGGTTGGGAATGGTAGAGCTGACCGATTTGGCCGCCTCCGTGGAAAAATATATGCTCCAACTGCAGGAAGAAGGCGAAATTGATACGCTCAAACAAGCCTTGATGGCCGCCCTGCATTTTGCCGCGCAGGCCTATTTGCAAAGCCAAAACGAGGGCGGCAAACGCAAGGAAGACGAATCCCGCGTGGACGATTTAATCGTTAAATTAAAAGCGTCGTTGGACGCGCCGCACAAATAACCTATGACGGACGAACAGGAAAATATCCCGCTGGCCGCGCGCCAAGCGCCCAAAAAATTGGAAGATTTTGCCGGCCAGCCACACCTCTTGGGGCCGGGCAAAATGCTGCGCCGGCTGCTGGAAGCGGATATGATTAAATCGGCCGTGTTTTTTGGCCCTCCCGGCTGTGGCAAAACCGCTACGGCGCGCTACATTGCCTCGCGCACGCAGGCGTATACGGTGGAATTAAACGCCGCCGCCGCGGGCGTGGCGGACATCAAAAAAGTACTGGCCGAAGCCAAAGACCGCGCCCGCACCCCCACCTTTGACCAAAAACGCACACTCGTTATTTTGGACGAAATCCACCACTTTAACAAAACCCAGCAGGATGTGTTGCTCCCATCCGTGGAGCGGGGCGACATCATTTTAATCGGCATTACGACCGAAAACCCGTATTTCTACATCAACACAGCGCTGTTGTCGCGCTTTTCCGTATTTGAATTTAAAGCGCTGGGCGAAAAAGATTTGCTTAAAATTTTAACGCGCGCCGCCGAAAAAGAAAAAGCCCAAATTGACGCCGACGCCGCCGACTATTTCATCACCCAGGCCAACGGCGACTCGCGCAAAATGCTAAACGCCGCCGAACTCGCGTTTGTAACCACCGAACCCGATAAAGACGGCTTAAAACACATCAATTTGGAAATTGCCAAAGAATGTATCCAGCGCCGCCATTTAAATTACGACAAAAAAGGCGACGAGCATTACGACATCATTTCCGCTTTTATTAAATCGATGCGCGGTTCGGACCCGGACGCCGCCGTATACTGGCTGGCGCGTATGCTGGAAAGCGGAGAAGACCCGCGCTTTATCGCCAGGCGCATCCTCATCTGCGCGTGCGAGGACGTCGGCCTGGCCGAACCCTACGCCATTATGATTGCGCAAGCCGCCTTTGCCGCGGCCGAAGAACTGGGTATGCCCGAAGTACGCATCCCCCTGGCGCACGCCGCCGTTTACGTGGCGTGCTGCCCCAAAAGTAATTCCGCCTATCTGGCGGTGGACGCCGCCCTGCAGGAAGTGCGCGAAGGCAAATACCGCCCCGTGCCCGACCACCTGCGCTCCGGCGGCAAGAACCGCGGCTACAAATATGCGCACGATTTCCCAAACCACTACGTTAAACAACTCTATATGCCTTCGCCGATGCAGTTTTTCAAGCCGGGCGTATTGGGCAAAGAACCCGCGCTGATGGAACGCCTGAAAAAAATCAAAGGAGAATAAATGGAGCCCGAAGCCCCTTTCCGCGGACAGGTGTTTACCGTCACCGCCATTACGCTGGCCCTCAAACAAATGATTGAGGGCGTGTTCCGCGACGTGTTTGTGGAAGGCGAAGTGAGCAACTTGCGCGAAGCCGCCAGCGGGCACATTTATTTTGATTTGAAGGACCGCGAATCCCTCCTTTCCGCCATAATGTTTAAATGGGACGCCCGCAAATACGGCGGCGAACTGCAGGAAGGCGTACAGGTGCGCGTGTGGGGCAGTTTGTCCTGCTATGCCAAACAAGGACGGTACCAGATTGTGGTGAAAACGGCCGAGGCGCTGGCCAAAGGCAACCTGTTCTTGGAGTTTGAAAAACTCAAAAAGAAATTGGAAGCCGAGGGATTATTCGCCCCGGAACACAAAAAACCCATTCCCGCTTACCCCCAGCGCATTGCGGTAGTCACTTCTCCCACCGGGGCGGCGGTGCGCGATATTTTATCCGTTTTAAAACGCCGCAGCCCGCATTTGGAAGTACTCATCGCGCCCGTTTTGGTGCAAGGGGACGAAGCCGCCCCGCAAATCGCCCAGGCGATTGAAGACGTAAACCGTTTTAAGCCCGCGCCGGACGTGATTTTGGTAGGCCGCGGCGGCGGAAGCATCGAAGATTTATGGGCGTTTAACGAAGAAATCGTCGCGCGCGCCATTTTTAAAAGCAAAATCCCCGTCATTTCCTGCGTCGGGCACGAGGTGGATTTTACCATCGCCGACTTTGTGGCCGATTTGCGCGCCCCCACCCCCTCCGCCGCCGCGGAACTGGTGGTCCAAAATTCCCAAAACACGCAGGAACATATTTTGCAGCTGCAAAAACGGCTGCTGCAATCGGTCAGTTTATTTTACGAACGCGCCAAACGCCGCTTTGATTTGGCCGTACACAGCCGTGTATTCAAAACGCCCGAAACGCTGACGCTGGCCCAAGAACAGGAACTGGACGATTTGACCTTGCGGCTGGAAAGCGCGTGGAAAGAACGCCTGGCGGCCTTTGAACACCGTTTTGCGCTGGCCCAAAACCAACTGCAGGCGCTGGGGCCGCAGGCCGTGTTAAAACGCGGGTACAGCATTTCCCGCCGCGCGGACGGGTCCGTCGTCAGCCGGGTGAACCAAACGGCCCCCGGCGAAACGCTTTTTATTCAAGTACAGGACGGGATGATCCGCTCCGAAGTTAAGTGAGGTTTGATATTATGCCAACTAAAATCACCTTTGAAAAACAACTCTCCCGCTTGGAAGAAATTGTTTCCAAACTGGAAGAAGAACAAACCGATTTGGACGCTTCCGTAAAACTGTTTGAAGAAGGCGTTGCGCTCTCCAAAGAGCTTTCGCAAAAATTGGAAACGGTTAAATTTAAAGTGGAAGAACTCAAAAAGAAAGGGACCGAAATGATGACCGCCCCGTTTGATACCGATTTGGCCGAGGGTTCCGATGGCAACTAAAAAATTACGTTTGGATATGGCCCTGGTGGAAAAGGGGTTTTTCCAAAGCCGCAACCGCGCGCAGGCCAGCATTATGGCGGGCGAAGTGGTCGTAAACGGTGAGGTGGACACCCGCGCCGACCGCACCGTCCTGCCGGAGGACGTAATTGCGCTCAAAGAAAAATCCTGCCCGTATGTATCGCGCGGCGGCCTTAAACTGGCGGGCGCAATGAAAGCGTGGAACATCGACGTAAAAGACAAAGTGTGCGTGGATATTGGCGTGGCCACGGGCGGATTTTCCGACTGTATGATACAAGCCGGTGCCAAAGACGTGTACGGCGTGGACGTGGGCAAAGGCCAACTGGCCGACGAAATGCGCCGCTATAAAAATTTCCATTT
>CALUQD010000073.1 GCA_944322825.1 Candidatus Avelusimicrobium pullicaecorum
TATGAACAAAATTTATCAAAAAACCCACCCGGCGGGGAAAAACGCCGGATTTACGCTAATAGAGTTATTAGTGGTTGTTTTAATCATTGGTATCTTGGCGGCGGTGGCGTTGCCTAGATACGAAATAGCGGTGGAAAAGAGTCGTTTGGCTGCCTTGGTGCCGTTAGGCCGCGCCGTGCGCGACGCGCAAGACGCTTATTATATGGCCAATGGCAAATACACCAACAACCCGGAAGAATTGGACATCAAAATAGACTGCCCCGATAAATATGAATGTGATTTTTCCACCAGCGAAACGGAATCGAAATTTGTCATTCGCAAGGCTAATAATGAAGGATATAGGTTGGTTTTTAGTTATGGAATGCGTACCGGGAAGGAAGGAGCCAGCGTAAATTATTGTGCGGCGAAGAAAAGCAGCGAAAAAGCGGTGCGCATTTGCAAAAGTTTTGGGCAGCCGTATTTGGAAGACAGCGTGTGGATGCGAGTAAAAATCCAGTAGCACTTAGCTTAAATCAATCAAGTGCCAGTCTTTTTGATACAGTTCCACCAGCTTTTGCCGCAAGAGCGCGTGTTCGGGCGCGGTGAGGGCCGGGTCCTGCGATAAAAGTTCGTCGCGGTCCTCGATGGCCCAATACAAAATGGTTTTATCCTTAAAAATATCCCCGGCTTTGAACTCCAGTTCCCCGCTTTGGCGCGTGCCCAAAATTTCGCCCGGCCCGCGCAATTGCATATCGCGTTCGCCGATTTTGAACCCGTCGCGCGTGGCGCAAATAATGTCCACGCGTTCCTTGGCCACGCTCCCCGCGTGCTGGGGCACCAAAATACAATAGCTTTCGTGCTCGCCGCGGCCCACGCGCCCGCGCAGCTGGTGCAGGCTGGCCAGGCCGAAGCGTTCGGCGTTTTCAATCACCATCACGGTGGCGTTTTTGACGTCTATGCCTACTTCAATGACGGGCGTGGCCACCAAAATATCGGTTTTGTGTGCGGCGAAATCCGCCATTACGTTTTCCTTTTCGCTCTGGCTCATTTGTCCGTGCAAAATGGACAGGCGGAATTCCGGGAATACTTTTTTGAGCTTTTCAAATTCTTCCGTGACGGCCTTGGCGGAAATTTTTTCGCTTTCTTCAATCAGCGGGAATACGATATACGCCTGCCGTCCTTTTTTTACTTCTTCCCGTACGCGGTCATAGGCCAGTTTGGAGGTGGCGGTTTCGGTTTGAATCGGCTGGCGGCCGGGGGGCAGTTCGTTTAAGGTGGATACTTCCAAATCCCCGTAAAACGCCAACGCCAGCGTGCGCGGAATGGGGGTGGCGGTCATCGTCAGCAAGTCCAGCTTGGCGGTTTTTTCTTTCAGGCGGCTTCGCTGTTTGACGCCGAAGCGGTGCTGTTCGTCAATTACCGCCAAACGCAGGTTTTTAAATTGCACCCCGTCTTGGATGACGGCGTGCGTGCCCACCAAAATATCAATTTCCCCTTCTGCCAGTTCTTTTAAAATTTTCTTTTTGGCGGCGGTTTTGGTGCTGGACGTCAGCACCGCCACCGTGACGGGCAAACCTTTTAAAATGCGTTTAAAGGTCAAATAATGCTGTTCGGCCAAAATTTCGGTCGGGGCCATCAAAGCGGCCTGGTAGCCGTTTTCCACCGCCAAGAGCATCGCGCACAAGGCCACCACGGTTTTGCCGGAGCCCACATCCCCTTGCAAGAGGCGGTTCATCGGGCGGGGAGAAGTTAAATCCTTAAAAATTTCGTTGATGACCTTTTTCTGGCTGTTGGTAAAATCAAACCCCAGTTGCTCGCGGAAAGGGGTGAGCAAATTCTTTTTGATTTCGTAGGAATAATCTTTGGCTAAAATTTTGGTTTGCGTGCGCTTGATGCCCCAGGCAGTGGCCAGGAGCAAAAATTCTTCGTACGCCAGGCGGGTGCGGGCGCTTTCCAGCTCGGCCAGCGAATTGGGGAAATGGACTGCTTTTAAGGCTTGCGGGGCGCTTAGAAGTTTGCGTTTTTGGAGCAGTACGGCAGGCAGAATTTCCGGCTCCCGCGTGAGCGAATCCGACTGCAAAGCCTCGTAGACAAATTGACGGAAATTTTTGTTGGTCAGCCCTTCGGTGAGGGCGTAAATGGGGGTTAGGCGCCCGGCGTGGAGTTTCGTCAGCGCGTCGGCCGCCGGGTAGTGTTCTTCGGCGGTTATCTTATGGCCAAAAAAGTTGTTTTTGTCGTCCCGCTTGCCAATCACCCATACTTCGTTATTCATTTTAAAATCTTTTTTCAGCGTGCCAAACGGGTCGAACCGAAAGCCGCGGTACATCCGTTTTTTAAACCACGTGCATTCAATCTGTTCGCCGCGTTCGTCCTGCAAAAAGGCTTTGAAGATAAGCACGCTGCGGGCCGGAATTTCCTGCGTGCGCAGCACGCGCCCTTTGAATACCACCAGCGCGTCGGAATTATATTCGTTAGGCGGCGCGCCCAGGCGGCGGTCCTGGTAGGTGCGGGGATAATAGTGGAGTAAATCTTCCACGGTTTGCACGTCCAGGCGTTCAAACAGTTTCGCCTTGGCGGGGCCGATGCCTTTTAAGTATTGGATTTGGGTAGTGTCCGTCATAGCTATATACTTATTTTACAAATAATATATGCTACAATTAAAAAAAAGGAGGAACCGTTTTATGGATTTAGAAGCAATTTCCGAACAAGTAAGCGCCCACCTGTTGGAAGTGGGGCAAAGCAGTTTAAAAGTATTGGCCGCTTTGGTGGCGGCGGTGCTTATTTTGGTGGTGGGGCTGTATATTTCCCGCTTGGTAGGCTCGTATGTCAAAAAGATTTTAAATAAAATTTCGTTTGACGAAAAAACATCCAAACTGGGCATTAATGAATTGTGCGTGCGCTTTGGGTTGGGCAAATCGCCTACGTACATTATTTCGTTCGTGCTGGCCTGGGCGGTCATTTTTTACGCCGTTGTGCTGGCGGCCGAAGTGCTGCATTTGGATATCATCCGCAATTTGTTCACGCAGTTCTTGGAATTTATCCCTACGCTGTTTGTGTCGGTGCTGATTCTGTTTGCCGGGCTTTTGTTTGGCAAACTGATGGGCAACATTATTGATAATTCCGCCAAAGCTAATAACTTAAAAGGCGGGTTCTTTATCTCCAAAGCGGTAAATGTATTTATCGTGTTTTTCTGTGCGCTGATTGCCGTGGAAAATTTGGGCTTTGCCAACCAGTTGGTCAACAATGTGGTGATTATTGTGCTGGCCTCGTTGGGGTTGGCCTTCGGCATAGGCGTGGGGCTGGGCAGCAAAGAATTGGTGGCCGAGTTCCTGCGGGAATTATTTAAAAAAGAAGAAAAATAAAGAGATTCGCTTTTAAAACCACCCCGGCTAAAGGGGTGGTTTTTTGTTTTTAACGCATATACTACTAGAATAGGAGCTGGTTATGCGGAAATGGATATTCGGATTGTGTTTGCTGGGGGTGTGGACGGGCGTGTATGGCGCCGCGCCGTGGGGAGC
>CALUQD010000074.1 GCA_944322825.1 Candidatus Avelusimicrobium pullicaecorum
ACGCGATTGCCGGCTTCTTTAAACGCGCGGGCAATCGGGTACACTTCGGCAATGCCTACGCCGCCGCCCACCACGGCCACGGTGCCGTAGTTTTTAATTTCCACGGGCGTGCCTAAGGGGCCGGCGATATTTAAAAATTTCTCCCCCTGTTTAAACGAGTTAAACATCGTGGTAGATTTGCCGATCGCTTGGATGATGACGGTGATGGTGCCTTTTTGTTTATCCCAATCCACCAGCGTCACGGGCACGCGTTCGCCGCCTTCGCGTCCGCGCAAAATGACGAACTGCCCCGCTTGGGCCGAGGCGGCAATCAGCGGTTTGTAGACTACAAATTTTACGACCACATCGCTTAAATTTTCTTTGACTAAAATGGTATTTTCTTCCATATTATTTCCCCTCTTGTAAATAGGCGTTAATGCGGTGGGCGGCTTCAATGCCGTCTTTCATCGCCAGCAGTACCGTGGCGCCGCCGCGGATGATATCTCCCCCCGCGTATACACCCGGCATAGAGGTTTTGCCTGCTTCGTCCAATTCCAGCACGCCGCGCTCGGTGGTTTTAAGTTCCGGCGTGGTTTTGGCGATAATCGGGTTCGGCTTTTGGCCAATCGCCACGATAATCGTATCTACCGGCATTACAAATTCCGAACCGGGTATTTCCACCGGCCGGCGGCGGCCCTTTTCATCGGGGGCGCCCAATTCGTTGCGGGTGCATTTTAAACCGGCCACGTGGCCTTTGTCGTCGGTCACCACTTCTTTGGGGGTCACCAGATATTCAAACTGCACGCCTTCTTCTTTGGCGTGTTCCACTTCGGCGGCGCGGGCGGGCATTTCGGCCGCGCTTCTGCGGTAGGCGATGGTCACGCTGTCGGGGCCCAAGCGCATAGCACAGCGGGCCGCGTCCATCGCGCTGTTGCCGCCGCCCAACACGGCTACGTGTTTGCCCACGTGGATAGGCGTATCCGTCGCCGGGAATTTATAGGCCTGCATTAAATTGACGCGGGTCAAAAATTCGTTGGCGCTGTACACGCCTACGGCGTTTTCGCCGGGGATGCCCGTCATCGTAGGAAGGCCGGCCCCGCTGCCCACATAAATAGCGTCAAACTGGCCCAGCAAATCGCTGATTTTTTCCGTCGCGCCGACCAGCACGTCCGTCACAAATTTTACGCCCATTGCTTTGACGGTTTCAATTTCGTGGTCAATCACTTCGCGCGGCAAGCGGAAGGACGGAATCCCGTAGCGCAGCACCCCGCCAAAGGCGTGGAGGGCTTCAAAAACGGTCACTTCGTGCCCGGCGCGCGCCAATTCCGCGGCCGCCGCGATAGAGGACGGCCCCGACCCGATGCACGCCACTTTTTTGCCGGTGGGCGCGGCCGTCTGCGGAGCTTTTAACAAGCCTTTTTTGCGGGCGGTGTCGGCGGTATAGCGTTCCAGCATACCGATATTGACCGAACCAAACCGATCTTTTAAAATGCAATTTCCTTCGCAGTGTTTTTCCTGCGGGCAGACGCGCCCGCAAATGGCGGGCAGCAGGCTGGTTTCCATAATTTTGGCAACGGCGTCGCCCACTTTGCCTTCTTTTAACAAGGCAATAAAATCCGGAATTTGCACCCCCACCGGGCAGTTGGCCTGGCAGCGGGCATTTTTGCAATGCAGGCAGCGGTCGGCCTCGGCGAGGGCTTCTTCGTCGGTGAAGATTTGGGCCACTTCTTCAAAATTATGTTTGCGCACTTCGGGGTCTAATTGCTTGCCGTTGTGGCGCGGTGCGGACGGATTTGGCATACGGTTCCTCCATCTAATTCAAAATAACGAGAGTAAAAAACAACTTTTCCAGCTATACTATGTGTTAGGAGCTGTATTTCCTAGTATTTGTTGTACAATATATATTAACATTATAGCAAAGCAAAGGAGGGGGATTATATGTGCCATAAATGTGATTGCGCCGGAAAAGGCTTAGCGGCTTTCTTGCTGGGGGCGATTGTGGGCGCCGCCGCGGGCGTACTGTTTGCACCGGCCAAAGGGGAAACCACCCGCCGCAAACTAAAACGCTGGGCCGACGACACCTACGAAGAACAAAAAGAATACGTGTTGGAACACGCGGGCGAACTGAAAGATAAAATTAAAGAACGCGCTTCCGACATCCGTCAAAAAATATCCGAACACGCCGACGACGCGCGCGAACGGATTGCCGAAGGCAAAGAAAAAGTGGTGAAAGAATTTAACCGCCGCAAAGACGAAATTGCCGCGAAGTTCAAAAAAGACGAAGAATAATCCATTCACCTAAATTGAACCCCGCGCCCTGTGGGACGCGGGGTTTTTCTTTGCCAAAATTTGTTCGCCAAAAGCACGCCCCGGGCGCACCCGAAAGCCTCGGTAAAAAACTATTCCACAATCGGCCAGCGAGGGCTTACCGAGCTATAGTCATTTTTGGCGGTATTGGCTCCCAAAGAAGTGCAAATCCGGCGGGCATAAGCCAAATCGTCTGCGTCCGCACCATTATCGGTACCGCAAACAATACTATACCGTCCGCTTCCCGCCAGACGAAACGCCAGCAAATAAGGTTTTTCCTTGGAAACAACCCCAACCGACATTACGTTGTTCCCCATCGTGTTGTTCCCCATCGTATAGTTAAAATTTTTGCTTTCCGGCACTTCCACATCCAAATCGTCAAAAGAAGTCGCATAGGTGCCGTTGGCCATATAATAAAGTTCCTGCGCGTCGCGTAAACTTTTCAACACGGATAACGGCTCCGCCGCGCGCGCTTTTTCCACTGCGATTTCATATTTGGGCAACGCCACCGCTGCCAAAATACCGATAATTAAAACGACCACTAACAGTTCTATTAGCGTGAATCCGGCGTTTTTCCCCGCCGGGTGGGTTTTTTGATAAATTTTGCTCATACGCAAAATTTATCAAAAAAAAAAAAACAAATCAAGGCCTTCCAGGCCGCGGTGCTCTGCCTCGAACAGGGTTTCGCCAAATACGGTGCTGACGCAACAGGGAACGACCAATCGCGTACGTTTTTGCAAAGGCCCCGAGGCTGGCCTCCCCTCTCTAGGCTCGCTAACACGATTAGTGGGGCCACACTGTTTCGGAAATGTCGCGCTCTTACGCAACGGCCTTCCAGGCCGCGGTGCTCTGCCTCGAACAGGGTTTCGCCAAATACGGTGCTGACGCAAGAGGGAACAACTAATTGGGGATGCTTGCGCAAAAGGCGAGCCTGGCCAGGGGCTGGGCTCCCCTCTCTAGGCTCGCTAACACGATTAGTGGGGCCACACTGTTTTCGAAATGTCGCGCTGTTTCAATAAGGAAAGTCTTTTTCCGCTTTTTCCGTTGCCGTTGCCGCCGTGCTGTTGTTGTGGTTGTTGTCGTTTAACCGCCCCTTTAGAGCCGTCTACAAAAAGCCTTTCAAACGGAGGAGAAATTTTATTGTTTGAGCGCGGGATACCCGCGCGAGTTATAAAATTTCCCGTTTGAAAGTGATTTTTGTGGCTCC
>CALUQD010000075.1 GCA_944322825.1 Candidatus Avelusimicrobium pullicaecorum
CGTGCGGCGGCTTTCATATCCAGCTCGGCCCCGCCGGGAATCACGCACACGAAGTATCCCGTTTTATCCCCGCGCAGGACGAGGGTTTTATATACTTGTTCCAAATTTTGCCCCAGCGTTTGGGCCACGTGCAGGGCGCTTAGGTTTTCCTCGTCCACTTCGTAGGGGATAAGTTCGTAGGAAATGTCCAGTTCGTCCAAGTGGCGGGCGGCGTTGGTTTTGTGGATTTTATTTTTCATAGCGGGACCTATTTAAATTATAGAATTTTTGAGGGACACGGGCGTTTTTTGACTGCCGGGCTGGAGTATATGGTGAGGGGAGGGGCGGCTTGCCCTTTGCGTAAACATCCACAACGGGTCGTTCCCTTTTGCGTCAGCACCGTATTTTGCGAAACCCTGTTCGAGGCAGAGCACCCAGGCCTGGAAGGGCCGTTGCGTAAGAGCGCGACATTACGGAAACAGTGTGGCCCAACCAGTCGTGCCAGCGGGCATAGAGAAGGGCGGCCAGCCTTGGGGCCTTGGCAAAAACGTCCGCGATTGGTCGTTCCTTTTTTGCGCCAGCACCGTATTTTGCGAAACCCTGTTCGAGGCAGAGCACCGCGGCCTGGAAGGGCCGTTGCGTAAGAGCGCGACAGTACAGGAACAGTGTGGCCCAACCCGTCGTGCTGACGGGCATAGAGAAGGGAGGGGCGGCTCGCCCTTTGCGCAAGTATCCCCAACAGGTCGTTCCCTTTGGCGTTAGTACCGTATTTGGCGGAACCCTGTCCGAGGCAGAGCCCCCGGGCCTGGAAGGCCCTTGATTTGTTTTTTTTTTTTGATAAATTTTGCATATGAGCAAAATTTATCAAAAAACCCTCCCGGCGGGGAAAAACGCCGGATTCACGCTAATAGAGCTGTTAGTGGTCGTTTTAATTATCGGCATATTGGCGGCGGTAGCGTTGCCGCAATACGAAAAAGCGGTTTGGAAATCCCGCAATGCTCAGCTTAAAACGGCGGTTAAATCCGTTGCCCAAGCAATGCAGACGTATTATATGGCCAATGGGGAATATCCGTCTTCTTTTGACCAGCTGGATTTGGATTTCCAGTTGGATTCGGTGAATGTATCGGCGGGGAATGAGCCTATCTGTGCATTAGCAGTAACGGCTGCGGACTCGATTCGCAAAGGGAAAAACTTTCAAATTGTCATAAACCAAATAACTCAAGATTCCTCCAGTTCCGCTGTTGCGGTGTGGACGGAAGGCAAATATAAGTGCAATGGCTTTCGGGCCGGAGGGAGTACCGATGATGGTGAATTTGCTTGCGTGGAAGCGCGAAATGGAACCTCTACTATTGCGGAAGGCGAATTTTGCCGGGGGTTAGAGAAAGGGCAAGAGAGTTCACTCGGAGATGGCTGGCAACGATATTCCCTCCCGTAGATTATTGGTAGGTTGCTTGTACGAATTTAAATGAGCTTTGCCGAAGAGGCAAAGCTCATTTTGGGTAAGGGGATTTCTATTTGAAAGGCGTTTTGTGGACGGCTCTAAAGGGGCGGTCCAACGGCAACAGCAACGGCAACGACATAAGCGGAAACGACTTTCTTTTTGAACAGTGCGGCAGTACAGGAACAGTGTGGCCCAACCAGTCGTGCTGACGGGCATAGAGAAGGGAGGGGCGGCTCGCCCTTTGCGCAAGTATCCCCAACAGGTCGTTCCCTTTGGCGTTAGTACCGTATTTGGCGGAACCCTGTCCGAGGCAGAGCCCCCGGGCCTGGAAGGCCCTTGATTTGTTTTTTTTTTTTGATAAATTTTGCATATGAGCAAAATTTATCAAAAAGCCCACCCGGCGGGGAAAAACGCCGGATTTACGCTAATAGAGCTGTTAGTGGTCGTTTTAATTATCGGCATATTGGCGGCGGTAGCGCTGCCCAAGTATGAACTAGCCGTCGGAAAAGCGCGGCTGACGGAAGGGATAACGACCCTCAAGGCCATTACGGACGCGCAGGAAATTTATTATATGGCCAACGGGGAATATACGGATGATTTGAGCTTGCTGGACATCCAAGTGGAACCGGAAGGAAAGTATTTCCGATATCACTGTGAGAATTTCGAAATTGATACAGCGCGTACGTGTTTTGCTTCGCCTAAAGTAACGGGGTATCCCGGCTTAGAATTTCATATGCTTAACGCTGGCGCTGAGAGCAATCGCGGCAAACACTGGTGCCAAGTTGCAGGCACTTCCTCGGAAAAAGCCCTTGCACTGTGCCGCGCCGTGGGCCGGCAGGACCCGGATTCCTCCTCGGGGAAATACTTTTTAATCGGCAGTTAATTTGGGCAGATTTGCCCCGGAGCACATCCGGGGTTTTATATCTAAAAACCCCCGGCGTGGCCGGGGGATATTTTATATATGCCAGGGTGTTTAACACGTCTTTATTTGCGGCTTTTTGCCGTTTTTTTAAGCACGGCTTTTTGGGCCGGAACGTCCTTCTTGTCGTTCGAGGCGGCCGCGGAAGTGGATTTGGGAGATTTCTTTTTGCCCGCCGCCGGCGCGGAATGTTGCGCCGAACCGCCTTTGGGCGCGTGGAGTTTCTGCTCCGGGTGCGCGGCCAAAAATTTATCCACCGCTTCCAATTCCGGCTTTAGGTATTTGCCCGTGTAGGACTTTTCGCAAGCCGCCACCTGCCGCGGCGTACCCGTCACCACAATCTGGCCGCCTTTGTCGCCGCCTTCGGGGCCGAGGTCAATCAGCCAGTCGGCGGTTTTGATGACGTCCAAATTGTGCTCGATAATCAGCACGGTGTTTCCTTTGTCGGCCAGCCCGTGCAGCACGTGCAGCAGTTTGTCGATATCGGCAAAGTGCAGGCCGGTGGTGGGTTCGTCCAAAATATAGAGCGTCTTGCCCGTCCCTTTGCGGGAAAGTTCGTCGGCCAGTTTCACGCGCTGCGCCTCGCCGCCCGACAACGTGGTGGCCGATTGCCCCAGCTTGATATATCCCAAACCCACGTCGTTTAGCGTTTTTAAATAGCGTTTGATTTTGGGAATACTGTCAAAGAATTCCAGCGCTTGCGATACGCTCATATCCAGCACTTCGGCGATGTTTTTGCCTTTGAATTTCACTTGCAGGGTATCTTCGTTAAAGCGTTTGCCGTCGCATTCTTCGCATTTTACGTAAATGTCGGGCAGGAACTGCATTTGAATTTTTAAAATGCCGTCGCCTTGACACTTTTCGCACCGGCCGCCTTTTACGTTAAAGGAGAAGCGGCCCGGCTTATAGCCGCGGCGTTTGGCTTCGGGCATTTCGGCGAACAAATCGCGTATGTGCGAAAAGACGCCCGTGTAGGTGGCGGGGTTGGAGCGCGGCGTTTTGCCGATGGGGCTTTGGTCCACGATGATGACTTTGTCTATATTTTCCAGCCCTTTGAT
>CALUQD010000076.1 GCA_944322825.1 Candidatus Avelusimicrobium pullicaecorum
CAAATCTTTTAACGGGTGGTATTTGGCCATAAAGGCTTCCCCGTTGCAGTTGCGCAAAATGGCGCCTTCGCCGCGCAACGCTTCGGACAACAGGAAACTCTTCCCTTTGGCAAACACCGTAGGGTGGAACTGCAAAAATTCCATATTCATCACGCGCGCGCCCACACGGTAGGCCATAGCGATACCGTGCCCGTAGGCGTGGTCGGCATTGGTGGTATGGCGGTAGACTTGCCCTACGCCGCCGGTGGCCAATACCGTCTTTTTGGCGGTAACGGCAAACACTTCGCCGGTTTTGTTGTCCAGCACATAAGCGCCAAATACCGTCAGCGGATAGTAGCGGTCCATTGGGTCGGGCGAGCTGTGGGAAAGGGTTAATAAATCGATAGCCGAGGCAAACTCCCGCACGGTAATAAGCGGGTTCTTGCGCACTGCTTCCTGGATGGCGTTTAACATCGCGTGGCCGGTGGTATCTTTGGAATAAATAATGCGGTTTTTGCGGTGGGCGCCTTCGCGCGTAAAGCGCAGCAGGTGGTTTTCGTCGCGGTCAAAAGGGACGGATAAATCTTTCAAAAAGATTTCTTCCACGGCTTTGCATCCGGCGGCGGAAAGTTGTTTTACCGCTTCGGCATTACACATTTCTGCGGTGGCCATTTTAACATCCGCCAACAAATCTTCCATATTCAGGTGGGGTTCATAAACGATTCCCCCCTGTGCCAAATCACTGTTTGCCTGGGGCATTTCCCCACAGCAGAGGAGCATCGTTTTGAGCCCCTTTTTGGCGGCTTGGTGCGCGTATACGCAACCGGCAATGCCGCCGCCGATTACCAAACAATCCGTATGCAATACTTTCATACTTACATTATATAAAAGGCCGGGTAGACAAATCCTAAAAAAAAGCGATTTTTTACTTGCATATTATTTTTATATTTGTTATCATATATCCCCCTAATTTACAACCGTACTCAAAATTTGTATAATAATTATGTAAAGAAAAAACGGGGTCCGCCCCAACGATATTTAAACAGGAGGATAAAATGACCAAGTTTTTGGAAAAAATGGCTGAAGCGTTGGTGAAAGTCGGCGAAAACGTCAGCGGCGCTCACTATATGATCAGCAAAAAATAACCGGAAGCGCCACGCGGCCTTCCATAGAGCAGTTTGCAGCCGGCTGGAACTCGCCGGCGGACAGGGGAAGAAACTTTCTTCCGCCTGTCTAAAACGGCCAAAGCGGACCATAAAGCAAAAACTTTATGGTTTTTTTATGCCTTTTTTCCCCGACGCGCCGCACACGGCCCGCTTTGACGTAGCCCACGCCCCACTTTTGCCAAAGTCCCCGGCCCGCTTTGCCGAGCCCACGGCCCGCTTTTCCGCCGCCCGATCAAAGAATTTCCCCCGTCCGACTGACATTCTATACAAAAAAAGTCCGCCGGAGCTTCCCGGCGGACGTTCCTGCCAAATACATTTACCTTACGGTTTGCTGCACAGCACCGAGGCACCCGACCCCGAGCAGTCGGTATACCCCATACTCTTGCACAAATCGGCGCCGGCCTGCGTCAGGCTGCCGCATTCTTCCGCTTTTTGTCCTAAAAATTCCGGGTAATAATAGAAATAATAATCTTTTGCTTTATTGCCCTGTACGCGGCTTACTTTCACC
Organism: Candidatus Avelusimicrobium pullicaecorum; assembly: GCA_944322825.1. Taxonomy (GTDB): domain Bacteria; phylum Elusimicrobiota; class Elusimicrobia; order Elusimicrobiales; family Elusimicrobiaceae; genus Avelusimicrobium; species Avelusimicrobium pullicaecorum. The sequence continues at coordinate 1,654 of CALUQD010000076.1, forward strand.
CGATCGCTTTGGATGAGCACCTCAAAATACTGGGTTCTAAAGCAGTGCTTGGAAGAAGGGTTAAGGGTGCAGGAGCGGTCGCTGGCAAAGCCGACATCCAAATAACTCGCCTGCGGCATTGTGCTAGCGTAGGAGGTATCCAAATTATCGTAATAATAGCGGGAAACCGCCTCCGCCACCGTCGCGCCCGCCACCTGTCCTTCGGCAAAGCGGCTGCGTTCCACCGCTTTTTTATAAGAACCAAAAGCGATTCCCGCCAAAACAGCCACAATAATCACTACCGCCATCAATTCGGTAAGCGTAAAACCGGCTTTATTTTTTTGATGCATAAAAACCTCGTTACAAAAATGGAATACTATATTTATTATAGCCTTTTTTCCGTAGGTTGCAAGGAGTTTTCGGGTTGAATTTCGTATTGAAAAAACGTAAAAAAACCGATATACTGTACAAAGAAAAGGAGAATTTTATGAAATATACAAAATCCGGGTTTACCTTAATCGAGTTGTTAGCCGTCGTATTGATTATTGCGATTTTAACATCTATCGCCGTACCGCAGTACCGCCGTTCGGTGCAGCGTGCCCAAGCGATGGAAATGATGACCAACCTGCGCACTCTCTTTGATTCCGCCAAACGCTACCGCACGGCCAATTCCGAGGCGCCGTTAAAATTAACCGGGCTGGACGTATCGTTCTTTGACGCAACTACGCCCGACGCCTCCAGCTTTAACATTGGCAACTTCCATTATTCGTTTATGAACGACGGTATTTCCGCCTGCCTTTTAAGCAATAGAAATACCTTTTACAACACCTATTGTTTTAAAATGTACTACACGTATACGTCCGGATCTAAAAAATACAAGGACTTAATGGTCTGTTCCAGTATGGCTCCTAAATATAACTGGCTGTGCGAAGCACTGAGTACTTCCCGATTAGACGGGATGAACGTCATTGGTTCTTAAGCGTTCTAACTATGCATAAAAACCCCGTTTCCGAAGGGAAACGGGGTTTTTATGTTTATTCTGAAAAAGTTCAGCAGCGTTTGCGCTTAAAAAATTTGGAAAAAGGCTTTGCACGTTTATGCTTTCGGTTAGCGGGTGCAGGATTTTGATTTTCGGCTTTTTTCCAGCGAGCCAGTTCTTTTTTGCTGACGCCGACTTTAACCGTACGGAACGGATTTTTTTCCGCCGACGCTTGCAACACCGCCTGCGTTTGCACCGCCTTGTGAAACGTGTGCGGCTTTTCCGCCGCGGACCGGGCGGAAGAACTTGCACGGCTTGCCCCGCCTGCCAATGTTTTTGGCGGCTTCACTTTTGGGGCGTCTGCGGCCGCCGGATGCGGCGGCTGGGCGGCTTTTTGGGGAGCCGCGTTTCCCTGCGGCAAGTAGACTTTCCCCTCCGCCAACAGCCGTTTGGCTAGTTCCGTGGCTTTAGACGGCGTTTGCACGCGCTTGACGCGTTCTTTGCGGCGGTTTTTGGCGTGTGCGGAGCCTTCTTCCTGCGCCACAAACTTGGGCGCGGGCAGAGGCTCAATTGTTTTCTGAATGGTTTTAACGGGAATAGAAAAACGGGTGACTTTGCAAATATCTTTCCATTTTTGGCCGTCGTCGGAAATGAGCGACAGCGCCGCCCCCACCGCACCCGCGCGGCCCGTGCGGCCAATGCGGTGGATATAATCTTCGGGGCATTGGGGCAGGTCGTAATTAATCACGTGGGCGATGTGCGGCAC
>CALUQD010000077.1 GCA_944322825.1 Candidatus Avelusimicrobium pullicaecorum
GAAATCATCGCGTTTATTTTGGTAGTCGGCGCGCTGTTTACGATTATCGAACGCACGGGCGCCATTAATACGATGATTAAAAAAGTCAGTTTTTTCTTTGCCAACAAGCCCCGATACAAGAAATTTTTTATTCCGGTATGTATGTTCTTGTTCTCGCTGTGCGGGGCAATGTTTGGAATGGAAGAAGAAACGCTGATTTTCATTCCCATTTTTATTCCGCTGGCGCTTTCGCTGGGGTATGACACCGTGGTCGGTATGTCCATTCCGTTCATCGGTGCGTTTACGGGTTTTTCCTCGGCGTTTGTGAACCCGTTTACGGTGGGCATCGCACAAACCATCGCACAGCTGCCGATGTATTCCGGCTGGCAGTACCGCTTGGTGATTTGGTTTATTTTCACGTCCGTGGTGGCGGGCTTTTTTACCTGGTACGGCGAACGCGTACGCAAAAACCCAACCAAAAGTTTAACCTATAAAATGGACCTGGAAAAACGCGCCGAACTTAACGTTATTAACGATGTAGTGGTGGACCAGTCTTTCCGCTTAACCCGCGCCCACAAACTGGTAATTGTTTCTTTCCTGCTGGGAATGGTCATTCTGTTCTACGGCGTCATCCGCTACCAATGGTATATGATTGAAATCGCCGCCGTATTCCTGGGCGTTTCCATTGCCAGCGCGTACTTCGGCAAACTGACGCTGGACCAAACCACCGACGCTATCATCGACGGCGCAAAATCGATGATCAGCGTATGTATTTTGATGGCGCTGGCGCGGTCTATTGTGATTGTGGCCACCAACGGCCACATTTTGGATACGTTCCTGCACGCAATGACCAAAAGCGTCGGCGGGCTGCACCCCATTTTGGCCTCGCAGGCGATGTTCGTCATTCAGACGGTTTTGAACTTCTTCATCGCGTCCGGCTCCGGCCAGGCCGTGCTGACAATGCCCATTATGGTCCCGCTGGGCGATTTGGTGGAAGTATCACGCCAGACCGTCATTTTGGCTTACCAATTCGGCGAAGGCTGGGGCAACCCGATTATCCCCACCGCCCCGGTAACGATGGGCGCGCTGGCGTTGGCCGGGATATCGTATCCGACGTGGGTCAAGTGGTTTTTGAAGCTGGAGGTTATTTTGATTGTACTCTCTATGCTGCTGCTGATACCCGCTTATTATATTTGGTAAAATAAGACTAAGCCCCTTGGCCCGCCAAGGGGCTTTTTAAAACTATGTTAAGCGAGCTGAAAACCGTTTCTTATTTCCACGCGGCGGACTGGGCTGTTTTCTTTGCGGTCCTGGCGGCCACGGCCGGCGCCGCCGTGTATGGAAACCGCCGCTTAAAAAAGAAACAAGGTTCTAAGCCTTCCGGCATATTGGACTATCTGCTCATGGGCCGGCAGCTAACGCTGCCCCTGTTTGTGGCTACGCTGGTGGCCACGTGGTACGGCGGCATTTTCGGCGTCAACGAAATCACGTTTAACTACGGCATTTATAACTTTGTTACGCAAGGACTCTTTTGGTACGCGGCCTATTTGATTTTTGCTTTTTTTATCGCACCGCGCGTGGCCCGCTATCCATCCATTACCCTGCCCGATTTAACCGAGCAAATGTTCGGCCCCAAAGCGGCCAAAGTGGCGGCCGTGTTCACCTTCTTCTATATTACCCCGGTTGCCTATGTGCTTAGCTTGGGGATGTTTTTGCATATGGTGTTTGGCATCGGCGTCCTGCCGGGAATGGCGCTGGGAACAGTGTTTGCGGGGCTGTATACGGCGTGGGGCGGGTTCCGCTCGGTCGTGTTTTCGGACTTGGTACAATTTTTTGTGATGTGCAGTGCCGTGCTGCTGGTGGTTTTATTTTCCGTCCATACGTTTGGCGGGCTGGATTTTTTAAAAGCCCATCTGCCGGCCTCCCATTTCACCATTACCGGCGGCAACTCGTGGCTGAATACCTTAATCTGGGGCTTTATCGCGCTTTCTACCCTCATCGACCCCAGCTTTTACCAGCGCTGTTTTGCGGCCAAAAATCCGGGCGTAGTCAAAAAAGGCGTTTTGATTTCCACCTTCATTTGGTTTTGTTTTGATATTTGCACGACGGCAGGCTCCCTCTATGCGCGCGCACTGCTGCCGCAGGCCGAACCGGGGCAGGCGTATTTTTTCTATGCTATCCAGCTCTTGCCCGTAGGCCTGCGCGGATTTTTTGTAGCCGGGATATTGGCGATTATTTTATCCACGCTTAATTCGTTTTTGTTTATTGCGTCCAATACTTTAAGTTTCGACTTGCTCCGCAGCCGCTTTAAAAACATCATTCTGTCCAACCGCATTTCCATCTTTGCCGTAGGCCTGCTGGCTATTTGTTTGGCGCATATGCTGCACGGCAGTTTTAAAGAAATTTGGCTGGTGCTGGGCTCGTATTTTTCGGCGTGTTTATTGGTGCCGATTTTGATGGGTTATATTTCCCCGGGGCGCATCAGCGACGGGCTGTTCGTGTGCGCGTCGCTTTCCAGCGCGGCGGCAATGACGGTTTGGCGGTTTATCCCCAAACACGAACTATTGCAATCGCTGGACCCGTTCTACATCGGCGTAGCCACGGGCTTAATTGTGCTACTGGTGTTCCGGCGAAAGAAGGGGGAGGCGTATGTTGCGCGCATTACTTATCGGTAACGGGCAGACCCAGCCGGCTGCATTTTTAAAACCGCTGGCCCAAGCGGCCGATTGGGTGCTGGCCGCCGACGGCGGCGCCGACCGCGCTTTGACCGCAGGCGTTACCCCCGATATAATTATTGGGGATTTGGACTCTATTTCTCCCGCCACTCAAAAACGCATCGCACCGGAAAAGCTCATTTTTGTAGATAACCAAAACAATACCGACTTGGAAAAAGCCCTGGACTGGCTGCTCGCCCGCGGGTGCAAATCCGTCACGCTGACGGGGTTTACAGGCGGACGGCTGGATTTTACGCTGGGAAATTTTTTGTCGCTCGTGCCGTACACCCCCAAACTGCAACTTACCGTGGCTGGGCCGGGCTGGCGGCTCTATCCGCTTGTCCAACCCCGCCGCTTCCCGTGCCGGCCGGGCGCACGCGTGAGTTTAATCCCGCTGAAAAATTGTACCGGCGTTACATTACGCGGCCTGAAATATCCCCTCAAAAACGCCCGCCTGCCGTTTGGCAAAACGGGCCGCACGCTAAGCAACCAAACCACCGGCAAGACGTTTGCCGTTTCGATAAAAAGCGGTTTGCTGTTCGTTTATGTCGAAGAATAGCCCCGCATATATGCGCTTTTACAAAAA
>CALUQD010000078.1 GCA_944322825.1 Candidatus Avelusimicrobium pullicaecorum
ATTGCCGACGCTTACCGCTGCGGCAACTGCGAGCTGACCATCGTGCTCGGCGGCGGCAATATCTGGCGCGGCGTGCGTGACGGCGGCGGCGTGATTGACCGCGTCAATTCCGACAATATGGGTATGTTGGCCACCGTCATCAACGCGTTGGCGCTGCAGTCCGCCTTGGAAGAAGCCGGCGTTCCTACCCGCGTGCTGACCTCTATTAACATTTACCAATTGGCCGAACCGTTTGTGCGCCGCAAAGCCTTGCGCCACTTGGAAAAGGGCCGCATCGTTATTTTTGCTGGCGGCACCGGCAACCCGTTCTTTACTACCGACAGCGCCGCCGCGCTGCGCGCGTCGGAAATTAATGCAGACGTCCTGTTAAAAGCCACCCAGGTGGACGGCGTGTACGACAGCGACCCCCGCAAAAACCCCGACGCGAAACTCATCCACAAAATCACCTACAAAGAAGCCATCGCCCGCCAGCTCCAATTTATGGATACGGCCGCCCTGGCCCTGTGTTTGGAAAATAAAGTGCCCGTACAGGTGTTCAACCTGCACAAAAAGGGCAACATCAAAAAAGCCCTCTGCGGCGAAGACGTCGGCACGATTATCTATTAGTTTTCCCCGCCCGTCGGAATTTCCTGCGGGCGGATTTTTTATGGCCGCCCCACGCAAAGCGCGCCAGAATTGCTATAATAAAGTAACATTTTACGATACGAGGAATTTTTATATGGAAGCCATTAGCACCCTTTTAAATAAAACCAAAACCAATATGGCTGAGCACGTCGCCCGCTTGGAACGCGATTTGGCCACCATCCGCACCGGCCGCGCCAGCGCGGGGCTGTTGGAAAACATCCGCGTAGATTATTACGGCACCCAAACCCCGATTAAACAAATGGCCGTCATCAACGTATTGGACGCCAAAACGCTGGAAATCCAACCGTGGGACATCAGCTCCATCAATGATATCGACAAAGCGCTCCAAAAAGCCGACCTCGGCGCCAGCCCGGTAAACGACGGCAAAGTCATCCGCATCACCTTGCCTTCTATGACCGAAGACCGCCGCAAACAGCTGGCCAAAAACATTTCCAAAATGAGCGAAGATTTTAAAGTAGCCGTGCGCAACGAACGCCGCGACGTATTGGAAAAACTCAAAAAAGCGCAAAAAGCGTCCGAAATCACCGAGGACGATTTGAAACGCTACGAAACCGACGTCCAAAAAGCAACGGATGCGAACATCGCCAAGATTGACCAGGTAATTAAAAACAAAGAAGCTGAAATTATGAAAATCTAACCGATTTTCGCAGACATAAAAAACCCCGGAGCCAACGCCCCGGGGTTTTTTATTACCTCATCAAGTAGTACTGCTGGTTATTTTGTGTAAAGTCATAAGAGCCATAAGTCCTACAAATCTGTAAGCCAATTGGATTGCTGCCAGAGGCACGGCACCAATGTTTTCCACTGTACGAAGCTCCCCCTGTCCCCTCCGGCACATTTACCATACGGAATTCAAACACATTCGGCAAATTTTTTATTTTATTTGCGGCCCCACAGGTGGCGTTTCCCCAACAGAGAAATCTCCACGCCTTTGTTTCGGCAGGAACATCAATATCCAAATCCTCTAAATTATTGGTATATTCGCCGTTGGCCATATAATATACTTCCTGCGCGTCCGTGATAGCTTTTAAAATGGTCACGGCTTCGGCGGCGCGGCTTTTGGCCACGGCCACTTGATATTGCGGCAGCGCCACCGCCGCCAAAATACCGATGATTAAAACGACCACTAATAACTCTATTAGCGTAAATCCGGCGTTTTTCCCCGCCAGGTGGGTTTTTTGATAAATTTTGCTCATAGCCAAAATTTATCAAAAAAAAAAAACAAATCAAGGGGCGAGCCGGGCCAGAGCCTGGCCTCCCCTCTCTAGGCCCGTTAACACGACTAGTTTGGGCAACACTGTTTTCGAAATGTCGCACTGTTTCAAAAGGAAGTCGTTTCCGCTTATGTCGTAGGCGTGCTGTTGTTGTGGTCGTTGCTGTTTATCCGCCCCTTTAGAGCCGTCTACAAAAAGCCTTTCAAACGGATTAGAAATTTTATTGTTTGAGCGCGGGGGACCCGCGCGAGTTATAAAATTTCCCGTTTGAAAGTGATTTTTGTGGCTCCCTGGGGCGGCGCTCTTTTTCGCCCTTTTTCTGGCGCCAGAAAAAGGGCTATATAAATAGTGGTTTTTATGGGGCCCTGGGGCACCGAGCCGGTGCCCCCTTTCCTTCACCCGTTAACACGACTGGTTGGGCCACACTGTTCCTGCAATGTCGCGCTCTTGCGCAACGGCACCGGGCGCTTTTTGGTACTTTTTCCCGCCGGAAAAAGTACCCCCTCGCCAGGGGCAGGGCCTTCCGGGCCACGGAGCTCTACCTCGGACAGGGTTTCGTTTGGTACGGTGCTGACGCAAGCGGATAAAAAATTAGTTCATAAGATAGTAATGATGCGTTGACGAAGAATAATCCAACGGCCCATAGGTTTTGCAAATTTTAATTCCCGTCGTATTCTCTTTCGAAGCCAGGCACCAGTGTTTCCCGCTGTACGACACATTAGAACGAACATTTAGCATATGGAATTCAATCGTAGAAGGGAGATTAGTTACCTTGGCACTTGCCGCACAAGAACGCTCCTCAAAACAGCTAAAAGACCACGCCTTTGTATTAGTTGGAACATCAATATCCAAATCTTCTAAATTGTTGGTATATTTACCGTTGGCCATATAATACACTTCCTGCGCATCCGTGATAGCTTTTAAAATGGTCACGGCTTCGGTCGTGCGGCTTTTGGCTACCGCCAGTTGATATTGCGGCAAAGCCACCGCCGCTAAGATACCAATAATTAAAACGACCACTAATAGCTCTATTAGCGTAAATCCGGCGCTTTTCCCCGCCGGGTGGGTTTTTTGATAAATTTTGTTCATAGTCAAAATTTATCAAAAAAAAAAAACAAATCAAGGGGCGAGCCGCCCCTCCC
>CALUQD010000079.1 GCA_944322825.1 Candidatus Avelusimicrobium pullicaecorum
GGGCATTTGTATACCGTTTTTATTGTAATATATTATTATAGCAAGAGCAGTACCCGCAGCGTAAAAGACGAAACATTAATCGACGGGCAATTCTTCATTCTGTGGGTGCTGAGCGGGCTAGCCGCGTATTTATAACGGAGGGGATATGAGCATTAAACGAATTGGTATTTTAACCGCCGGGGGCGACTGCCCCGGCTTAAACGCCGTCGTGCGCGCTGTAAGCAAAAACGCCCTGCGCCAAGGAATCGAAGTGCTGGGCTTTAAAAACGGATTTGACGGGCTTGTACGAAACGAATTTATCAACATTACCAACGATACGGTTTCCGGCATTTTAACGTTGGGCGGCACCATCTTGGGCACCAGCAACATCGCCAATCCCTTCAACTATACCCTGCCGCCGTTTGGCTTGCCGGAAACACCGCGCGATTTATCCTCCGTTGCCTTGCATAACTTTAAAGAAAACCAGCTGGACGCATTAATCACTATCGGCGGGGACGGCACGCTGCATATGTCCCAACAATTTGTGGACCTGGGTATGCCCGTGGTGGCCGTGCCCAAAACCATCGATAACGATTTGTCCGCCACCGACCAAACCTTCGGGTTCGATTCGGCCCTGGCCGTCGCCACCGAAGCCATCGACCGCCTGCACACCACCGCCCAAAGCCACCACCGCGTGATGATTGTGGAAACAATGGGCCGCTACGCGGGCTGGATTGCCTTGCGTTCGGCTATTGCGGGCGGGGGCGATATCGTGCTGATACCGGAAATCCCGTATAACGATGACGTCATCGTCAACTATATTTTGGACCGCAAAGCCAAAGGGAAAACCTTCAGCATTGTGGTAGCGGCCGAAGGCGCCAAAAACGAACTGGGCGAACAATCCGTTGCCCGCACATTGCCCGGCAGCACGGACCCCATCCGCCTGGGCGGCATTGCCAACAAATTGAGCAATATGATTGAGGACCGCACCAAAATCGAATCCCGCGCCTGCGTGCTGGGCCACACCCAGCGCGGCGGTACGCCCACCGCGTTTGATCGCTGGCTCTCCACCCTCTACGGGGCCAAGGCACTGGATATGGTGATCAACGAACAATTTGGCTATATGGCGGCTTTCCGCGATTTTCAGATTACGGAAGTCAAAATTTCCGACGCCATTTCCAAACTGAAATTGGTGGACCCGCACGGGCCCGAAGTGCAAGCCGCCCTGGAAGTAGGGATGAGCTTCGGCTCGGCCGATATTGGGTAAGGAGCCCTTTCTATGAACGACAATTTGGATATGATTTACGGGATTCACCCCGTAATGGAAGCGCTGAAAAGCAAAAAACGCAACGTAACCCAGCTGTACGTAGCCGACGGCAAAGCCGGCCACCGCGCGGTGGAAGAAATCATCTGCCTGGCTAAACGCAACAATGCCAAAATCGACCGTATCGACAACAAAACCCTGGACCGCCTAACCCGCAACGCCAACCACCAGGGCGTAATGGCCAAAGTACAACCCATTAAACTGATGAAACTTTCCAACGCGCTTTATGAGTCCGACGGCAACAAAAAGGACCTCTGGCTCGCCGTAGACGAAATGACCGACCCGCAAAACCTGGGCGCCATCATCCGCAGTGCGGCGTGCTTAGGCTTCTCCACCATCATCCTGCCCCAGCGGCGCACCGTGGGTATTACGCCCGCCGTGTACAAAGTGGCTTGCGGCGCGATTGAAAACATCAACATCGTGGAAGTGGCCAACCTTTCGGCAGCGCTAAACGACCTGAAAGAAGAAGGCTTTTGGGTGTACGGCGCCGATATGGACGGACAGCCTATTACGGAAACGGATTACGCTTCCCCGGCCGTGTTAGTAATCGGTTCGGAAGGGTTCGGCATCCGCGAAAAAACGGCCGAAAACTGCGACCAAATTATTTCCATTCCGCAGCGCGGCGGCGTGGAAAGTTTAAACGCGTCGGCCGCGGCCAGCATTATTATGTACGATATGATGGCCAAAATCCAATTAAAGAAATAGTTTGCATCTAATGCCGTAAAAACGCCCGGGGTTTCCGCCCCGGGCGTTTTGATTTGCGCTAAATTTAGTTAGGTTGCGCCTTGCAAAACTTTTTGCCCAATTCCGTCACACCCGCGCACTCCGTCTGACCCGGCTTGGAAGAATTATCCAGCCATACGGTATATATAAAATCACGATTGTTTGCACATTCTTCAAAAGTAGAACGAGCCTTCCCAGGACAATAAAGGATTCGCAGATTAGCTTTATTAAGTGCAAGCCCATCCGTACTTGAGTCCAGTGGATCTAATTGCAAATAATTATTACAGCTCAGTACGTCACTAGCTGACTTAATACAGTTTTTAAAATCAATATCCAAATCGCTGGTTTGATTCGTATAACTGCCATTAGCCATATAATAGGCTTCCTCCGCCGCCTTATATTGGGCCGCAATCTGGCGCATATTGGCAAACCGGGCTTTTAAGACAGCCATTTCGTACTGCGGCAACGCCACCGCCGCCAATATGCCGATAATTAAAACCACCACTAATAGCTCTATTAGCGTAAATCCGGCATTTTTCCCCGCCGGGTAGGCTTTTTGATAAATTTTGGTCATAGCCAAAATTTATCAAAAAAAAAAAACAAATCAAGGCCCCGAGCCGGGGCTCCCTTTCCTTTGCCCGCCAACACGACTCCTGGGGCCATACTGTTTTGAAATGTCGCGCTCTTGCGCCACGGCCTTCCAGCCCGCAAAATACAGCTGTCATACGCTGTCATCAATTTCTGCACCACACAAAAACGCCCGGAGCTTTTGCCCCGGGCGTTTGGGTATGTAAATCATTTAATCTCAGCCGCCAATTAA
>CALUQD010000080.1 GCA_944322825.1 Candidatus Avelusimicrobium pullicaecorum
AAAGCCAAGAGGGGGGATCGAACCCCCGACCTACCGCTTACGAAGCGGTTGCTCTACCAGCTGAGCTATCTTGGCATAAAACATCTAAATCGTTGTAGATATATTCTACAAAAATTTCGCGCATTTTGCATTTAGTTATTTTTTTGACGGCTTTTTGCCGACGGAGCCGCGCAGCGCGTCAATTTGTTTTTGCACGGCGTCAAACCGCGGATTGGTGCGGTTTTGCAGCAGGAAATTTTCTTCCGTTACGCCCTCCGGCCCGCGGCGGTAAGCGTCCACCCAGTATTGGGCGCGTTCCGGGTTGTATTCCATCAGGGCAATACTGGCCAGAAACAGGTAGGTGCTTTCGTTTACCGGGTCCAGCTTGAGTGACCGTTCAAACGCGCGTTTGGCTTGTTCCATATTCTGCCGGGCTGATTGGCTGCGTTCGTTGTACTGCGTTTCGTTGGCGGCCGCGGCGGCGCTTTTGGATTGGCGGATGGCCATTGTGTAATACAGCTGGCCGATATTTTGGTGAATCATCACGTGGTTGGGGGCGTGTTTTAAAACGGCGGCGTAATCTTTCAGCGCGCGTTCGTAATCGTTGGAGGGAGCGTCCGTGTCGCCCCGAGAGGAGGAAAACTGTGTTGTTAAATTCAGTATGCTAGATAGCGTGTTGGCGCGGTATTGCAGGTATTCCGTTTGGAGCGGATTTAAATCGATGGCTTTGGTAAAATATCCCACTGCGCCTTCGGGGTTGCCTTTAGACACCAGGCTGACGCCCAGGCTGTAATAGTGGTTTGCTTGAAAAAACCCATAGAAAAATACCAAGAGCGGCACCGATACAAGAAGCGCCAGGCTTACTTGCACCGTCCGGCTTAAAAACGCCGCCCGCAGGTACATATACAAAGTTCCCAGCACACAGCCGCTCAGTACCGCCCACGAAACGGCAATCAGCAAGCCTTCGCCCGGGGTGCCGGCGCGCAGGGCGCGGGTGACTTCGGCAAATTGTGTGCAAACGGTCCAGCCGCCGTACAGAACGGCTGCCAGCAGCAACATCCGCCCCAGGAAGTTCAGCCACCCGGGGGAAACGGGCTCCGCCTTTGCGGCGGCGTTTTCTGGCAGGCGGCACAACGCCAAAATAACCCCGCAGAACAAAGCGAAAAATAACCCGCTGGAGGCAAACCGGAGGCTGATGTCCACACAAGCGTGCGTCATTAAACCAAAAAACGCGCTGGCATAGCCGAGCAAAAGCAAATTGCGCTCGCGCAATTCTTCGGGCGGATTTTCATTTGTTTTCAAATTGCGCGCGGCGCAGATAAACACAAACAGCACCAACCACAAAAATATCGCCAGGCCGATGGTGCCGGTAGTGGCCCATTGTTCGAGGTATTCGTTTTCGGCGTGCTGGGTTTCGGTGTTGTGGGAATTTTCGATATAAAAAATTTGCGGGCGGCGGTACGCCGGGTAAATAATTTTAAAACTGCCCGGCCCCGTTCCCACGACGGGGGAATCCTGCACCATCTCCCAGGCGGAAAGCCAGGTAAACGCGCGGAAGCTGACGGATTGGAACCGTTTGGACGCATAGAACCCGGCCCCGGCCAACGCGATTACTAATACGCCCAGCGCGGCCAGGTTGATTTTTTTGAGGTGTTTGCGTGCACTCCCTTGCAGCAAACGGTTGGTGTACAGCCCCGCAAAACACGCCAACGCCGCCCCATAGGCCACCCACGCGCCTTTGCTTTCGGTGAAGATTAACCCCACCAGTCCGGCCGCCAACAGCACGAGCAGGCTTTTTTTACGGGTGAGCAAATACTGCGCGCCCGCCAGGCAGGAGGCAAAAATCACAAACGCGCCAAAAAAGTTCGGGTTGGCGTGAGTGGAAAATATACGCCGGGTAAAGAACCCGCGCCAGGGCATAAAATCGACGCCGGGGAAGAAGCCGTCCAGCACTTGCAGTAAGGCATACGCAAATGATATCCACGCCGCGGCAAGGATGAATTTTGTGAGGGTTTTTACGTCCTGGCGGGTAAATTCGCACGCGGCGAGCAACGTTATTCCGCCATACATCAGCAGGCGGATAAATTCTTCGGCCGCTTCCATTTTATAAGGGGCTAGTGCGAAGGAAAAAATGTTCCACGCCAAGTAAGCGAATACGGGCAGTAAAAAAGGGAAATTCTGGCGGGTGAACGGGCTTTTGCGTTCGGATAATTTCAGCGCCGTCCACAGCGCCAGCAGGATGACGGACCCCATATGCAAAAGCGTTAGTTTTACTTGGGCGGTGTCGTACGTGGCGGTGAAGAAGGAAACGCTTACTAGTACGCTCAGCCAGCCCGTTGCGTGTACAAGCGCCTTGCGCAGAAACGCCGCCGCGCGGTTAGCCGGCGCGGTGGTTCCAGCAGTTTTGGCCGCGGCCGGTTGGCGCACTTTTGGGGCAGAGGAATGTTTCTTGGCGGACATATAATAATGATAACAAATTTAGGGCGGGGCGGCCCGGAAGCGTGTTGTGGGGAAGTGCGAGAAAATTTAAATGGTGTTGCCCGGCGATTGTGTTAGGGGTCTAGCGTGGGGAGCCCAGGCTCGGGGCTGTTTCTCGGTAGGGCGTGACATTTCAAAAACAGTGTGGCTCCACTAATCGAGTTAGCGGGCAAAGGAAAGGGAGGGCAG